>JAZKBJ010000240.1:8046-8926 GCA_040388685.1 Pseudomonadota bacterium
CGCAACCATGGGCGGCGGCACAAGCGATTGCAGATAGCACCGCAGCACGAGTTCGCCGCCGCTGGGTGTGTCTCCGGCTTCGCTGTCCTCGCGGTTGACCTTTCCTGCGATGACGGCGGTTTCAGCATTCCCGAAGCTTGTGCTGTCGCTGCTGGCGAGAGTGACCCACGCGGAGAGGTCGGCGGTGCGCCCATCGGGGTTCATGCGGATGACGTAATTGCTTTGCCAGTCGAAACCCCATGCGAGATAGGACAGCGACAGGGTCGCCTTTTGCGCACTCGCGGACTCGGTTTGAACCGAGAGCGTGGGCCGCGCAGACAGATCTTTGGGCAGGTCGGGATAGATGAGCGCGGCATCCGGGCCACCGCAATTGGCAACCTCAACACCGGCGGCGGTTTGCACGATTGCCGCGCCATCGGGGCCGGAGCGGATCACGGCGCGTTCCTCGGTTACCTTGCCTGACCCCGGCAACGTGCGGCGCAGGATGACCGGGCGGCCATAGGCGCGCGCATAGAGGCTGCGCGGCGAGAGCAGATCGGCGTCGAGGTTCTTTTCACGCACGCCTGAGGGCAGGCCGGTGACGATGGCGCTTTCGGGGAACAGCCCGGCGGCGACGCCTTCGAAGCGGATCGTGGTTTGTCCTGCGGGAATCTCGATCGTGCGCCGTTCGGTGATCAGGGCGTAACCTTCGAGCCAATCGAGATCCATGGCGGTATCGCTATCACGCGAAGGAGCTCGGTAGACGCTGACCGCGACGCTGTCGGGCGACATACGCATGGTGCCGGCGCTGATCGCGCGTACGGCTTTTCCGTCGATCGCCGCGCTGAGCGGCGATCAGGGCGCGCGGGCGCTGCTGCGCGATGCGCCCGGGGTCGCCGCG
>JAZKBJ010000241.1:0-13433 GCA_040388685.1 Pseudomonadota bacterium
GCCTGAAGCCAGACCTCGAAATTACCGTTCGCCACGTTGAAGAAGTAACGCAGCACTTCGTTGAGGACGGCGAGGAACAGAAAGAAGAACGCCCAGTTGCGCGAGAGTTTCATCCACCCGGCATCGTCCAGCCCTTCGAAGGCGGCTTCGAGGAGGATGCGGAGCATCGGTTTTCCCCGCGCAAGGCCGGCGAACAGGACGCCGGCAAACAGCAGGTAGATCGCGGTCGGCTTTACCTGGATCCAGAACGGATCGCCCAGCAACACAGTGAGCGTGCCGAATCCAAGGATCAGCGCCGTGGACAGCCACAGCATCGGCGAGACCTTGCCCAGACGCCACTTCGAGACGATCAGCGCGATGACTGTAGCGACCATGAACACCGCCGTGCCCTTGGTGGCGGCGACGACTTCGCCGACGCCATTCGATGCCCCTTCGGGCTTGAACGCGCGGTAGGCGACGAAGAACACCAGCAGCGGACCGTAGTCGACCAGCAGATTGACCCAGGACGATTTGGGCTTGTCGGTTTCGGTGCTCAACGGAATACTCCCGCAATGACCTTGGCGACGAGGTCGGGGTCGAAGGGGCGCAAATCGTCGATTTTCTCGCCGACGCCGATGGCGTGGATGGGCAAACCGTATTGCTCGGCTGCGGCCACCAGCACGCCGCCGCGCGCGGTACCGTCGAGCTTGGTCATGATGAGGCCGGTCACGCCTGCCACTTCCTTGAAGATTTCGATCTGCTGGAGCGCATTCTGCCCGTTGGTGGCATCGAGCACCAGCACGACGTCATGCGGAGCCTCGGGATTCAGGCGGCTGAGCACGCGGCGGACCTTGGCGAGTTCGTCCATCAGCTCGCGCTTGTTGTGGAGACGTCCGGCGGTGTCGACGATCAGCGTGTCGATGCCGGTGTCGGTCGCGGCCTTGACCGCATCGAACACGATTGAGGCGGGGTCGCCGCCTTCGGGGCCAGTGATGACGGGAATGTTCAGGCGCTCGGCCCAGACCTTGAGCTGGCCGATGGCGGCGGCGCGGAAGGTATCGCCCGCCGCGAGCATGACGCCGTAGTCCTGTTCCTGGAACAGGTGCGCCAGCTTGGCGATGGTAGTGGTCTTGCCCGAGCCGTTGACGCCGATCACGAGGATGACTTGCGGGCGCGGGAACGCGACAATGTCGAGCGGCTTGGCGACGGGGCGCAGGATCGCGGCGATTTCCTCGGCCACGGCTTCCTTGAGGCCCTGTTCGTCCACGCCGTTCTCGAAGCGGGCACCCTTCAGCTTGTCGCGGATACGCGCGGCGGCGCGGGGGCCGAGGTCGGACAGGATCAGCGCGTCCTCGAGATCGTCGAGCTGCGTTTCAGTCAGCCGGGTGCTGCCGACGATGCCGCCGAGGTTTTCGGCGAGGCGTTCCGAGGTCTTGCGAAAACCGCCGACGAGGCGGTCAGACCAGCTTTCGCCGCTCATTCCAGTATTCCTTCGATGATCCGTGTGGGGGTGCAGATGACGAGGCTGCCGGGCACGGCGTCTGTCGGTGTGCGGTAACTTGCGAAGTGGCCCGCATGGCCGGTTCCGTCACGCTCGGCAAGCACCACAGCGGGCTTTCCGACAAGCGTTTGCAGCCAGGTATCGCGCCGGGAGGCAACGGCGGCGCGCAGTTCGGCGGCGCGCTTGCGAACCTCGGTGGGCGCAACTTGCGGCATTCGGGCGGCAGGCGTGCCGGGGCGCGGCGAATAGGGGAAGATATGGCCGTGGACCACGTCGCATTCCTCCACGATCGACAGGTTGGCGGCGTGCATTTCGGCAGTTTCGGTGGGGAAACCGGCGATAAGGTCTGCGCCGATGGCGACTTCGGGCCGGCGCGCTTTGATCTGCCGGACGAGCGCAATGGCCTGCCCGCGCGTGTGGCGGCGCTTCATCCGCTTGAGCACCATATCGTCGCCCGATTGCAGCGAGAGATGAATGTGCGGCATCACGCGCGGCTCGCCAGTGATGAGGTCGAGCAGGACCGGGTCGATCTCGACGCCATCGAGCGAGGACAGGCGCAATCGGGGCAGGGTGGGGAACGCGGTCAGGATCGCGGCGACGAGTTGGCCGAGGCGCAGGCCATCGGGGAGATCGCCGCCCCATGAGGTGACATCGACGCCCGTCAGCACGACTTCTGCCACGCCGAGGGCAAGCTGGTGTTCGACCGTGCGCAGCACATCGGGAATTGTCAGCGACCGGCTCGGACCGCGGCCTTGCGGGATCACGCAGAAGGTGCAGGCGTGGTCGCAGCCGTTCTGCACGGCCACGAAGGCGCGGGTGTGTCGCTGGGACAGGCTTGCGGGTGGGACGTTGCGCTGCGTCCAGTGACGCGCTTCAAGCTTTTCGGCATTCGGCACGACGGCGTCGACTTCGGGCATCTGCGCGAAGGCCTCGACGTCGATGGTCGAAGCGCAGCCGGTGACGACCAGTCGTGCGCCCGGGTATTCGCGGCGCAGGCGGCGCACCGTGCGGCGCGACTGGCGTACGGCTTCGGCGGTCACCGCGCAGGAGTTGACCACGACCGTGGGTGGGCCACCCTGCAACATCGCGGTGATCGCCTCGCTCTCGGATATATTGAGGCGGCAACCCAGAGAGACGACCTGCACGGTCATGCGGGGAAGTCTGCGTCCTCGAACGAGCCTTCGAATGCGAGCGTGGCGGGGCCGGTCATCTCGATATTGCCGCCTTCGGGCCAACTGATCGTCAGCGGACCGCCGGGCAGATCGACGCGGACAGTGCGACCGGTCAGCTTGCGGCGGATCGCGGCGACGGCGGTGGCACAGGCACCGGTGCCGCAGGCGCGGGTCAGGCCGGCACCGCGCTCCCATACGCGAAGCTTGAGGTGGCCGGGGCCGACGCGGCTGGCGACATTGACGTTGATCCGGTCTGGAAACAACGGGTCGTTCTCGATCAGCGGGCCGAGATGTTCGAGATCGACCGCATCGCAATCAGGCACGAAGAAGATCACGTGGGGATTGCCGACGTTGACGCCGACAGGGTTTTCGAGCTCTTCCCAGCCAACCGGCATTTCGAGCGTGTCCATCGCATAGGTCACCGGAATTTCGTCCCAGCGCAGGCGGGGCACACCCATGTCGACCGATACGCCGTGGCCGTTCGCTTGCGAGCGGATCAATCCGCCGAGTGTCTCGATGGTCTGCGTGCCGCCGAGCAATAGCCCGACCGCGCGGCTGGCATTGCCGCACGCCTCGACTTCGCTGCCATCATTATTGAAAATCCGCATGCGCACATCGGCAAGCGCCGATGGCTCGATCACGATAAGCTGATCGCAGCCAACGCCGGTGCGGCGGTCTGCAAGGGCCGCTGCACGGGTGCCGGTCATGGCGACAGGCGTCTCGCGGGCGTCGATCACCACGAAATCGTTGCCAAGGCCATGCATCTTGCGAAAGGGAATGCGCATGGCGCGCGACATAGGCAGTCAGGCGCTGCCTTGCAATCGTGCTGGCGACTTCTGCCGCCCTGTCGCGCGCGTTCAGGCCGTAGCCGAGCGCGGCGGAACCGGCGTGGCGAGGGGAACTTCGGGTAGTTTCTGGCACAGCAGGTTCTGATCGGCCAGCATGGTGCGCACACTGTCGGCATCGCTGGGCTGGCCATAGAGGAAGCCCTGGCCCTTGAACGAGCCGAATTTGCGCAGTTCCGCAAGCACTTCGGCGGATTCGATGCCCTCTGCGGTGATCGGCAGTTCCATGCCCTTGCCAAGCGAGGAGATGGCTTCGATGATCATCGCGCTGTCCCTGCTCTGGCCGAGGTTGGAGACGAAGAAGCGGTCGATCTTGATCCGGTCGAACGGCAGCGTCCGCAATTGCGCAAGGCTGGAATAACCGGTGCCGAAATCGTCGAGGCTGATGCGGATGCCCTGATTCTTGAGGCTGGTGATCAGGGTGCGTACGACGCCGAGATTTTCATGCAGGCACGTTTCGGTGATCTCGATGTCGAGCCGGTGCGGCGGGAAGTTTGCTTCGACCAGCAGCTTCAGCAGCTTCTGGGCAAACCACGGATCGCGCAACTGGATAGGCGAGATGTTGACCGACAGCGTGAGGTTGGCGTCCCACTCGCGCGCATCGGTCAGAGCCTGACGGATCAGGCTTTCTGACAGGTCTGAGATCAGGCCGATTTCCTCGGCGATCGGAATGAACACTTCGGGCGAGAGCAGGCCGTAATCCGGGCTGCGCCATCTGGCCAGCATCTCGAAGCCGGACAGTTCGCCGGTGTCCAGGTCGATCTGCTTTTCGTAATAAGGCACGAACTCGCCACGCGCGACGCCTTCGCGGATCCCGCGTTCCAGCTCGCTGCGGTAACGCAGTTCGCTTTCCATGCTCGCTTCGAACCAGCAATAGCGGTTCCGCCCGGCCTTCTTGGCCTGATACATGGCGAGATCAGCGCGGTGCATGAGCGCATCTGCCAGGACCGATGGCTCACCCTTTTCGCCGATGGTTGTGGCGGCAAGGCCGATTGACGCGGTGACTTCGAGCGAAATGCCGTCAGCTTCGACCGGGCGTGCAACGGCTTCGTTGATACGCAACACCAGACGGTCGATGGCCTCGGCATGGTCGGGATCGTAAATGGCCGCACAGGCGAATTCGTCGCCGCCGAGCCGTGCGATGATCGAGCGCTCCGGCAGGGCGCTGCGAATTCGGCGCGCGGCCTCGAGCAGGACAGCATCGCCCGCCTGATGGCCATGGACGTCGTTGGAACGCTTGAAATTGTCGAGATCGATCATCATCGCCACGACTTCGTGACCGGTCTGGCGTGCCGTAGTGATGATATCCTGCAGGGCGCCACCAATGCTGCGGCGGTTGAGGCAACCGGTCAGCGGATCGGTATGGGCCAGTTTGTGCGCCATTTCCTCGGCTTCGCGGCGCTGGCCCACTTCACTGGTCAGATCGGCATAGCGGCGCCATCCGAACAGCAGCAGGGCAATGTTCAGGAGCAGGGCCGTGCTCAGCATCTGGTCTCGCGGCTTGCCGCCACTGACCATCGACGTGATGAAGTCGGCAATGACCGAGGAGCCGTTCGCCACGAACAGCAGGATCGTCGCTATGACGATGCCGAGACCGACAAGATCGCGGTCGGCTTTCGCCTTGGATCCGTTGCGCTCGTCGTGGTGTGCAGGCTCTGTCGCCATACCCTAGCCTTCGTAATGCCCCCGCAACCCGGCACAGGCCTGGCTGCCAATGTCGAATGACTACGCAAACCTCCTGAAGTTTTGGTTAAGAACAGCTTTCCGTGATCTATGTATAGTGACCGGAACGGACTGATTTGGGGCGTTTGGCCGGGCCATGCTTGCCAAGGCGGGCGATTGCGCGTAGGGGCCGCCGTGCAGGTAGCCTTCGGGTTGCCGCAGATTCGACAACGGCCCCTGTTCAGGATGCCACACGCTGGTCGGCGAGGTTTCGCCCACCGGCGTTTTTCGCGTTACGCGATTGTGGTGTTCTGGCAAGGGCGTGCTGATGGGAATTGTGCGTGTTCGATAGTCTTTCAGACCGGCTTGGAGGCGTCTTCGATCGCCTGCGTGGCCGCGGCGCGCTCAAGGAGGAAGATGTCCTCGCGGCGATGCGTGAAGTGCGCATCGCTCTGCTTGAGGCCGACGTGGCGCTCCCGGTCGTCCGCCGTTTTATCGACAGCGTTTCCGAACAGGCCGTGGGCCAGTCGGTGCTGCGCTCGGTCACGCCGGGCCAGCAGGTCGTCAAGATCGTCAATGATGCGCTGGTCGAGATGCTTGGCGGCGGGACTGCCGAACTCGATCTGAATGCCGCGCCTCCGGTCGTGATCATGATGGTCGGCCTGCAAGGTTCGGGCAAGACCACCAGCACCGCCAAGATCGCCAAGCTTCTGAAAGAGAAGCACGGCAAGAAGGTGCTGATGGCATCGCTGGACGTCAACCGTCCGGCGGCGCAGGAGCAGCTCAAGGTTCTGGGCGAACAGGCAGGCGTCGCCACGCTGCCGATCATCGTCGGGCAGGCACCGGTCGAAATCGCCACGCGCGCGGTGAATGCCGCGAAGCTGCAGGCGGTCGATGTGCTTATGCTCGACACTGCGGGCCGTCTCCACGTCGATCAGGCGCTGATGGACGAGATGAAGGCGGTTGCCGCCGTTTCGGTGCCGAAGGAAACGCTGCTCGTCGTCGATTCACTGACCGGGCAAGACGCGGTCAACGTGGCGCAGTCGTTCTCGGGCGAAGTCGATCTGACCGGCGTGGTGCTGACCCGTATGGACGGCGATGCGCGCGGCGGTGCGGCACTGTCGATGCGCGCGGTCACGGGCAAGCCGATCAAGTTTGCAGGCACCGGCGAAAAGCTCGACGCGATCGAGCCGTTTCACCCGGAGCGCGTTGCCGGCCGCATCCTCGGCATGGGCGACATCGTCTCCATGGTCGAGAAGGCGGCGGCGACGATCCAGGTCGAAGACGCCGAGAAGCTTGCCGCGCGCATGTCGAAGGGTCAGTTCGACATGAACGACCTGCGCACGCAGTTGCGCCAGATGCAGAGCATGGGCGGGCTTGGCGCGCTGGCGGGCATGATGCCCGGCATGAAGAAGGCCAAGGCGGCGATGGCGCAGTCCGGCATGGACGACCGCGTGCTGCTGCGCATGGACGCGATCATCGGTTCGATGACCGTGAAAGAGCGCGAACGCCCCGAATTGCTCAACGCCAAGCGCAAGATCCGCGTGGCCAAGGGGTCTGGCACCCAGGTGCAGGACGTCAACAAGCTTCTGAAGATGCATCAGGAAATGGCCAAGGCCATGAAGCAGATCAAGAAGATGGGTGGCCTCAAGGGGCTGGGCGCGCTGTTCGGCAAGGGTGGCCTTGGCGCTGCGATGCCGGGGCTGGACCAGCAGATGGGGCCGGGCGGGCTTGGTGGCGGAATGGGCGGCGGCGGATTGCCGGGCCTTGGTTCCGGCGGGCTCCCGGGCAATCTGGGCGACCTGCTCAAGAAGCGCTGATTTTTTGAAGTTTTGAAGTTTTTCGTATTTCGCTGAAAGGTTGATCTAATGGCAGTTTCTCTTCGTCTTTCGCGTGGTGGCTCGAAGAAGCGCCCGTATTACAAGGTTGTCGTCTCCAACAGCCGCGCTCCGCGCGACGGCGCCTATCTGGAGCAGGTCGGCACCTATAACCCGCTCCTCGCCAAGGACGATGAAAACCGCGTCCGTCTGGTCGAAGACCGCGTGCGTTACTGGCTCGGCGTTGGCGCCCAGCCGACCGACCGCGTTGCCCGCATGCTCGACAAGGCTGGCATCAAGGAGCGCAAGGTTACCCTGAACCCGAACGCTGGCGTCCCCGGCAAGAAGGCCAAGGAGCGCGCTGAAGACAAGGCCAAGAAGGCTGCCGAAGCCGCCGAAGCTGCTGCTGCAGCCGCTGCCGCACCGGTTGCTGAAGAAGCTCCGGCCGAAGCCGCTGCCGAAGAGCAGACGGAAGCCTGATCTTGTCGGACAAACCCGTCACGCTCGCCGCCATCACTGGCGCACACGGGGTGACGGGGGACGTCCGCCTCAAACTGTTCGGGGAAGGCGTGGCGTCGCTCAAGCGATACCGCGCCTTCTGCGATTCAAAGTTGACGGTGACCTCGCTCCGCGATGACGGCAAGGGCGGTGCAATCGCCCGCTTTGCCGAAGTGCCGGATCGCACCGCAGCTGAAAAACTGCGCGGAACGGCGCTGACCGTGCCGCGTTCAAGCCTGCCGCCTTTGGGCGAGGGCGAATATTACCACGCCGACCTGCTCGGCATGCCCGCCGTCTCCACCAGCGGAGAAGCGCTCGGCGAATGCATCGCCATCGACAACTTCGGCGCGGGCGATGTTCTGGAGATCCGCAAGCCCGACGGCAAGCGCTTCATGGTGCCGATGAAGGTGGAAGCCGTTCCGGAATGGGATGACGTGCGGATGGTGATTGAAGCGCTCTACGTGGAGTAGTATATACAGGCTGTATATACGGAGGCCGCGATGGCAAAGGACGACAAAGTCGCTGAAGAACCCCGGAAATTTGGCATGAGTCGCGTTTTCGGTTCTGCACCTTGGCTGAAAGTCATCGAGAAGCAGCGGCACAGGACCAAGATTTTCAAGTCGGGCAATTCGCTGGCGGTGCGGATACCGTCAGGCACCCAACTATCAGCCGGAATGGAAATGGAGCTTGTGGTGGAGCACGGACAGTTCCTTTCTTATGAGCCGGTAGAACAGCCAAAGCGCATGTTCAACATTGCCAAAGTCGCCGGATCTGCGACCAGCCTGAAGTCAATTCGCCCCGAAGACCGCGTGTTTGAGGAACGTCCACTCCGAGGGCGCGACGCTGGCAAGGACGAGCAGTGAAATACCTGCTCGACAGCAACGTCATCATCGCGCTGGTCATGAACGAAGATCCGGGCGTTTATGCGCGGGCTTCGCAGTGCGAGGCTGGCGAGATGGTGACTTCGGCAATTTGCTATGCCGAGGTGGCCTACGGTTCTGCAAACGAGAAGCCGCCCGCGACAGAGCAGCTTCGCGCTTTCGTGGAGGAGGTCCCGGTGCTCGACTTCGACTTCAAGGCGGCGCAGGCCTATGCCACGCTGCCCTTCAAGCGCGCCAGCTATGATCGATTGATCGCAGCCCATGCGCTGTCGCATGGGTTGATTGTGGTGACCGACAATGAAGCGGACTTCCGGGATGTGCCGGGGTTGGTGGTTGAGAACTGGACAGTTTGATGGTCTCAACACAGGATCGGATCATCGATATCGTAGTCGCACAGAGTGGTGTTCGGCGTGATCGGCTTACGGCCTCGTCGGCGATTGATCATGATATTCAAATTTCTGGCGGCGATGTTGAAGACCTTGCTGAAGCGCTCGCCAAGGAATTTGGGGACCAGGTGTGGCAATGGCCTTGGAAGCGGTTTGCTTGCCTTGATGAAGGCCTTTCGCTGTTTTTCCCGTTCCAGATCACGTGGCAACTTCTGACTTGGCCTTTGCGAGGCAGCTTTTCCTATCCTAGCCCCTACGAGCGGCTGGAACTGGGACACATTGCGAAAGTGATAGAAGCGGGCCATTGGCTGGAGCCATGACCTTCGCCGCCACAGTCCTCACGCTCTATCCCGAGATGTTTCCCGGCCCTTTGGGGGTCAGCCTTGCGGGGCGGGCGCTGGCTGAGGGGAAGTGGTCGATGGATGCGGTGCAGATCCGCGACTTTGCTGCGGACAAGCACCGGACTGTTGACGATACGCCTGCTGGTGGTGGGGCTGGGATGGTCTTGCGGGTGGATGTGCTGGCGAAGGCGGTGGATTTTGCGCGGGGGCAGAACCTCCCCGGTACCGGGAGGAGGACCGCTGGCGAAGGCAGTGGTGGAGGGGTTATGCCCGGCGCTTTACCCCTCCACCATCCTGCGGATGGTCCCCCTCCCCGTCGTGCCGGGGAGGTTCTTCGGCCTGTCATAGCGCTTACCCCGCGCGGCAAGCCGCTGACGCAGGGGCGGGTGCGGGAACTGGCGGCGGGGCCGGGGGTGATCCTGCTGTGCGGGCGGTTCGAGGGGTTTGACGAGCGCATTTTCGATGGCCGCGATGTTGAGGAAGTCTCCGTCGGCGACATCGTGCTTTCGGGCGGGGAATGTGCCGCGCTGATGCTGCTCGACGCTTGCATTCGGCTGCTTCCCGGCGTAATGGGCGCGGCCTTGAGTGGGCATGAGGAGTCGTTCGAGAACGGTTTTCTTGAGTACCCTCATTATACCCGGCCCGCTGTGTGGGAAGGGCGCATGATCCCTGAAGTGTTGCGATCGGGGGATCACGCGAAAATCGCAGAGTGGCGGAAACGCCGTTCGGAAGACGATACACGGCTACGCAGGCCGGACCTTTGGGAGCGTCACATCGGCGCTCGGGTCCAGTCTGCCTCTGGTGCGCAACGTGAAGTGCAGGATTTGAAAAATGAACCTGATTCAGCAGCTTGAAGCTGAAGCCATCGCCGAATACAAGGCGAAGAAGGAAATTCCATCGTTCCGTGCGGGCGATACCGTGCGCATCGGCGTGCGCGTCGTTGAAGGCGAACGCACCCGCGTCCAGGCTTACGAAGGCGTGTGCATCGCGCGTTCGAACCGGGGCCTCGGCTCGAACTTCACCGTTCGCAAGATCTCGTTCGGCGAAGGTGTGGAACGCGTGTTCCCGCTCTACTCGCCCAACATCGATTCGATTACCGTGGTTCGCCGTGGTGTCGTTCGTCGTGCGAAGCTCTACTACCTTCGCGGCCGGACCGGCAAATCGGCACGTATTGCCGAGCGCAAGGTCACCAAGGTCAGCGCGGACTGAGCAGGCGGGTCTAACCACCCAACGCACGACACGAAAGTGTTTGAAAAAGGCGTCCTGGCTCACCGGTCAGGGCGCCTTTTCTGCTTTCAAACGCAACCAATTCGGGCCACCAAGGCGCATCGTCAATTTGCCCCCGGCTTGAACGGGGCCAGAGGATACCGAACTCCCATGCGTCATTTCCGTCTGCTTGCCGCCTGCGCGCTGTCGACACTCGCGTTTGCTCCGCTCGCCCATGCACAACAGGGTCAACCTATGACCAAGACTTCTGCCGCTGCCGTCAAGGATCTGACCTTCGAGCGCGTGTTCGCCAGCCCGGGCCTCAATGGCCCGGCGCCGCGCGCGGTGAAGCTGTCGCCCGATGGCCGCTACCTGACGCTGCTGCGCAACCGCGCCGATGACCGCGAGCGCTATGACCTGTGGGGCTTCGACCGCACCACCGGCGAGTGGAAGATGCTGGTGGATTCGCTGAAGCTCTCCTCGGGCCGCGAACTGTCCGAAGCCGAGAAGATGCAGCGCGAGCGCCAGCGCATCGGCGATCTCAAGGGCATCGTGTCCTATGAATGGGCGGCGGACAGCAAGTCCGTGCTGGTCCCGGTCGATGGCGATCTGCTGATCGCGGGGCTTGATGGCACCGTGCGCAAGGTGGAGGGCACCAAGGGCGGCGAACTGACGCCGAAGCTGGGACCGAAGGGCCAGCACATCGCCTTCGTGCGCGACCGGCGGCTGTGGGCCGGACCGGTGACGGGCGCGGCGGCAGTGGCGATCACGCCCGAGGAAGCGAACGCGGACGTCCATTGGGGCGAGGCCGAGTTTGTGGCGCAAGAGGAAATGAACCGCTTCAACGGCTTCTGGTGGTCGCCCGACGAAAGCCGGATCGCGGTGGAGCGCTTCGACGAGAGCATGGTCGGCGTGGTCACGCGTACGGCCATCGGTGCGGAGGACACCAAGACTTATGCGCAGCGCTATCCGGCGGCGGGCACGCCCAATGCCGAGGTTTCGCTTTACGTCATGGCGCCCGACGGGTCGGGCAAGGTCGAGGTCGATCTTGGCAAGGACAAGGACATCTACCTCGCGCGGGTCGATTGGGCGCCCGATGGCAAGACGCTTTATGTTCAGCGGATGAACCGCGAGCAGACCGTGCTCGACATGCTCAAGGTCGATCCCATGACCGGCAAGTCCAGCGTGCTGTTCTCCGAGAAGGCTGCGGCGAAGCACTGGATCGATCTGTCGGACAGCTACCGGTTCCTCAAGGACGGCAGTCTGGTGTGGTGGTCGCAGCGCGACGGCTTCGGGCACCTCTATCGCTACAAGTCGGGCAAGTGGGCGCAACTGACCAAGGGCGACTGGACCGTGACCGGTCTGGTCGGCGTGGATGAGAAGGGCGGCAAGCTCTACTTCACCGGCACGCGCGACGATGTGCTGGCGCAGCAGGTCTATGCGCTCGATCTGGGTGCGCCGGCCAAGCAGACGCGGCTGACCGAGCTTGGCTGGGTCAACAACGCCTCGATGGACAAGAGCGGCCAGACGCTGATGATCACGCGCTCGGCGGACGCGCAGCCCGCGCAGTCGTTCATTGCCGATACCAGCGGCAAGCGGCTGGCGTGGATCGAGGAGAACAAGGTGGCGGGGGCTCATCCTTATGCGCCCTATCTTGCCAGCCACCGTCCGGCGCAGTTCGGCACGATTCCGGCGGCCGACGGCACGCCGCTGCACTACATGATGATCACCCCGCCGCTGGAGCCGGGCAAGACTTATCCGGTGTTCACCTATCACTACGGCGGGCCGACGTCGCAGGTGGTGACCAAGGGCTTTCAGGGCGCGCTGGCGCAGGCGATCGTCGACAAGGGCTATATCTACTTTGCGATCGACAATCGCGGATCGGAGAACCGCGGCGTCAAGTTCGCCTCGGCGCTGCATCATGCGATGGGCTCGGTCGAGGTCGAGGACCAGCTGGCCGGTGCCAATTGGCTGAAGAAACAGCCGTTCGTTGCGGCCGACAAGATCAGCACGTTCGGCTGGTCCTATGGCGGGTACATGTCGATCAAGATGCTTGAGGCCAATCCGGGTGCCTATGCGGCGGGCATTGCCGTGGCGCCGGTGACCAAGTGGCAGATCTACGACACGACCTATACCGAGCGCTATCTGGGCGATCCGAACAAGCTGCCCAAGGTCTACGAGGCGTCGAACGCGCTGGCGGATACCAAGAAAATCAGCGATCCGCTGCTGATCATCCACGGCATGGCCGATGACAACGTGGTGTTTGAAAACGCCAGCGCGATCATCGCCAAACTGCAGGGCGAGGCGGTGCCGTTCGAGATGATGCTCTATCCCGGCTACACCCACCGCATCAGCGGCCCGAAGGTGAGCCAGCACTTGTATGAGACGATTTTCCGCTTCCTTGATCGTAATGGGGCTGGGAGCGGGAGCTCTGGCAGCGGGCAATAGCCGCATTTGACGGGCGTAAAGCCCAAATCGCTTGGCTGGTCGGAACCAGCCGCTAAGGACGGCCCGTTCAGATGCGGACGGGCCGCTGGAAGGGAATGGAAATGGGTTACCGGGTTGTAGTTGTCGGCGCGACGGGGAACGTGGGCCGCGAAATGCTCAACATCCTCGCCGAGCGTGAGTTTCCGCTGGACGAAATCGCTGCCGTGGCGTCGCCGCGCTCGCAGGGCACCGAGATCGACTTTGGCGAGACCGGCAAGCGGCTCAAGGTGAAGAACATCGAGAACTTCGATTTCACCGGATGGGACATCGCGCTGTTTGCTGCAGGCTCCGGCCCCACCGAAATTCATGCGCCGCGCGCCGCCGCATCGGGATGCGTGGTGATCGACAATTCGTCGCTCTACCGGATGGATCCCGATGTGCCGCTGATCGTGCCCGAGGTGAACCCCGATGCGATCGATGGCTATACCAAGAAGAACATCATCGCGAACCCCAACTGCTCGACCGCGCAGATGGTCGTCGCGCTCAAGCCGTTGCACGATGCCGCGAAGATCAAGCGCGTGGTTGTGGCCACCTACCAGTCGGTTTCCGGCGCGGGCAAGGAAGGCATGGACGAGCTGTTTGAACAGACGCGCGCGATCTACATGCCGCAGGGCGAGATGAACGAGCCCAAGAAGTTTTCCAAGCAGATCGCGTTTAA
>JAZKBJ010000242.1:0-2394 GCA_040388685.1 Pseudomonadota bacterium
AGCGACGGAACGATCATTTCCTTGATCGCGGCCTTGGTCACGAGGTCCACGGTGCGGGCATAGTCGGGCTTGGAGGTGCCCGCCATGATCCCCGGATTGTCGCGGAACTGGTTGCGCACGTCGAGCACCACATCGCCCGCCGCGCGGCCCACAGCGGTCATGCCCATCGCACCGAACAGGTACGGCAGGAGCGCGCCGAGCAGCAGCCCGACGATGACATAGGGGTTTTCGAGGCTGAAGCTGACCGCGAGATCCGGGAAGAATTCACGGAGGTCAGTGGTGTAGGCGGCAAACAGCACGAGCGCGGCAAGCCCCGCCGAACCGATGGCATAGCCCTTGGTGACGGCCTTGGTGGTGTTGCCCACGGCATCAAGCGCGTCGGTCTTTTCACGGACCGAATCGTCGAGGCCTGCCATTTCGGCAATGCCGCCGGCATTGTCGGTAACAGGGCCATAGGCGTCGAGCGCGACGACCATGCCGGCAAGCGCGAGCATGGCAGTGGCCGCATAGGCGATGCCGATGAGGCCCGCGAGTTGGTAGGCACCGATGATGCCTGCGCAGATCACCAGCGTTGGCATCGCGGTCGATTCAAGGCTGATCGCCAGACCCTGAATGACATTGGTGCCGTGCCCGGTTTCCGACGACTTGGCGATCGAGCGGACCGGGCGGTAGTTGGTGCCGGTGTAGTATTCGGTGATCCAGATAATCAGGCCGGTGATGACCAGACCGAGCAGCGAGCAATAGAACAGCGTGCGCCCGGTGAACGTCACCGTGTCAGCCATGATCGTGTAGCTCATCGGCGTTTCCATGCCGCCCAGGGCATAGTCGATGGCCCACCAGATCGCGCCGACCGACATCACGGCGGTGACAAGGAAGCCCTTGTACATCGCGCCCATGATGTTGTTCGAACTGCCCAGTTTGACGAAGTAGGTGCCGATGATCGAGGTGACGATGCAGACGCCGCCGATCAGCAGCGGGAGCGCCATCATCGGGGCGAGGGCATCGCCCAGACCCTTCAGCAGCAGCGCGGTGAGCACCATCGTGGCACCCACGGTGACGACATACGTCTCGAACAGATCAGCGGCCATGCCGGCGCAATCGCCGACGTTGTCGCCCACGTTGTCGGCGATAACGGCAGGGTTGCGTGGATCGTCTTCGGGGATACCTGCTTCGACCTTGCCGACGAGATCGGCGCCGACGTCAGCGGCCTTGGTGAAGATGCCGCCGCCGAGACGCGCGAAGATCGAGATCAGCGAGGCGCCGAAGGCGAGCGCGACGAGGCCATCCACCACGGTGCGGTCATCGCCGCCAACGGTGTATCCTGCGATGTCGGTCAGGTAGTGATAGAACACTGCGATAGCGAGGAGCGCGAGGCCCGCCACGAGCATGCCGGTGATCGCGCCTGCGCGGAAGGCAAGCGTCAGTCCCTGTTGCAGGCCGGTTTGTGCAGCGGCTGCGGTGCGGACGTTGGCGCGGACCGAGATGTTCATCCCGATGAAGCCCGCGAGCCCCGAAAGCACGGCGCCGATCACGAAGCCGGTGGCCGAAATCGTGCCGAGCGTTGCGGCGATGATCACGGCGACGACCACTCCAACCACCGCAATCGCGGTGTACTGGCGCTTCAGGTAGGCCTGTGCGCCTTCCTGAATGGCGGCGGCGATTTCCTGCATCTTGGCGTTGCCAGCAGATGCACCAAGCACCTGACGGCTGGTCACGAAGCCATAAACTATGGCCAGCAACCCGAGTAATATCGATAATACGACTAGGTTCACGTTGGCATCCCCCTTTATTCGCGGTGCCACGAATGGCCCGCCCCCGTCGTTCGCGGGTCGGGCAAGAGGCTATAGCTTTATTTCCGGCTCGCAAGCCCTTCCATGACGTGGATCAAGAGGGGTGAAGTGAAGGGGGTTAGCTGTGGGAATAGCCCAGCGAACCCTCGGGCGTTTCGCCGTCAACAATAACGGGTGATGCTATCCGGGGGATGGCATGGCCGACGCGGAAGGCACGGACTGGTGGTTCGGTGCGGGGGGGCAAGGTGAACAGCAGTTCGTAATCGTCGCCCCAGCGCATTGCCTCATCCCGGCGGCTTTCGGGAAGAGCGGGGGGGAAGGGCACGGCTGCCGTTTCGATGGCGAACGTGATGGCGCTTGCCTCCGCCATGCGGGCAGCGTCGATCAGCAACCCGTCGGAGACATCCATCATCGCGGTGGCGAGCGGGGCGAGGGCGCGGCCCTGTTCAAGGCGCGGGACCGGGCGGCGGAAGGCGGTGCTGTCTGCGCCAGTGCCGTCGCGCAGGGCTTCGAAGCCGAGCATGGCCGCACCGACCGGGCCGGTCAGCCACAGCGTGTCGCCGGCGCGAGCCGATGCAGGCAACAGCACCAGGCGGGGCGACTG
>JAZKBJ010000242.1:2404-4943 GCA_040388685.1 Pseudomonadota bacterium
GGGCGGGCTATGCGTGGCGCGGCCCAGCGCGGTCAGGCCGAGGCTGCGCGGACCATTGGCGCCGACTGTATCGCCGCCGAGCAGGGGGACCTTGAAGGCTTCAAGCGCTTCGCCCAGCCCCTCGACAAAGCGCTCGTCGTTATCGCCCAATGTAAAGCCAAGCAGCACGCCAACCGGGGCCGCGCCCTTGGCCGCGAGGTCCGACAGGTTGGTGGCGAGCAGTTTCCACGCGACATCGGCCATGTCCTGCCCAGGCAGCCAGTGCACGCCTTCGACCATCATGTCGTGCGTGAGCACAAGCGCCTCGCCGCCGAAATCGAGGACCGCGCAATCGTCGGCCAGACCGCGCGCAGCCGGGTGCGTGGCCAGCGCGCGCATGGCTTCGATCAGAGATGCTTCCTTGCTCACGCGCTTGTCTATGCGGGGGAAGAGGTGATCCCACAAGTCTGCTTGACCGGCGCGCACACGCCCCTTAATCGTTTGATTAAAGTGAGGTTGGAGGAGTCGGGCCCATCATGGCTACTGCCTATATCGTCGAAGCGGTGCGCACGGCTGGTGGCCGCCGCGGGGGCAGATTGGCAGGAGTGCACCCGGTCGATCTTGCCGCGCGCAGCCTTGATGCAATCATTGCGCGGTCGGGCATTGATCCTTCATCCGTCGACGACGTGATCATGGGTTGCGTGACGCAGGCCGGGCAGCAGGCGATGCAGGTCGGGCGCAACGCCGTGCTGGCATCGAAACTGCTGCCGCAGTCTACACCGGCAGTGACCATCGACCGGCAATGCGGATCATCGCAGCAGGCGATCCAGTTCGCGGCGCAGGCAGTGATGTCGGGCACGCAGGACATGGTCATTGCGGCGGGCGTGGAAAGCATGAGCCGGGTGCCGATGGGGTCGAACGCCACGCTCCACATGAAGGAGGGGCTGGGGCACTACAAGTCGGCGGGGCTTGAGGAGAAGTATCCCGGGATCATGTTCTCACAGTTCATGGGCGCGGAAATGATCGTGAAGAAGCACGGCTTTTCGAAGGACGATCTCGACCGTTTTGCACTGGAAAGTCACCGCAAGGCGATTGCGGCGACCCATGCGCAGGCTTTTGCGAACGAAATCGTGGGCGTGGAAATCGACACGGCTGACGGCCCGGCGCTGCATGTCGTGGACGAGGGTATCCGTTTCGATGCGACGCTCGACAGCATTGCCGGGGTCAAGCTGCTCCAGGCCGATGGCGCGTTGACAGCGGCCACCGCCAGCCAGATGTGCGACGGATCGAGCGCGGTGTTGGTTGTTTCGGAAGCGGCGCTCCAGGCGCATGGCCTCACCCCGCTCGCGCGCATTCACAACCTGACCGTCACGGCGGGCGATCCGGTCATCATGCTGGAAGAACCATTGTTCGCAACCGACCGCGCCTTGCAGCGCGCGGGATTGAAGATCGCCGACATCGACCTCTATGAGGTGAATGAGGCGTTTGCATCTGTGCCGTTGGCCTGGCTCAAGCACGTCGGGGCGGACCCCGACCGGCTCAACGTGAATGGCGGAGCGATAGCGCTGGGCCATCCGCTGGGCGCATCGGGCACGAAGCTGATGGCGACGTTGGTCCACGCCTTGCGCGCGCGCGGCGGCATGTATGGTCTGCAGGCAATGTGCGAGGGCGGCGGCGTGGCCAATGTCACGATCATCGAAGCGCTTTGAATTTGACGATTTCAAGAGAGGACTGACCTGATGAAGCTCGACAACACCGTGGCTGCCGTGGTTACCGGCGGCGCTTCCGGCCTTGGTGCTGCAACTGTCCGCGCACTTGCCGCCAAGGGCGCGAAAGTGGCCATCTTCGATCTGCAGAAGGACAAGGGCGAGGCCCTGGCAGCCGAAATCGGCGGCGTGTTCTGCGAAGTGAACGTGACCAGCGACGAGAGCGTCGATGCGGGCTTTGCCAAGGCGCGTGCGGCGCATGGGCAGGAGCGGGTGCTGGTCAACTGCGCGGGCATCGGCAACGCGGTCAAGACCGCCAGCCGTTCCAAGGAAGATGGTTCGATCAAGCACTTCCCGCTGGATGCGTTCAATTTGGTCATCCAGATTAACCTTGTCGGGACGTTTCGCTGCATCGCCAAGTCCGCGGCCGGCATGCTGACGCTCGATCCGTGCGACGAATTCGGCGAGCGCGGGGCCATCGTGAACACGGCTTCGGTTGCGGCGGAAGACGGGCAGATGGGGCAGGCGGCCTATTCGGCGTCGAAGGGCGGCGTTGTCGGCATGACATTGCCGATTGCGCGCGACCTGATGGCCGAGGGCATCCGCGTCAACACGATCCTGCCGGGCATCTTCAACACGCCGCTGCTTGCCGCCGCGCCTGAAAACGTGCGCGCTGCACTGGCCGCATCGGTGCCGTTCCCCAAGCGCCTGGGCATGCCGGAAGAATATGCCAAGCTGGCGATGTGCATGATCGAGACGAGCTACTTCAACGGCGAGGATGTGCGTCTGGACGGTGCGATCCGCATGGCGCCGCGCTGATCGGAAGGCTTTTTCCGCAATCGGGTGGAGTGAGG
>JAZKBJ010000243.1:0-5390 GCA_040388685.1 Pseudomonadota bacterium
CGCATGGGGCCTGAGGCCCCCGCCTTCGCGGGGGAGCAGGTTCAGTCTTTAGTTTTGTCCGAAGCCCCCTCCTCCCCGGGGGATCAGGAGTTGATGATGGGTCAAGAAGTGCACGAATTCGACGTGGATCCCGCGCAGGACGGTCCGCAGCCCGGGCCTTCGTGGGCCAGCAAGCGGTGGCCGGTGACGGACGCGGCGGCGGGCGACGACCTGACCCAGGCGATGGACCCGATGGCGATGAAACTCGTCATCGAGAAGGCCGCAAAGAAGGCCGGCACCGTGCTCGACGAAACCGCGCTGCAGCAGGCGGCGATGGATTCGATCCGGGCGATGACGATCATCCGCACCTACCGCGTGCGCGGGCATCTGGCCGCCGATCTCGATCCGCTGGGCCTTGCCCGTCAGAAACTGCCCGCCGATATTTCGCCGGAATACCATGGCTTTACCGCTGCGGACATGACCCGCAAGATCTACATGGGCGGCGCGCTGGGGCTGGAATGGGCCACCGTGAACGAGCTAGTGGCGATCCTGCGCGCCAACTACTGCGGCCATGTCGGCTTCGAATACATGCACATCGCCGACGTGGAGGAGCGCCGCTTCATCCAGGACCGGATCGAGGGTGGCGACAAGTCGATCGACTTCACCCCGAACGGCAAGAAGGCGATCCTCGCCGCCGTCGTGCGCGGCGAACAGTACGAGAAGTTCCTCGGGAAGAAGTATGTCGGCACCAAGCGCTTCGGGCTTGATGGCGGCGAATCGATGATCCCCGCGCTCGAAGCGATGATCAAGTACGGCGGCCAGCTGGGCGTGCGCGAGATCGTCTACGGCATGGCCCATCGCGGCCGCCTCAACGTGCTCGCCAACGTGATGGCCAAGCCCTACCGCGTGATCTTCCACGAGTTCTCGGGCGGCACCGCCAACCCGCAGGACGTGGGCGGATCGGGCGATGTGAAGTATCACCTCGGCACCAGCACCGACCGCGAATTCGACGGCATCAAGGTGCACATGAGCCTTGTGCCGAACCCGTCGCACCTTGAAACGGTGGACCCTGTGGTGCTGGGCAAGGTCCGCGCGCAGCAGGTGTTCCGCGACGATATCGGCAGCGACGTGGGGCCGGACGCGCGCCACAAGCAAGTGCTGCCGGTGCTGATCCACGGCGACGCCGCCTTTGCCGGACAGGGCATCGTGTGGGAATGCTTCGGCCTTTCGGGCGTGCGCGGCTACAACACCGGTGGCTGCATCCACTTCATCATCAACAACCAGATCGGCTTTACCACCAGCCCGCAGTTCTCGCGCGGATCTCCCTATCCGTCGGACGTGGCCAAGGGCGTTCAGGCTCCGATCCTGCACGTGAACGGCGATGACCCGGAAGCCGTGACCTTCGCGTGCAAGATGGCGATCGACTATCGCCAGAAGTTCGGGCGCGACATCGTGATCGACATGTGGTGCTACCGCCGCTTCGGCCACAACGAGGGCGACGAGCCTTCATTCACGCAGCCGCTGATGTATGCCCAGATCCGCCAGCATCCGCCAGTGAGCGACATCTACGCCAAGCGCCTCGTCGGCCAGGGCGTGATCGACGCCAACCACAAGGGCGAGGTGGAAAGCCACTTCACCGCGGCGCTGGAAAAGGAATTCGAGGCTTCCAAGGGCTACAAGGCCAACGAGGCCGACTGGTTCGGCGGGCGTTGGTCCGGGCTGAACAAGCCGGCCGATCCGGTAACCGCGCGCCGCAACGTGCCCACCGGCATCGACCAGAAGATGTTCGACAGCCTTGGCCGCACGCTGACCACAGTTCCGGCCGACCTGACCGTGCACAAGACGCTGGGCCGCGTGATCGACGCCAAGCGGGAGATGTTCACCTCAAGCGCCGGTTTCGACTGGGCGACGGGCGAGGCACTGGCATTCGGCAGCCTTGTCATGGAAGGGTATGGCGTGCGCCTGTCGGGCCAGGACTGCGGGCGCGGCACCTTCAGCCAGCGTCACGCGGTGTGGGTCGACCAGACCGACGAGCGCAAGTACGTGCCGCTGACCACGCTGCCGCATGGCACGTTCGAAGTGCTGGATTCCACGCTTTCGGAATATGGCGTGCTCGGCTTCGAATATGGCTATGCCAGCGCCGACCCCAAGAGCCTTGTGCTGTGGGAAGCGCAGTTCGGCGATTTCGCCAATGGCGCGCAGATCGTGATCGACCAGTACATCGCCGCGTCGGAGGCCAAGTGGCTGCGAGCCAACGGCCTCGTCATGCTGCTGCCGCACGGCTACGAAGGCCAAGGGCCGGAGCATTCGTCGGCAAGGCCCGAGCGGTTCCTGCAGCTTTGCGCCGAAGACAACATCCAAGTGTGCAACATCACCACCCCGGCCAACTACTTCCACGTGCTGCGCCGGCAGATGCACCGTCCGTTCCGCAAGCCGCTGATCATCATGACGCCCAAGAGCCTGCTGCGCCATCCGCTGGCGAAGTCGGTGGCGAGCGACTTCATCGGCGACGGGCACTTCATGCGCATCCTGTCGGACACCAATGGTTCGGCGGACAAGGATACGCGCCGCGTGGTGCTGTGTTCGGGCAAGGTCGCCTATGACCTGATCGAGGCACGCAATGCCGCCGGGATTACCGATACCCAGGTCATCCGCCTTGAGCAGCTTTACCCGTTCCCGGGCGAGCCGCTGGCGCTGCGTCTGGCGCGGATGCCGAACCTCGAAGAGGTGGTGTGGTGCCAGGAAGAGCCGAAGAACAACGGTTCGTGGTTCTTCGTCGAGCCGCTGATCGAGGAAACGCTGAGGGCCGCCAAGTGCAAGGCCGGACGCGCGCGCTATGCCGGACGTCAGGCCTCGGCCTCGCCCGCCACGGGTCTCGCCAGCCGTCACGCCAGCGAGCAGGGCGCGCTGGTTGCCGATGCGCTGGGCCTTTCGGTGCGCGGTGAAATCCGCCGCCAGAAGAAGCATTGATTTTTGAAGATTTTCCTTCCCCCCAAGGAATTGCGATATGTCGATTGAAGTGAAGGTTCCGACGCTGGGTGAAAGCGTCAGCGAGGCGACTGTTGGCCAGTGGCTGAAGAAGCCGGGCGATGCGGTTGCACTCGACGAGCCGATCGTCAGCCTCGAGACCGACAAGGTCGCCGTGGAAGTGCCCGCGCCTGCCGCAGGCGTGCTCGGTGCGCTGGCAGCGAACGAGGGTGATACGGTTTCCGTCGGCGCGCTGCTGGCGCTGATCGAGGATAGCGTTGCCGCTGCTGGCGCGCAGGCCCCTGCCCCGCGCACCGAAGCGCCGGTTGCGCCTGCTTCGGATACGTTGCCGAAGGACGCCGCTGCCGCGAGCAACACCGATGTGTCCGTACTTTCTCCCGCCGTACGCCGCGCGGTGCTGGAATACGGGATTGACCCGTCGAGCGTGAAGGGCACCGGCAAAGACGGCCGCCTGACCAAGGAAGACGTGACCGCTGCGGCGCAGGCCAAGCAGGCCGCGCCTGCCGCTGCGGCGTCGGCTCCGGTCGCTGCTGCGCCGGTGGCTGCTGTTGCTGGCGGCCGCAACGAGGAGCGCGTCAAGATGACGCGCCTGCGTCAGACCATCGCCAAGCGCCTCAAGAGCGCGCAGGAAACCGCCGCCTTGCTCACCACGTTCAACGACGTGGACATGAGCGCGGTGATGGAAGCGCGCGCCAAGTACACGGACGTGTTCGAGAAGAAACACGGCGTGAAGCTCGGCCTGATGTCGTTCTTCGCCAAGGCTTCGGTGCTGGCGCTCAAGGACATTCCGGCGGTCAACGCGCAGATGCAGGGCGATGAGATCGTCTATTTCGACTACGTGGACATTTCGGTCGCGGTTTCGGCTCCAAACGGGCTGGTCGTGCCGGTGGTGCGCAATGTCGACAAGATGAGCTTTGCCGATATCGAGAAGTCGATTGCCGACTATGGCAAGAAGGCCCGCGACGGCGCGCTGACGATGGCCGACATGGCGGGCGGCACCTTCACCATCTCGAACGGCGGCGTGTTCGGGGGCCTCATGTCCACCCCGATCATCAACCCGCCGCAGTCAGCCGTGCTCGGCCTGCACCGCATCGAGGACCGTCCGGTCGTTCGGAACGGCGAAATCGTGATCCGTCCGATGATGTATCTCGCGCTTTCGTACGATCACCGGATCATCGACGGGCGCGAGGCCGTGACTGCGCTGAAGACGATCAAGGAAGCGATCGAGGATCCTACGCGGTTGCTCATCGATCTCTAATCTGCCGTGCGCCCCCGCGAAGGCGGGGGCCTCAGGCCGGATGTACTCCGCCTGATGGCACGAGGTCCCCGCCTTCGCGGGGACTCAGGAGTTTAGAAAATGGCTGAATACGATTACGATGTCCTTGTCATCGGTGCCGGTCCCGGCGGTTATGTCGCGGCGATCCGTGCGGCGCAGCTGGGGCTGAAGGTGGCCTGTGCCGACGGGCGCGAGACGCTGGGCGGAACCTGCCTGAACGTCGGGTGCATTCCGTCGAAGGCGCTGCTGCATGGGTCGGAGAAGTTCGACGAGGCGAAGAACGGCACGTTTGCGACCTACGGTATCAAGACCGGGCCGGTCGAACTGGACCTGACCGCGATGCAGGCGCAGAAGCTGGATTCGGTCAAGCAGCTGACCGGCGGCATCGAGTTCCTGTTCAAGAAGAACAAGGTGACCTGGCTCAAGGGCTATGCCGCGTTTGAGGACGCGCATTCGGTTTCGGTAGCGGGCCAGAAGGTGACCGCGAAGAACATCGTGATCGCGACGGGTTCGGGCGTGACGCCGCTGCCCGGTGTAACCGTCGACAACGACGCGGGCGTGATCGTGGATTCGACCGGCGCACTGGCGCTGACCCGTGTGCCCGAGCACATGGTGGTGATCGGTGGCGGCGTGATCGGGCTTGAGCTTGGCTCGGTCTGGCGGCGTCTGGGTGCCAAGGTGACGGTCGTCGAGTTCCTCGACCAGTTGCTGCCCGGCATGGACGGCGACGTGCGCAAGGAAGCCGCCAAGATCTTCAAGAAGCAGGGCATGGACCTGAAGCTTTCCACCAAGGTGACCGGCGTTGCGGTTGCGGGTTCGAAGGCCACGCTGACCGTGGAACCGGCCAAGGGTGGCGAGGCTTCGGCCATCGAAGCCGACTGCGTGCTGGTGGCGATCGGGCGACGTCCTTATGTGGATGGCCTCGGCCTCGACAAGATCGGGCTGGAGCTGAACGCGCGCGGACAGATCGAAACCGACCACGACTTTGCCACCAAGGTCGATGGCGTGTGGGCGATCGGCGACGTGATCCCCGGTCCGATGCTGGCCCACAAGGCCGAGGACGAAGGCATTGCCGTGGCCGAGAACATCGCTGGCCTCACCGGCATCGTGAACCATGACGTGATTCCGGGCGTGGTCTATACCTTCC
>JAZKBJ010000243.1:5400-6407 GCA_040388685.1 Pseudomonadota bacterium
GAGGAAGCGGCGAAGGAGAAGGGCGAGATCAAGGTCTCGAACTTCCCGATGCTGGCAAACAGCCGCGCCAAGACCAATCACGAGCCCGACGGCTTCGTGAAAGTGATCGCCGATGCCAAGACCGACCGGGTGCTGGGTGTATGGTGCATCGCTTCGGTTGCAGGCACGATGATCGCCCAGGCCGCGCAGGCGATGGAATTCGGCGCGACGAGCGAAGACATCGCCTATACCTGTCACGCCCATCCGACGCATTCGGAAGCGCTGAAGGAAGCCGCGATGGGCGTGCAGGGCAAGCCGATCCATATGTAATCAGGTCTGTTCGTTTCATGACAGATCGGGCCGCAGAACACCCTCCCCGCTGCGACTAATTTCGCTATTCGCTCAATAAGTCTCGCTCCCCTCCCTTAAGGGAGGGGCTGGGGGGGGGTGTGCGGCGGTTGCCCCTTTTCGTTTGAACGCGGGCGGCGACGGGCCTAGGTGCAGGCCTGATGTGAATTGAAGGAACTGCAGAAATGTCGATCAAGCTTACCCTGACCGAAGACGAAACCGAGATCCTGATCGACGCGCTGGACGCGGACATGGAAGGCTATCTCGAAGCGGCCAAGGAAGCGCGCGGCAATACGCGCCGCGAGGAAATGAAGACCTTCACCGACGCCGCCGAGCGGATCGGCGCGCTGAAGGCGAAGTTGGAAGCGCTGCTGGGCGACGCTTGAGCGCGCGATGCAGCGGCTCGCACACCGGCTGGGCCTGCGCTATCCGCTGATCCAGGCACCGATGGCGGGGACGTCCACCCCCGCCCTTGCCGCCGCCGTGTGCGAAGCCGGGGGCCTGGGTTCGATTGCGGTGGGCGCAGTCGATGCCGGGGCAGCCCGGACAGCGATTGCCGAGTTGCGGGGGCGGACGGCGCGGCCGTTCAACGTCAACGCGTTCGTCCACCAGCGTTCTGAGCGCGACCTTGCCATCGAACAGGCGTGGGTCGAGGCAATGGCGCCGCTGTTTGCGCGGTT
>JAZKBJ010000244.1:0-1566 GCA_040388685.1 Pseudomonadota bacterium
GGCCATGGCGATCATCACCCGCTGCCGCTCCCCGCCCGAAAGCTGGTGCGGAAACGCGTCCAGCCTATCCTTGAAATGCGCAAGCCCCACTTGTTCCAGCAGCTCCAGCACCCGCGCCCGCTTGGCGCTCGCAGGCATGCGCTGGTGCATGTCGATCCACAAGCTGGGCGGCACCGTGATCGTGATGGAAAAGTTCGATGCCGAAGCCGCGCTGGGCCTGATCGCGCGTTACCGCGTCACCCACGCGCAGTTCGTGCCCACGCACTTTATCCGCATGCTCAAGCTGCCCGAAGCGGCTCGGCTGCGCCACGATACCTCGTCGCTCACCGTGGCGTTTCACGCCGCCGCGCCTTGCCCGCAAGAGGTCAAGCGCGCGATGATGGCATGGTGGGGGCCGATCCTCCACGAATTCTACGGCGGCACCGAAGCCAACGGCCTCACCGCCATCGGGCCGCAGGAATGGCTGGAGCATCCCGGCTCGGTCGGTCGCGCGGTATGGGGCCAGATCCGCATCTGCGACGATGCCGGCGATCCTGTGCCGCCGGGCCAGGTGGGCACGGTCTATTTTGCCGAAGGCCAGCCCTTTGAATACCATCAAGACCCCGAAAAGACCAAACAAAGCCGTAACAAGCACGGTTGGACCACGATAGGTGATGTGGGTTGGCTCAGTGAAGATAACTACCTCACCCTCACTGATCGCCAAAGTTTCATGATCATCTCCGGCGGCGTCAACATCTACCCGCAAGAGATCGAAGACGCGCTGATCACCCATCCCAAAGTCGCCGATGTCGCCGTGATCGGTGCGCCGGATCCGGAAATGGGCGAACGCGTCGTCGCCGTGATCCAGCCAGCCGATCCGCTCGCCGCCGGGCCGGAACTGGCGCAGGAACTGCTCGCCCATCTCGCGGGCAAAGTCAGCCGCATCAAGCTGCCGCGCCAGATCGATTTCGACCCCGAACTGCCCCGCCACCCCAACGGCAAACTGCTGAAGCGCCTCGTCCGCGCGCGGTATTGGCCGTGATGCGGATCAATAGGTGATCGTGATCTTGCCAAAGTGCCGCCCTTCCAGCTGATAGCGAAAGGCATCGGCCAAACGCTCCAGCGGGAAGTCGCGGTCGATCACCGGCCGCAGTCCGTGCAGCTCCACAAACGCCACCAGTTCGCGCAAGTGCGCCACGCTGCCCACCGCCATGCCGGTAATGTGGATGTGCCGCATGATCACGTCGCGCAGCGGCAGTTCCGGCGCGCCATTGGCGGTTGTGCCCACCGCCACCACTCGCCCGCCCATGCGGCAGGCGCACACCGATTGGGCAAAGCTGGATTGGCCGCCGATCTCCAGCACCAGATCCACGCCCTCCCCGCCCGTCTGCTGCCGCACGCGTTCGCCCCAATCGCCATGGTCGCGATAGTTGACCACATGATCGGCCCCCAGCGCGCGCAGCCGCTCCAGCTTGGCATCGGTGGACGATGTGGACCACACCGTCAGCCCCAGCGCCTTGGCGATCTGCAAGGCGAACAGGCACAGGCCGCCCGATCCCGGCAGCAGCACGGCGTCGCCCGCGCGCA
>JAZKBJ010000244.1:1576-8609 GCA_040388685.1 Pseudomonadota bacterium
AACCGCCACGCGGTCAACCCGGCGCAGGGCAGCGTCGCCGCTTCGGCAAAGCTCCAGCCCGCTGGCATGCGCACCAGCGAGGCGGCGGGCACCGCCACCATGTCTGCCGCAAAGCCGTCTGCCGTTTCGCCCGCAATCGCGCGGTTGTTGGTGGGTGTCGGCGGCCCGTCGATCCAGTGCGTGAAGAACGCGCCCATCACCTTGTCGCCCACCGACCAGCCCGTCACGCCATCGCCCAGCGCCACGATCTCGCCCGCCCCGTCCGACATCGGCACGCGCCCCTCGGGCACCGGGATATGCCCGGCAACGACAAGGTAATCATGAAAGTTCAGCGACGAAGCGCGCACTGCAACCACCACTTCGCCCGGCCCCGCCGCAGGCGCGGGTGCCCGGATCACCGCCAGGTTGTCCAGCCCCGGTGCACGCGCCAGCCGAATTGTGCGAATATCGTTGTCAGCCACGTTCTTTCTCCTCGTCGCGCCGCGTCAGCGCGCGGTGTAACCGCCGTCCACCGTCAACAGCGCACCGTTGATGAAGTCAGAACGGTCAGACAATAACCAGCATGCCGCCTCGGCCACGTCCTCGGGTTTGCCGAAACGGCCGACCGAGTGCCGCTCCACCATCGGGTCCAGCTGCGCCTTGAACGCCGGGTTGCCCAGCAGCCTTTCCTCCACCATCGGCGTCAGGATCAGGCCGGGCAGCAGCGCGTTCACCCGCACCCCGGTATGCCGCGCCTCGCACGATGCGGCGCGCGTCAACCCGATCACCCCGTGCTTGGCCGCGACATAGTCCGCCGCGTATGGCGCGCCGATGATGCCGTCGCCCGACGACATGTTGACGATGGCCCCGCCGCGCCCGGCCATCGCCCGCGTGGCGTATTTCATGCACGAGAACACCCCGGTCAGGTTGATCGCCATCATCCGTTCCCATTCCGCAGACGAGAGATCGGGCAAGAGGCGGTTGGCCATTTCGATCCCGGCATTGTTGAATGCGCCATCCAGCGCGCCATACCGCGCCACCAGCGCCGCCACCGCCTGTTCCACCGCGTGGTCATCGGTAACGTCCGTCACCAGCGCCAACGCTTCGTGCCCCGCATCGGTAATGGCCGCGACGGTGGCCTGTGCCGCCGCCACATCGCGATCAAGCACGCCCACCCGCGCCCCTTCGCGCGCGAACAGCAGCGCCGCCGCGCGCCCGATGCCCGATCCCGCCCCCGTTACCAGCACGATCTTGTTCGGCAGCAGCATTGCGTTCTCCAATGAAAAGGGAAGGCCGGATTCAGCCGGCCACGGGCGCTTGCAGGATGGCCAGCGCATCGTGATCCAGCACGTGGGTCACGAACCGGTCGAGCATGGTCAGGAACAGACGGTCGCCGCGTTCGGTGCGCTTCACCAGCATGGCCGCGCCGACCGCCACATTGATCCCCGCAAATGTGAAGTGGCGATAATCCTGCCGGAGTTCGTCGAAAGAATAGGTGTCCACGCCCAGCCAGACGAGTTCCGCGTGATAGGCCAGCAGCAAGTCCTGCTCCACCGCGCGGCGGGCCTCGGGTGCATAGGCACCGCCGATCAGATAGGCGACGTCCACCGCGCCCCATCCCAGCGCCACCGATTGCCAGTCCACCACGGTCAGCCGGTCCGCCCCCAACAGCATGTTGTCCGGCCGGTAATCGTTGTGCGTCACGCAGCGCGGCGACGATAGCGGGCGGGCAAAAGCCTCATAGCGTTCCGCCAGCGCATCGCACACGCGGATATGCTGCTCATCAAGCTGGCCGGCATAGCGATCGCGAAAGCCCGGCCACACGCTGCGCAACACGTCGGACTGATAGAACGGCTGCGCAATCGCACCTGCATCCAGCCATGCCAGCGCCGGATCGGTATCGGCATCGCGGAACGCCGCGTGCAGCCGCGCCGCCTCGATCACCGCCTGATTCATCTGCGGCGCGGTTAATCCGCGAAACTGATCGCCCGGCGCATCGGGTGCCAGATCTTCCAGCAACCGCACGAAGCTGCCCTCCGCATCCATCCGCGCGCCAAAGAAGCCCGGCGTGCGCAGCCCGGCGCGCGCGGCCAGTTCATCGTAGAACCGCACCTCCCGCTCATACAGTGACCAGTTACGGGCCACCGCGCGGCTTGTTGGATCGGCAGAGGCGAATTTGCCTATCAGCGTATCCGGGCCGCTGGCTCCGGGGGCATAGTGCAGGGTGAGCCGCGCGGTTTCGCCGATCTGCCCGGCCCCCACCGGGGCCACGGTCAGGCCGGTCACTTCGCCAACGCCGTGTTCGCCCAGCACCGCGTTAAGCCAGCCGATATCGATGCCATCGGGGCGCGGCATGGGGTCTGGGTCCATCAGGTGCGCCGGGGCGATCGACATGCAACTCTCCGCTATCGCTTATCGTTTTGTGGGCCGGATCGTCCCGCATCCCCACCGTGCGGTCCAATCAGGCTTTGTCGGACAATTATCGGCGCAGGCGATGAATGGCAGACGCCATTAAATTGGCCGAATCCACAACCGAAGCGTCACAATGGCCGCATCCAGCCAACCCTTGCGAAAAGGACTGCCGTGCCCGATCAGGATCATCAGAAACGGGCCTTGGCCATTCTGGCCGCCATCGGGCAAGGCACCATCCCCTCTGATCATTTCACCCACACCGCGCGGTGGTGGTGGAACGGGGGGCTGGACCTGCCGGTGGCAGACTTTCTGGCGCTGCTGGGCCAGTTGCATGGCCAGACGGTCGAGGGCATCCACGTCCTGCCGGGCCTGATCGCGGAAAACGGCGATTCCCTGTTCATCGAAGCCACGTCGCACGCGCTGCTGCACAACGGCACCGTCTACAACAATCGCTATGTCTTCCGCTTCACCTTCCGGGATGGCCTGGTCGATCTGGTCAAGGAATACAGCGACAGCGCTCACGTGAATGCCGTGTTCGCCCTCGGCTGACCGCCGCCTCAGCGCACCATCTTCAGGCGTGGTGCAGACCCGCTCGCCGCCGCACGGCGTTCCGGCTGCTGGCTGCGCTGTGCTTGCCATTCGCTGACGAAATCGAAGAACCGGCGCGCGGCGGTGTTGGGGGCCGTGCCCAGCACCAGCGACAGATCCAGGTAGAAATCCATGTCCTCCACCGGGCGGCGCACCATCCCGTCCAGCGTGGGAAACCAGTTGATCCCCAGCGCCAGCATCTGGTTGCGCTGGGCATAGCGTTCCACCGCCAGCGCATTGCCTTCCGCCAACACCAGCGGCTTGGCCCCATAGCTCAACAGGAAGTTCGCGATCGGATTGACGAAGCGCTCGCCGTGCTCGGCGCTGAGCATGGCGACTTGCTGGCCTGCCAGAGCATCGCGGGGGATCGTCTCATACCGCGCCAATTCCGAACCTTCCGGCACCAGCAGGCCGATGGGCTGCCTGCGCAAAAGCAGGCGTTCGAGCTGGGCGGGGACCAGCACTTCGTTGGCGATCTCGCCGGGGTGAAGGTCGCACAGGAATTCGGCCGGGCGCATGTCAACCGCGATGCCCAGCAGCAGCGCCGCATCGAGCTTGCCCGATAGCAGGTCGCGGACCTGATCGGTCTGCAGCCGATTATCGACCGAAAAGCGGATGTCTGGTCGGGCCGCACCGAAGGCGTCGAGCATTTCGATCCGGTCTGGCATATCCATCGTGTACATCGCCGCGCCCAGCCGGAACCTGCGGCGCATCTGGTCCTGCATGCGTTCCGCGTGCTCGCGTACCTCGGCAGCCTGCCGCAGCAGGCTTTCGACGGCTGGCAGGAACATGCTGCCTTCGGCCGTCAGCGAAATCTGCCGCGTGGTTCGCTCGAACAGCGAAAACCCCAGCGATTGCTCCAGTTCCTTGATCTGGCCCGATACGGTGGGCTGGGTCAGGTTCAGGCGTTCCGCCGCACGGGTCACCGAACATTCGCTGGCGACCGCCGCGAAGCTGCGCAGAAGCTTCAGGTCAACGTGATACATCCACGAACTCCCGATTTCACCTTGGTGCCGATTGTTCGCACGGTGTTGACCAAAGCCTACGCCGTTGGCGGGACAAAGCAACGGACGAGTACGCGTCTGTACGTGAAGGTTCACTGTAACACGAAGCCCCGGCTGGCGGGGGCCAGCCGGGGCGACATGCACTGTCTATATGGCAAACGACCTTAGAAGCGATAACCGACGCTGGCCCCGAAAGTGCGCGGCGGCGACTGGATCAGATAGACGTAGCCAAAGGCGCCGGTCAGATCGAGTCCGTCGGCGAAGGTCTTGGCGTTGAACACGTTCTTCATCCACGCCCGCACCGAATAGCGCGGGGTTTCGTAGCTCAACTGGGCGTTGACCTTGGCAAAGCGGTCCTGATGCAGGAACTGCTGGTTGTTGGTGTCCTCGTAAGGCGAATAGTAGACCTTGCTGGTATAGACCACCGAGGGCGAGAAGGAGAACGTGCCTTCTCCGGCCTTGGCGAACTGCCAGTCAATCTGTCCGCTCATCTGGAACTTCGGCGCATAGGCCATCTGGAAGCCCGAGATGTCGCCGAACAGCAGCTTGCCGTCCTTGTACTTGGGATCGAGCACCGAACCGTTCATCGAAAGCCGCAAGGTGCTGGTGGGCCGCAGCGTGAAATCGAACTCGAAGCCTTTGATTTCGGCCGAATTGACGTTCTCGAGGATGGTGTTGGCACCGTTGACCTCGTTGATCTGCTGGTTGCGGTATTTCATCAGGAATGCAGCAACCGAAACGCTGAGCATGTTGTCGAGGAACTTGCCCTTCGCACCGATTTCGTAGGCATTCACCTTTTCCGGTTCGGTCTGGGTGATCGGGCCGGTGAAGCACTGGCCGCAGAGCGAGGCCCCGCGATAGCCGCGGCTGTAGCTGGCGTAGAGGATCTGCCCGCCGTCAAACACATAGTTGATCGCCGCGCGCTCGGTCAGCCGCCGGACCCGGCCGAAGCTGGTCAGCACCACCGGCGGACCGGACTTGTAGCCGCCAGAGGCCGCATCGTACGAGCCGAGGAAGTAGAGCGGTGACTTGTCGAGCGGGAAGATCGAGGTGTCGCGCGTGCCGTTGTTGAGTGCGGCTGGCCCGAGGTAGGAGGCATAGTTGTCGTACTTGAGCTTGTCCCACGTGTAGCGCAGGCCAAGGGTCACGTTGATATGACCCATCTTCTGATCGCCCTGTGCGAAGATCGCGCTGGAGCGGCGGGTCTGGTCGTAGAGCTGATGGATGTTCGAGGCACCGTTGACGAGCCAGTAATAGCTGTCGGAGTTGATCTTGTCCGAGCCGTAGTAGCCACCGACCTGCAACTTGGTGTCGTCGCTTGCGTAGCTGGCGCGCAGCTCCTGGTTGAACATCTTGAAGCGGTTGCCGTAGGATGTGTCGAGCAGCTGGGTGAATACGGTTGCGGACTCGAGGCCGGTGCCTTCCTGGGTGAAGTTCTGGTCCGCGTAGTCATACGAGGTCAGCGAGAACAGCGACACCGCATCGGACAGCTGATACTTGATATTGACCTGCCCACCATAGGTATAGACATAGCTGCGACCAAGGCGCGGGCTGTCCGTCTCGAAGAACGACAGGCCCTTGGCGGCGCGGCCGGTGCCCTGCAGCGGGCTTGCGCCGTTGGCGCCGGTGCCCTGGTTGAAGATGCCCGCCTGGGTTGGATCGGACCTGCCGATCGATCCCTTGATCGTGATGTCGAGCTTCTCGCTCGGCATCAATCGCAGGATGGCGCGGCCGGCGACCATGTTGGTTGAGCTTGCAGCGGGTTCGTCGAGCGCACGGTTCTTGATGTAGCCATCGCCGCGAGCGTAGTTGAACGAAACGCGCAAGCCGGCCTTGCCTTCGGACAGCGTGGTTTCAACCGCACCGTCTGCCGTGAAAGTGTTGAAGCGGGCATAGCCCACGTCGACATAGCCGTTGCTGCCGGAAAGGCTTGGCTTGCGCGAGATGAAGTTGATCGCGCCGCCGGTCGTATTGCGGCCATAGAGCGTGCCCTGTGGTCCCGCGAGCACTTCGATGCGTTCCAGATCGAACATGCCGATGCCCTGAATCGCGCGGGCGGAGATGTAGGCGTCGTCGGTGTAGACGCCGATCGGCGAGGCCTGGTTGAAATTATGCTCGTTGCCCACGCCGATGCCGCGCAGCGTGAAGTTGGGCATGGAATCGCCGTAGGGGCTGTTCACCTGCAGCGAAGGCACCTGCCCGGCGAGCGAGATCGCGTTGGTGATGCCACGCGTTTTCAGATCGTCCTGCGACATCGTCGCCATCGAGATCGGCACCTTCAGGATCGATTCCGAACGCCGCTGCGCCGTCACGACGATATCGCCGTCAGTCACGGCGGGGTTTGCAGGATCCGCAGGCTGGGCGTCGGCCGCGTGCGCAACACCGCACGTGCCTGCCGTTAACAGCGATGCCAGGCATACGCCGGACAGAAATTTCAGACTTGCCATTCTATCTCCTCCCATTGTTCGTTTCCGAGAAATCGATGACCGACTTTTGCCTGGATTCTCCCATCCAGAAGCAAAGCCAAAATGCGCCAATCGTACTCGGTTAACACGTGAATTAGATGCGGATTTCGATTTATCCAATCAGCATTGGCAATGAATTCATCGGAGTACCCGATAAGATGCTGAAGCCGACGAAGTGCCCAAAAAATCGGTCAATTCTGACCAAGCAAGCAGGTTCATGCATTCTGCCGCTCCAGTTTTCCGTTCAAATTTCCGCTCTATATGATCGATCAATTTTGTTCGATAATTTTGCTTCGATTTATCTCTTGTTGCACCTGTGTGGTACGGCCGCCTTGCCATCAGCGGCGAATGGCGCTCTCCGCTTCGTCGAGATGGCTCTTGCCTGCGAGGATGCGTGTGAAATTCGGCTGGCCGGTGTGGGCAGTCATCCCGCCATCGATCACCAGATTATGCCCCGTAATATAGCTCGCATCGGGTGAGGCGAGGAACGCGATGCCGCTTGCCACTTCATCGGCCGCGGCGGCGCGGCCCAGCATGATGCACTGTTCGTAACCAGCCATGATCTCGGCATTGCCGGTCAGGCCC
>JAZKBJ010000245.1:0-1294 GCA_040388685.1 Pseudomonadota bacterium
CAGCACCTTCTCCGCCTCGGCAAAGTTTGCGGCGTTCTCGGTGGCGATCAGCGCATGGCCGAAGGTGGTGGCGATCAGCGGTTCGTTATTGGTTTCCGCCGTTGCCTTGCGCAAGGGATCGAGCGCTTCGGCGGGACGGCCTGATTCCAGCAGAATCTGGCCTTCGAGTTCGAGAAAATAGGGGTTGGCCGGGTCCTGTGCGATCAGCGCCTTGGTCTCCTCGAGCGCCTTGTCGGCGAAAGCTTCCTTGTGGAAGGCATAGGCGCGGGCATAGCGAGAGGGGGTGTCGGTCAGGTATTCGGGATAAGCGCGCAGCGTGTCCTGGGGCTCGGCAAGGTAGCCGTAGAGCTTGGCCTTTACGCGCAGGAACCGCGTCTGGAGATCGGCAGGCGGCGGGGTGTTCCACGCCGGATCGTGTTCATAGGTGTCCTGCAGCGTGGTCAGGCGGTCCGAGGTCATCGGGTGCGAGCTGTAGAATTCTGCATCCGGATTGCCGCGCGCGTTGTAGCCGTAGCGGAACTCCTGGTTCTGCAGCTTCTTGAAGAAATCGATCGATCCGCGGCCCGAGATCCCTGCTTTGGACAGAAACTGCGCGCCGGCGGCATCTGCCGAGGATTCCTGCGCGCGACTGAACGACAGGACTTTGCCAAGGGCCGCCTGCTGGCCAGCCATGAACACGCCCATCGCCGCGTCGGGTGACCCTGCGGCTGCGGCCAGTCCGCCCAGCAGGAGGCTCAGCACGGTGATGCCGGTGGCAGGCTTCGTTGCCTCGTCGAACCGGATAACGTGGCCGCCGGTAATGTGGCCAAGTTCGTGAGCGATCACGCCCTGCAACTCGTTGACGTTGTCCGCCGCGCCGATCAGGCCCGAATGGATGAAGATCGCCTGCCCGCCCGCGACGAAGGCGTTGATCGAGCCGTCGTTGAGCAGGACCAGTTCGACCGCGCCGGGATTGAAACCTGCCGCCTTGAAGATCGGCGCGGCGGCGTCGCGGAAAAGGGCTTCGGTCTCGGCATCGCGCAGCACCGATTGCGCGGCAGCGGGCTGGATGCACAGCGCCAGTGCGGCGAATCCTGTGGCGAGCCGCGCAAGGAGGCGGGTCATGATCGGAGCCGGGTTCACGGTGCCGGGACTATCGCCCCGCCGCCTGAACCGCAACTGAAGCGGGACCGGTGACCTTTGCGAGGAACGGCAGGACCGCGTCCAGCGCGCGCCGGTCCCGCGAAAAGGGCCGGGCGAACTGCATGATGATCCCCTCATGGCTGACGCCTGAAAGCACGACCGGGGTGTTGGG
>JAZKBJ010000245.1:1304-8789 GCA_040388685.1 Pseudomonadota bacterium
GGGCGTGCCCGCCTCGGTCAGCAGCCGTGCGAGGGTTTTCGTGTTGCGCGGCTTCACCCGCGTGTCGGCGTCACCCGTGACCAGAAGCAGCGGCGGCGCGTCCGCGCGGACGAAATTGATCGGCTGAGTCATTGAGGGATCGGGGGCCTCGCCGAAGCTATGGATCGTGGCGTCAGTATCGAAGGGCAGGAAATCGAACGGGCCTGCCAGAGCGACGGTCCCGCGAATCATCGCCGGGTCGAGGCCCAAGCCTTGCAGCCACTGCCGGTCGAGTGTGAGCATGACCGCATTGTAGGCCCCGGCGGAATGGCCCAACAGCGCGATGCGGGCCGGATCACCGCCCAGCTTCGCGGCGTGGTCGTGGACCCAGCGCAGCGCCAATGCGCCGTCTTCGAGCATACCGGGGTAGCGCACCCGAGGATAGAGCCGGTACCCTGCCAGCACGACGGCATAGCCATGTGCGCAAAGCGTGCGGGCAATGAAGCGGTAGTTGCGCGGATCGCCGCTTGCCCAGCTGCCGCCGTGGATGAACACGACCGTTGGCAGTGGCCCATTGGCACTCTGCGGCACAAACATTTCGAGCTTCTGCGCAGGGTCCGGCCCGAAGTGCGTATCGGCGACCTGCCGGATAGCGCCATCGCCGCCGTTGAGCAGCTTGTCCGCGCCATCGAGTACGGCAACGGCGTTGTTTTCGAGCGCGTGGCGCAGGGTAACCACGCCGAGGACCCCAAGCAGGACCAGCGTAACGGCTGTCCAGCCGATCCAGCCCATCCGCAACCTGCCTTTCTTCGCCGATACCATGGGGCATGGCTAGCAGGGCGGCCCTCCTCCGAAAAGCGGCCAGTGGATCAGGTCAATGACTGACCAGATTACGCGCGGCCCGCTCGAACAGCGCAGCGTCTTCGGTCACTTCGCCAACTGCTACCACTTCGCCCGTGGCGAGACGGCGAACCATCACCAGCGCGAATTCGGCGCCCTCTGTGAGAGCAAGTTCGGAGACTTTGCGCTGCGGCAGCGCGCGCAGCGATTCGGCGAGCGCTTCCGGTCCGCGCTTGGCCAGCGCCTTGCCCGCTTCCTCGCGGCGCAGGCGGCGTTCGGTGTTGACCACGCCCTTGAGCCCGCCGGGAGCCTCGGACAAGTATGCGCCGAGCGTGCCGCGAGCGAGGCCGATCCTGTGCGCATGGGTCAATGCAGCGGCATATTCGGTGAGGCGCGTCTTGTCATAGTCTGCGCCGAACACGAGCTTGACCACCGGGGTCATCGGCGCGCGTTCCTGCACGGTAAGGCCCGCATCTTCGAGCAGTTCGGCAAAGTCTTCGGGCGCGCCTTGGGCAGCAAGCGCGAAATCCCAGGCACGCCCGATAGCGGCATAGAGCGCGCTGCGGGTACGGTCCTCGCTCGAATTGGCGACAAGCGCCAGCTCACGCGCCGACGCCAGCCAATCGGCCAGTTCCTCCGGCTCCGCGCCGACGGCTGCTGGCCCAAGCGGCAGAATATCGTCGTCGAGGCCGAATACCGGATCGGGGAAGCTGCCAGCGTCCAGCGCGGCGGGGCCATCGGCCCAAGCGTCGGTCGTTTCGATCAACGGGCGGCGCGGCTGGGCCTTCAGCGGCGCACTGTCGAGCGCTTGCCCGATTTCGAGCAGCAACTCGTCGGTCGTGGCCTGATCGGCCATTTCCTTCCAGTTGATCACGCCCATGATGTAGTCGATCTCGGTCCCATCGGACGAGAACGGCAGCAGGATGCCGCGATAAAGGATGGTGCGGCCGTGCTGGTTGACGAATTCCGCCTCGAACCCGATCGGCGCCTGATTGGCGATGATCTGCATATAATGGTCGGTAATGCGCGAGAGCAGCGAGCGCCCCGGAACTTGGCTCAGCCGCGCGATCGAGCTTTCGGTGCCGCATTCCTCGGCCAGCTTTCCGCCGACGAAAGTGATGGCAGGGTCTTCGATGCCTTCGTCGAAGTGGAGCAGGACCGCGTTTTCGGCAAAATCGGGATAGACGCCATCGAGGAGCGTGGCGACGGGGGGAAAGCTGTTCTGACCCAGCAGGCCTGCCCAGTAGTTGTAGGCGCGCACTTGCATGCGGCGCTCGTCCTGCCCGACAGGCGGCGGCGGTTCGCTTGTCACCACTTCGTCCTCAAACCCCGAAAGGTCGAGTTCGGCATCGACATCGTTCCGGTCAAATCCGCGCAAGGTATCCATCAGGCTCACCAAGTCCCCTTCTTCGGAACCTGATCTGGCGCAACTTCGTAAAAATGTGCTTAAGTTGCGCCAGTGATGGTGCGCCGCCTATCCGCGCGCAGCGATGGCTGCGGCCTTGGCAAGCAGGCGCTGGGCCTGTGCAAGATGCAGTAACTCCACCATTTTTCCCTTGAGGCGAAGCGCACCCTTGCCCGCATTATCCGGGTTTGCGAATGCGGCAACGATTGCCTCGGCTTCGGTGATATCGCCATCGCTGGGCGCGAACACGCGGTTGCACAGGTGAAGTTGCGCGGGGTGAATGAGCGTTTTGCCGTCGAATCCCGAATCGCGTGCCTGCACGCATTCGGCTTCGAGCCGGGTGGGGTCGTCGATCGCATTGCATACGCCGTCGAGGATGATCAACCCATGCGCCCGAGCGGCGAGGACGGCCATGGTCAGGACCGGAAGAAACGCGCCTCGGCCCGGAAGCTGGGCGATGCCGCTGTCCTTGGCGAGATCGTTGAGGCCGAGGACAAAGCCTGCGAGGCGGGTGGTGGTGGCGCAGGCGGCGATGCGTTCGAGCGCCAGAATGCTGCGCGGCGTTTCGATCATTACCCAAAGCGCTACGTGCGGCGCGAAGCCTGCGGCGTCCATCGCCCGGCTAAGCGTTTCGATATCTGCGGCGTCATCGACCTTGGGCGCGAGAATCGCCTCGACCGGAGCGACGGCGAGGGCCTTGAGGTCATCGTGGCCCCACGGTGTGGACAGCGCGTTGATGCGGGCGATCAGGCGGCGGTGGCCGAAGCCTCCGGCCTGGGTCTCGGCCACCAGCGCGGCGCGGGCATCGGCCTTGGCCTCGGGCGCGACCGCGTCTTCGAGATCGAGCGCAACGCCGTCGCAATCCAGCGTGCGGGCCTTGGCCATCGCGCGGGCATTGCTGGCGGGCATGTAGAGCAGTGAGCGCAAGGGTCGGTCATCAATCACGGTTTGCTCTCCTGTACGGCATCGAGGCGGCCTTCTTCGCGCGTCGGCATAGGCGCAAAAAAGTGCATGGCAAGTGAAGCCAGCAGCCAGACGGCGGCAGCGTGGAGCGCGGTCTGCAGGCTGGCGATGTCGGCCACGGTGCCCCACGCCCATGCGCCCAGCGCCATGCCGCCGAAGGTAACCGCCTGATAGATCGACAGGCAGCGGCCAAGGATGTCTTCGGGACTGCGCAACTGCATGGCGACATTGAGGCTGGTCATCGCGCTGGCCCAGCCCATCCCGCCGACGAAAGCTGCGATGATCGCCATGGGCACGCCGGTGGTCGAAGCCATCAGCAGTTGCGCGGCGGCAAAGATCAGCGTTGCGGCCGTCACCACCGCCTCGCTGCCGAAGTGGCGGCGGATTTTCGAGATCCACAGCGCGGTGATGATGGACCCGATGCCGAATCCGCCGAGCATCAACCCGTAATCGAGTTCGCTGCCCTTCAGCACATCACGCGCGATGCTCGGCATCAGGGCCTGCAGGCCTGCGGCACCGAAGCCGATGGCAAAGCCGCGCAGCAGCACCTTGCGGATCGGGGACGAGCTTGCACAGAAGTGCAAGCCCCGTCCGATCGCGGCGAGCATCGGTTCGCGCATCGGCGGCAGCGATTCGGGGCGCCAGCGGGACAGCACCACGATCATGCCAAGATAGCTCAGCGCATTGATTGCGAAAGCGAGGCTGGTGCTCCACAGCGAGATGAGGATGCCGCCGAGCGCGGGGCCTACACTGCGGGCGAGATTGAACGAGATGGCGTTGAGCGAGATCGCTTGCGGCAGGTCGGCCCGCCCCACTTGCAGGCGCACCGATGCCTGCCATGCCGGGCCATTGAGCGCCGGGCCCATGCCGACCATCAAGGTCAGCGCCAGCAACGACAGCGGTCCGATCTGGTCAGTATAGGCAAGCGCAGCGAGCGCGGCGGAAACGACCAGCATCCCGGTTTGCGCGGCCAGCATAACGCGGCGGCGATCGTAATTGTCGGCGATGGCGCCTGCAAACATGCCCAGCAGCAGGATCGGGATCGTGGCCGACGCCTGCACCAGCGCGACCAGTACGTGCGACGTGGTAAGCTCGGTCATCAGCCACGCCGCGCCGACCGACTGGATCATCGACCCGATGTTGGAGAACAGGTTCGCCGTCCAGATCGCGCGGAAGGCCGGGTAGCGGAACGGAGCGAGCGAACCGCCCGATGGCTTGATTGCAATGTCGGGGACGGGGCTATCGGGCACTAGATGTAGCGAACCTTCATGGTCATGCGGACGGGTTTGCCGGCCGTCACGTCAAACGCGGCGGCCTCGAATTTGGGCGGGGCCATCTTCACCGGCGCGTCGCGGGAAAAACCGTAACCCTCCTTTGGCAGGAACAGGGTCATGTCCATCTTCTTGTTGCCATTCTCGTCATGCAGCACTGCGATGGCATAGCGTCCGGCGGGCACATCGCGGATGATCAGCTGGCGGCCATCGCTGGCCTTGACCGAAGCGGTGCGCCGGTCCGGATCGGCGTCGCACTTCTTGGGGAACGCCTTGGGTTTTGCGGTCATGCAGGCATAGATCGTCCCGGTATTGTTGCGCAGCCCGGTGAGATCGATCGTTATTGTCGTCGTGCCCGGCGCATTGCCGACAAACACCAGTGGTGACAGCGCGAGGAGGGACCGGAAGATGGGCTTCATGGTGTCGATAGTCCCTTGTCGGTGCCGCAGAGCCGGTCCCAGAAGCGGAAATAGAGGCCGTAGTTGCAGCGGTAGAGTTCGTGGTGCCGGTTGTGGTGGCTCGCGGTTATCAGCCAGCCGCCTGCTCCAGAATGAACGAGCCCGCGCGGAAACATCTCCCAGCCCATGTGATTGGTCACGCCCATCACGGTCATCACCAGCAGCACGGTGCCCAGCATCGCGATATGGATGGGAATGAAAAACACCAGCGCCGGGATTAGCAGCGATACGATCGCCGCTTCGACGGGGTGGAAGTTCATTGCGGCCCACGCCGTGGGCGGTCGGCTGGCGTGGTGGATCGCGTGGACGGCGCGGAAAACGGCAGGCCGGTGCATCCAGCGGTGCGTCCAGTAGAACCACGCATCGTGGATCACGAGATAGGCGAGAAGCGATACCGGCATCCACCACAGCGGATAGGCCTGAGGGTCGGTGTAAATCTTCGTCCAGCCGTGCTGCTGCCAGCCCCAGGCGACGATCCCGGCGGGCACGCCGTAGATCGCGGCGGTGGCTAGGCTCCACGCGATTTCGGAGCGGATTTGCTTTTCCAAGCCCTTGTAGTGACCGGGCCGCACTTTGTGCGTGGCCCATGCAAACAGCCCGCTCGTGGCCAGATAGCGCACCGCGACGATAAGGGTCATCGCAAGAGCAGAGGCAGCGGCACTGTTCATCGCCGCGCTATGCCAAGGTTTGCGGGGGAGGGACAGCCCTGCCTTGGGGCAAAAGCCGTCCCTTCACCAATCAGCTTACGCGGCGAACCTTGTTCTTGTGCGCGCCGACGCCAGGCGCGCCGCGCGGGCGGAACGTGCGCGGCTTGTTGTCGTCGCGCTCGCCAGCAGGTGCACGCGCGGCGTCACCGGTCACAGGATTGCGGACCGGACCGCGCTCGCCATCACGGCGATCGGGACGTTCGCTCACCTGATGCGGGCTGGCATCGCGGGGACGACCATCGCGGCCCTGAGCACGGCCACCGTGGCTCGGGCCGCCGCGACCCTGGCCACCACGGCCCTGACCGCCGCGATCCTGCCCGCCGCGACCATCGCCGCTGCCGCCGCGTCCACCATTGCCGCGCTGGGCGCGGGCATCGTGACGGGCGTCGCGTTCCTGCTCTTCCGGCTTGCGGCTGGGGGCGGGAAGCCTGGCGGCTTCGGCCATGAAGTTCTCAGGCAGCGGCATGGTGTCGACCTTCAGGCGGGTCAGACGCTCGATGTCCTTGAGGTAGGGCTTTTCGTCCGGCGCGCAGAAGCTCATCGCAATGCCGTCAGCTCCGGCACGCGCGGTGCGGCCGATGCGGTGAACGTACTGTTCAGGCACGTTGGGCAGTTCGAAGTTGAACACATGCGAAACGCCCGAAACGTCGATACCGCGTGCGGCGATGTCGGTGGCGACCAGCACCGGGCACGAACCCTGACGGAACGCCTCCAGTGCGGCGGTGCGCTGGGCCTGGCTCTTGTTGCCGTGGATGGCGCGGGCTTCGATCCCGGCCGAGGTCAGGTGGCGCACGACGCGATCAGCGCCGTGCTTGGTGCGGGTGAACACCAACGCGCGGTCAAGCTCCTTGGAAGCCAGCAGGTTGCGAATGCGCAGCGTCAAAAGTGCCTGCTTTTCGGCCTGATTGACGAACGTGACATACTGTTCGACGCGCTCGGCGGTGGTCGAGTTGGGAGCAACTTCGACGCGCACCGGGTTGACGATGAACTGCTTGCCGAGGTCTTCGATTGCCTTGGGCATCGTTGCAGAGAAGAACAGGCTCTGGCGGGTCTTCGGCAGCAGGTTCGCCACGCGCTTCAGCGCGTGAATAAAGCCGAGGTCCATCATCTGGTCGGCTTCGTCGAGCACGAAGATTTCGGTGCGGCTGAGCGTCAGCGCGCGCTGGTCGATCAGGTCGAGCAGGCGGCCCGGCGTGGCGACGAGGATGTCGATGCCCGGAACCAGACGGCGTGCCTGCTTGCCGACGGGAACGCCGCCGAACACGCAAGCCACCGATATGCGCAGGTACTTGGCATAACCTTCGATGTTGTCGGCAATCTGGGCGGCCAGTTCGCGGGTGGGAGAAAGAATCAGCATACGGCACGAAGCAGGCCGGCGCTCGACCGGGTTGGCGGCAAGGCGGTGCAGCGACGGCAGCGCGAACGCGGCGGTCTTGCCGGTGCCGGTCTGCGCGATGCCGAGCAGGTCGCGGCCTTCGAGCAGGGCAGGGATCGCCTGCTGCTGGATCGGCGTCGGGTCCGAATAGCCCTTGGCTTCGAGCGCGCGCAGAATGGGTTCGGCAAGGCCGAGATCAGAAAAAAATGACATGGAAATGCTTTCATGGAAGCCCATCGGCCATAAAGCCGACGTGCGGGTTTGGTTCGCTTGAGCGCACCAACCTGGAATCAGGAGACGCGCGGGGTCGATCGTGCGACCCATGCGTGAAAGGGGAAGCGGGCGGGGCAGAGAACCGTTCATCCGGGGCAGGATTTGCGCACGGTATGCGAAATCTCACGCCAGCACCCGGATTGCAGCGGTTGGTCCGCCGCCGGTCTTGCTGCGGCGCACATAGGTGTGAGGTGCGTGAAATGCAAGGATATTC
>JAZKBJ010000245.1:8799-26219 GCA_040388685.1 Pseudomonadota bacterium
CTTTGGCGGACAAGGCTCTGCCCGAATTGGAGTGCATGAGATCGAGCCGCCAAGCCCGTGCAACCGCACCTGCACGATCGACCCGGCAAGCGCGATCTGCCGCGGCTGTGCGCGCACCCTCGATGAAATTGCGGCTTGGCCGAATGCCAGTGCGGCGCAGAAACAGGCAATCCTCGCCCGCGTGGTGCAGCGTCAAAGTGTCAGCAGCAAATCCACATAGCCATAACGCGTATTGCCGGTGGCAGGCGCATTCGGCGCATCGCGCAGCAAGCCGCGCTTGATCAGGACTGCCGCGCCGGTGTCGATCTGCAGCCGTCCGGGCACGATCCAGTGGCGCAGCCGAGCCTCGACCTGATGGCCCGCCAGTCGGCCCGAAGTCCCGTTCGCATCACGCACGCCGGTAGACGCAAAGCTGTCGCGCGGATTCTGCGCCCAAGCGCTGCGCAAGGCTATGAAGCCGTCGGTGCGCTTTGACGGGGCAACCTCGAGCCGCAACGAGGGCGAAACGATATTCGCCCGGCTGAACGGGCCGTAAAGTCCATTCGGCCCGAATTCGAAGCGCCGGGCGCCATAAAGCGTATCGAACCGGCTGAACTTGCCCGCCTTGCCGCCGTCGCCGCTCGCGCCATCGACCATGGCGACAAGTCGCGGTTTCCACGGGCCTGCCATGGTCCGTCCCAGCTCTACGTGGACGAACCACGCCGAGACGTCGAGATCGGTCGTGTCGGCAATGGCGGTCGTCCGGCGGACCTTGCCGAACTGGTAGGCGGCTTCGGCGTCATGGTCCCATTTGCCCGCGGCAGGTGCGCGGAACAGGCGTGCGCCGACCGTGCCAAGGCGGCGGTTGCGAGTAAGGCGGTCCGGGCTATCGCGCTCGACGAGGCCATAGGCATAAGGCTGGACTACACCGCCCAGCAACCGGGGCAGAGTGGCCTGCGCGCCGAAGAACATCAGGTCGGTGCTCTCCTGATCCCACGCGACGCGGTCGGCGCGAATGCCGGAGGCGTCCTCGGGCAGGCGGATGTGCGGCATGGCCCAGAGCACGTCGATCTTCTGTCCGCCGCGCGCGGTCCAGCCAAGATGCGCGCCGGTAAAAGCGTTGGTAGTGCTGCGGAACCGCTGGCGCGAAACCAGCCTGCGCCCGCCAAGGTCAAGCGTGAGCCGCCCGAGCGTGAGCAGTCCGTGACCCCCGCTACGCTTGTCGCCCAGTTCGACCTTCATGTTGGCCTGAACCAGTTCGAGCGCGTTGATTTCGCTGGTGCCTGCCGATGAGGCCTTGTCCTGTCCCCACGCCCGCGCGTCGATGACTTCAGCGGCAAAGCGCACCGGGCCAGCGTCATATTCGGCCTCGACCGCCGTGCGCAGCGAGATCATCGTGTCGTCTGCTGCTGCGTTCGGGCGAAACTGGCCGGCAATCGATTCGGCGCGGAGGCGTGCCGAGGCGGCGATGGTGAATGGACCGGAGGCAGGCTCTGCGGCTTTGGCGGCGGTCGCCGTCATGCCCATGGCGAAAGCCGCAATGGCTGCGCGCGTGATCAACTCTAAGGCCTCCCTCGCGCTCCCGTCGTCGGGTGGCGCAACGCAGGCTTGCCTAGCCCGCACTTGCAGCATTGGCCATACCCGTCTAACGCGGGCTCACGTCACTTGGGGAGTAGCCACCGCTCAGGCAGCGGTCCCATCCATCTAACGATGGCGCGTCAACATACTTGGCCGAGAGGCCATGGCGCAGGCGGCGGGGTTCGTGTCCCGCCGGGTGAGACCAATGACGGCAGCTTTTCGTCCGGGCCGGGCGGGAGGGCTTGCCGTCGTTGGCCTGTTTCCCGTCCGGCCCCGGAAAATACGCTCATGCTCGAAGCTCTGACCACCTCCACGGCCATCGTTGCGCTTGCCGAAATCGGCGACAAGACACAGTTGCTCGCCATCGTGCTGGCCACGCGGTTCAGGAAGCCGCTGCCGATCGTCCTTGGCATCTTCGCCGCGACGATTGCCAACCACTTCCTCGCCGCGTTGCTCGGCGCGACCGCCGCGTCCTTCCTTGACGGCACGTGGTTCCGCTTCGCTGTGGCTGCAGGCTTTGTTGCGATGGGCCTGTGGACGCTGGTGCCTGACAAGCTGGACGATGACGATGCGCCCAAACCCTCGCGCTATGGCCCCTTCCTGACCACGCTGGTCGCGTTTTTCATCGTCGAGATGGGCGACAAGACCCAGATCGCCACGATTGCCCTTGGCGCGCGGTTCCACGATACGGTCGCGGTCACGATGGGCACGACGCTGGGCATGATGATCGCCAACGTGCCTGCGGTGTTCCTCGGACAGGAACTGATCAAGCGGGTGCCGCTCGATGTTGTGCGCATGATTGCCGCCGCGTTGCTGGTGGCGACGGGCGTCTGGCTGTTCATCCAGACGCTGGGCATCTGGTAGGGCTTTACCTGTTCGTCATTTGTTCTTAGTCAGGGTGAATGAGCGAATCAGCGCATGCCATGATCGAAGCGGCCGTGGAACGGGAATCCCGCGCCGTCGCGCGCGGGATCTGCCGTCTGTTTGCGCGCAACGATATCTGGTGCCTGCCCGAAATGCCGCTGCGGTCGAACCGCCGGGCTGACCTGATGGGGATCGACGCCAAGGGGCAGGTGGTGATCGTGGAGATCAAGGTCAGCCGGTCCGATCTGCTGGGAGACAGCAAGTGGACCGATTATCTCGACCACTGCGACCGGTTCTATTGGGGGCTGGCGCCGCATCTTGACCGCGCTGTACTGGAAACCGAGGATTTTCTGCCGCATGCCTGCGGGGTGATCGTGGCAGATGGTTACGACGCTGAAATCCTGCGGCCTGCGCCCACGATGCCTCTGGCAGCAGCGCGGCGCAAGGCTGAGGTGGAGCGGCTGGCTCGCGCTTCGCTGCGGCGGCACCTGGTGAGCATCGATCCGCACTGCGCTTCGTGGGGTGCTGGGGCTTAAGCGCGGCGCTTGATGCCCAGCGGAGGGATCAGTGCCAGCAGGGCTGCGCGCGCTGTCACGAATTCCTGCCATAGCGCGAGCGCGGCGGGTACGGGCGATTGCCCACGCGCCGAGACGGCGAGCAGCGCGGCAATGCCCGGCTCCATGAACGATGTCAGATCATCGACACCCTGCTTGGCCAGCTCATAACGCCAGCCGCCGGTGTCGCGCATGATCGCGGGAAAATTGCGTACTTCTGGTTTGCGCATCTCAGGCTGCAGACCCGCCAGCTGACACACCACGTTCGCCGCATCCTGCAGCGCAGACCAGGTCATCGACAGCGCATTGCCCGAGGCATGGCCAAATTCCGCGCGGCCCGCACCAGGGTTGGTCGAGGGCGGCGGAATGAGCGGCGAATCGCGGCCAGCAGAGAGAGGCGGTTGCATGAGTCGAAGCTATAGCCGCACCGCGCCTACCAAATTGCTAAACACCCCATCAACGATGGACGGGCTGTCGGTTTGCCTCTGCACAGGACCACACAAAATCGCTGGCAAGGCCGCACCAGCGCTGCTAGGTGCCTCTCCGGCTCAGGCACCCGTAGCTCAGCTGGATAGAGTACTGCCCTCCGAAGGCAGGGGTCACAGGTTCGAATCCTGTCGGGTGCACCATTTTCCGCCAATCCTTGACGACCAGCACCTTGGGAATGCCCTGCGCCCAAAGTTTGGGCCACTCATGCCGTCCAGGCATTGCCTGGGACTTTGGCGGCGTGGCCGTGTCTGTCCGCACCGGGCGAGATCGCGATGGCTGAATTGCGGTTGATACTTGGGCATACCTGCCAAGCCGGCGGCAAACGGCACTTTCGCAAAATCAAAGTTGATATCAGAAAGATGAAATAGGGGTCCGCGAGCCGCTGCCGTACTTTCGGGGCCAGAGCGGAGACCCGACCATGACCCACAGCAGACAACTTCACCTCGGCGCCATTCTGGAAGGCGTGGGGACCGATCAGCATTCATGGCGCGATCCGGACCTGCCGGGAGATGCGAGCATCGACATCGACTGGTATGTCGACACTGCGCAGCTGGCCGAGCAGGCGAAGTTCGATCTTGTCTTCATCGTCGATTCACCGTTCATCACCCCGGACACCGCACCTCACTTCCTGAACCGTCTCGAGCCGCTTACCCTGCTTTCCGCAATTGCGGCGCGGACAAGCCGTATCGGCTTGGTTGGCACACTGACGACCTCGTACTGGGAACCCTACAACGTAGCCCGGCAATTCGGTTCGCTCGATCACATCAGCCGCGGCCGCGCCGGCTGGAACGTGGTTACGACAGGGCTGGAAGGTGCGGCGCGCAATTATGGCCGCGACGAGCACTTTGCCCATGCCGACCGGTACGAGCGCGCGCATGAGTTCGTCGATGTGGTGCGCGGCCTTTGGGACAGTTACGAGGACGATGCCTTCCCGCGTGACAAGGCAGGCGGGGTATTCCTCGACAAGCGCAAGCAGCACCGGCTTGACCACAGGGGCAAGCACTTTTCGGTGGCAGGCCCCTTGGCACTGTCGAGGTCAAAGCAAGGGCAACCGGTGATCTTTCAGGCCGGTGACAGCAGCGAGGGCCGCGATCTTGGGGCAGTCATTGCCGACGGCACGTTCGCTTCGGCAAGCGACTTCGACGCAGCGCGGCAGTATTACGCAGACCTCAAATCCCGGGTCGCAGCGCTTGGCCGAAATCCGGATCATATCGTCGTGATGCCGGGACTGTTCCCGATCATCGCCGACACTGACGAGGAAGCGCAGCGGATTGCTGCCGAGCAGCAACAGGCGCTCGATTTCGACAAACTGCTCGTGCAACTCGGTCGCGCGTTCAATTACCACGATTTCGGTCAGTACGATCCGGATGCCCCCTTCCCGGATCTGAACGGTGTTACGCTGAACAGCTACAAGGGGCATGCAGAGCGGATCATCGCCACCGCGCGTGCGGAGCGGCTGACCTTGCGCGCGGCTGCCTACAAGTTGGGGCAGTGGCGAACGAGCTTCATCGGATCGCCGGAAACGATTGCCGACGAGGTCGAGCGCTGGTTTGTCAATCGCGCGGCGGACGGATTCAATCTGCGCGTCACGCGGCCTGCGGATTTTGCCCTGTTCCGGGAAAGGGTCGTGCCGCTGCTGCAGGACCGCGGGCTGTTCCGGCGGGACTACGAAACCGAGACCTTGCGCGGCCATCTCGGCATTCCGGTCCCCGTGCATCGCCATGCGGCACTTACGGAAACCGCGCCGCGGGAACTGACCGCTGCAGAAGCATGACTCCTGTATGGGTCCTGCAGACTGACGTCGTTACCGTCGGCGGCAGCACTTGCCCGAACCGCAACAAGAGGCATTAGCGTTCGTGAAGGCGTGCCGGGCTTTATGCCCGGCCTGTCTTTGCGCGAAGGAGGCGAAACCGGATCGGCACGATATCGGCTGCGTCAGCTATCGATCAGTCCCGATGCAACATAGTCCGCGATCCGCACCCGCCGAGGAAGGATGCCATATTCAAGGAAGCGATCGGCCGCCTGCTGAACGGCGTTTATGAACCCCTCGTCCGGCCCGGCGAGGCCCGGCCTTTCGCGGGCAACCATGGTTCTGGCAATCGCGATGTCGACACCGGTCTGCCTGGCATAGATCGTGGCATGCTCATCGGGATGGTCGCGGCACCACGCATTCGCCGCCTTTGCCCTTGTCAGGACGTCGCCAATCGCCTCGCGCTTGGATGCATCGCCAAGCGCGGCGTCTGAAACCGCAATGACGCCATAGCCCGGTCCGATGCCGCTGCCATCGCGCAGAATCCGCGCGCCTGCCGCCTCAGCCTTTGCCTGATAGACACCGAAGATGGCCCATGCCTCGATCTGGCCTGTTGCGAAGGCCGTGGCGGCGTCATTGGGCAGCATGAAACCGATGTTTACCGTTTGCGGTGGCACGTCGGCCTCGCGCAGCGCTTCAAGAAGGAGGTAATGCGAAATGCTGCCTCTGGCGCTCGACACGATTACGGATCGCCCTGCGAGGTCGGCCACCGTGCGGATCGGCGATTTCCCAGGCACGATAATCGCCATGCTCTGCGGGGAGGAACGCGTAACGGCGGCGATTTTCAACCGGCAGCCGGCCGCCGCAGCGAGCACGACCGGGATATCGCCTGCTGGCGCCGTATCGACTGCCCCGGCATTGAGAGCTTCCAGCAGGGGTGCCGCGCCAGCAAAGTTGGCCCAGGTGACCGGATAGGGCGCATTCGCAAGGCTGCCTGCCGCTTCGAACTTTGCCTGCAGGAGATGCACCTGATCTCCCAGCACCACACCTGACTTTCCGGTGCCGCCACAGGCCACCAGCCCCGGAACGAGTCCGAGGCTGGCGATGGCTCCTGAGAGGAATGTGCGGCGATCAGAACTGAACCGAGACACGGCCATAGTAATGCCCTCCGTTGGGGTTGAACGGTGATGGTCCATAGTAACCCTGCCCGGTCTGCGGGCTGCCCGGTCCATTGGTTTCCGGCCGCACGTTGAACACGTTGGTCGCGCCCACCTGCAGCGTTGCCCACTGCGTCACGGCCAGGCTTGCGCTGACGTCGGTGATCCATTTTGCGCCAAAGAACCGGTCGTCCCCAGCCGCTGTGCGCTGCGTGTACTTGCCATAGCGGGTGGTCGTCGCTGTCAGGCCGACGATCCCCTTCGTCCAGTTTCCATTGAGAACCAGCTTGGTCGCCGGTTGGATCACCGTCAGTTCGCCGATGCGGTCTCCGCCGAAGAACACCGAACCTGCGGCAAGCAGCGATGTGCCGGTCGGCCCGAACAACTGGCTGGGCGAGGTCGGGAGTCGATCGATCTTCGTCTTGTTGTAATTGAACGCGGCGCTGAGGTTCAGGCGGCCAAAGTCGCCAAGGCCTTCGGTCCAGTCTGCCACGACGTCGACCCCGCGAGTGGACGTATCAACCGCATTGAAGAAGTATTCGACCTGCTCGATACCGGTCAGGCCGTTGGCGTTGAGGATCGACGTGATGCCGCTGCCGAACAGACGACCGCTGCGCACGATGCGGTCCTTGATCTTGATAAAATAGCCATCCGCAGTGAGGCTGATCGACGGCGTCGGGGTCAGCACGAAGCCAAGGCCCGCGTTCCAGCTTTTCTCGGCGCGAAGGTGTCTTGCCCCCAACAGCGACCCCACCAGCGAATCCGGGGTGACCAGCTTGGCCACGGTCGGCGTCGCCTCGGTCAGGCCGGTTGCCGGGTTGAGGACGAGCGCGGTGCGTCCATCGGTCTGGGCATAGGCGGACTGGGTCAGCGAAGGCGCGCGGAAGCCGGTGCCAATCGTGCCGCGAAGCGCGAGCGCCGGGCTGATCTCGTAACGCGAATTGAGCTTGACCCCGACCGGGCTTCCCGAGCCATCGCTGTAGTGCTCGGCCCTGATCGCCACGCCGATATACCAAGCATCGGCTGGGTAAAGGCCGATGTCCGCATAACCGGCATAGACCCGGCGCGTGACGTCAGCTTCGTCCTGCGGTGAAAGCACGATTGCCGCCTGGACCACGGGAGAGGCGGCCAGACCGACGTTCCAGTCGTACTGCTGGTCACCGGGCTTGATGATGTAGCTCGCAGGCTTCCACGCCAGTTCGTCACCCGCGAAAGTCTGGAACCGGTCGAGACGATATTCGGCACCGAACGAGATCTGCAGGGGCCGCGCAAGGCCGATCTCGAATTCGCGCGTCAGATCAACGTTGTGGGTCCATTCCGTGAAGCGGAAGTTGGCGAGATTGTCCCACGACGTCGGGCTGGTCGGGCCAAGGGCGGGGCGGATCGAAAGCTTGGAATACTGGCGACTGCGATTGCGGCCAAAGCTGCTCGAAAGGTCGACCTTCCAGCCCGCCGTGTCGCCGCGCAGACCGCCGATGAACTGCACGTCGTTCTCGGCGATATTGTTGACCGGGAAGTAGCCGTCGGCAAACAATGCGGTGAAGTTGGCCGTTCCGTTGGGGCGCCGGAGGTTGTTGCCGATCTGCACATCACGGTGGCCGGTGGTTCCGAAGGAGTAGAGTGTCCAGTCCTCGCTCACCGGCAGTTCGCCGTTGTAGGCCAGATTCCAGGCCTTGATTTCGGGGTCGCCGTTGTGTGCCCCATCGCGGTCCCAACTGGCGTTGCGGCCAGAGGCGGCAGCGATGTTCGCATTGACCTGAGCCTCAGTCAGGCCGCTCGTGGCCGCGACCGTCGCCACGCTGCGCGCAGCGGGCTTGCCGTAAAGGTTGGTGTCGGTGGCAAGCAGGTTCCACCAGTTGCCGCCGCGCTTGCGGTAGTCCCCGCTCACTCTCAGGAAGCCGCCATCGCCAAGGCGGAAACCGTAGCCTGCCTGCGCCTTCCAGCTATTGCGTTCCCCACCGCCGACGTATTGCTCACCCCACTGGAAGTTGGCGTCGAAGCCTTCCCGCTTGTCGAGCTGTACATTGACCACACCGGCAATGGCATCTGTCCCGTATTGTGCGGCAGCGGAGTCCTTGAGGACTTCGATGCGCCCGATCGCGCTGTTGGGGATCAGATCGAGATCGACGGCGTTGACCCCGCTTGAATCCTGGGGGGTGTTGGTCATGAATGCGCTGTTGTGGCGGCGCTTTCCGTTGACCAGTACCAGCGTATAGGCCGGGGAGAGCCCCCGATTGGACACGGGCCGCACCACCGAGAACACGCCCGCATGGGTCGAGGCAAAGTTCAGTGAGGGCAGCAGTTTGGTCAATGCTTCGCCAAACTCCGCAGCGCCGGTCTGGGTGAGCTTTTCGCCGCTTACCACGTCGATCGGGGCCGGGCTTTCCGCCACGGTGCGCTGCGGTCCGCCGCGAACGCCAGTGACGATGATTGTCGCGCCGCCCGTATCATCGGCAGCCACATCGACTTCCGCCGGCGCGACGGGTTGTTCCGCCGCCGTTGCGGGATCGGCCAAGAGTGCCAGCGACGCAGCGCCGGCCAGCAAAGACGAGTGATTGCCCCCACGAAGCATTTTAAGTCTATCCTTTTGGTTGAGTTAAGGCGCAACTACACAGAGCAAGGGTGCGGGACAAATGAGTTCCGGGTGCATCGGTTGAGTTTTGCCAATAGCCGCGGCAGTCGCGCGCCGCGGCCTGAACGGGTCAGAACGTCACGCCGATCCGGGCGTAATAGAAGCCGCCACTAAGACCGAATGGCGCAAAACTGCCGTAAGCGCCGGATCCGTCAGAGGCGACAAGACCGCTGCGATCGGGGTAGGCGTCGAACAGGTTATTCGCCCCGATAGCCAGACTGACCTTCTGCGAAAGCGCCACCTCGGCCTCAGCATCGGCCACCCATTTTGCGCCGAACCCGCGATCACTGGAGGCGACGGAACTGGATTCGGTATAGCTGCCAAACCGCGTGCCGCGCAGCAGCAGCCTGAAGCGGCCAAGCTCCCAGTTGCCTGAAAGTACCACCTTGCTCTTGGGCACCGCGACCAGCAGATCCCGCTGCACCTGCCTGCCGAACACGACGACTTTCAGCGCGGACAGCTGCGCCGGATTGTCGATGACTTTGAGGATCTTCGTGTCGAAATAGCTCCAGGCAGCGTTGAGCCTGAGGTTGCCGAAGCTGGCCGTGCGCAAGGTATATTCGCCGACCACGTCGACCCCGCGCGTGCGGGTGTCGATCGCATTGGTGAAGAACTGGGCACTGTCGACGTTCGCCACCCCGTTGGCCACGAGGATTGCCTTGATCGCCGAACCGCCGTTCGACGCCGTGCCGAGGAAGTCCGTCTTCACGATCCGGTCATCGACACGGATCTGGTAGCCGTCGATGGTGAGACGGGCCCCGCCGCGCTCCAACGTCAGACCAGCGGTGAAGTTCAGCGACTTTTCCGGTTTCAGCGGCTGGGCGCCAAGCGCGATGGCAGCCGCGCTGTTGACGGGAAGGAACTTCGATGTCGTCAGAACGCGTTCGTTGCCGATCACGGTGACGGTGTTCTGGGTGGTGGAGAATCCCGTCTGGGCCAGCGATGGCGCACGAAAGCCGGTGTTGACGCCGCCGCGCAGGGCTATGCCCGGTGCCAGTTCGTAGCGGGTGCTGATCTTGCCGCTGACGGTATCGCCCCCACTGTCGGTGTAGTGCTCGTAACGCCCGGCAACGCCGATGAACCATGCAGGCGTAAGCTTGGTCGAGACGTCGAGATAGGCAGCGAAGTTGTTGCGTGAGAGGGACGATGCGTCAGCGGGGGAGGTGCCGGTAAACGACACCAGCCCCGGCGAAGGCGAGCGTCCGCCGTAAGCCAGCCCGAACGGCGTGCCGTCGGCCGGAACCACATAGCCCCCGTCACGGTAGCTGTCGGGCTCGCCTGCGATATTCTGAAACTTCTCCCAGCGATGTTCGAATCCGATTGCCACCGCCAGTTCGTCGGCAAGGCCGAGATCATAGCCCCGGCTGAGATCGAGATTGTTGACCCAAAGCGTCTGGACCTGCTTGCCCATGAAGAAGCGGGTGGGGCTCGATGGCCCGAGCGAGGGGTTGAGGGTGTTCTCCGCGCCGAGCCACACGCTATCTCGCCCGAAGCTGGACGAAAGATCGGCATCCCAGCCGCCGAGCCCGGCCTTCAGCCCCCAGGTCGTCTGGAAATCCCATTCGCGAATTCGGCGATAGGCCTGAAATCCGGTCGGGTAGACCTGTGGGAGCGAGCCGATCGAGGAAACCGGCGTGAAGGCGCCGCGCGCGTCCTTGATGTTGCGATAGCTGAGCGTCGAGAACGTATAGCCGCGCACGGTATCCGAAAGCGGCAGTTCGGCGTTGACGCTCGTGTTCACCACCTTGTCGCGGTTCGAGCGGCCATAGCCACCGCCAATCACGTGATCGACGCTGCTTTCACGCGGATCGGGCTGTCCGTTTACCGGAAGGAATACCCGCGCCACCGGATCGGCCGAACTGTCGGCCCGGTCGTGATATTTGCCCTCGACCGCGAATCTGGCAAAGCCGCCATCGCCAAGCCGCGTGCCGTAGCTCAGCGTCTGTTGCAGCAGGGCGCCGCCTTTCTCGTAAAGCTGGCCTGCCGTCGAATTGAACTCGCCGCCTTCGGGATTGTTGTCGAGGATCAGGTTGATCACGCCGCTTATCGCATCGGAACCATATTGTGCGGCAGCGCCATCGCGCAGGACTTCGATCCGGCCCACCGCGTTGGTGGCTATGAGGTCGACGTCCACGGGCGTCGACCCGCCTGAAACGCGCGAGAGGTTGTTGATGAGCGATGTGGTGTGGCGGCGTTTGCCATTCACCAGCACCAGCAGATAGTCGCCCGAAAGACCCCGGATGGAAATCGGGCGCACGCTCGCCGATGTGCCGCCACCGCCGAGCGCGGGCATGCTCAATGACGGAATAATGTTACCGAGGATTTCCTTGAGGCCGGTACGACCGGTCGCCTTCAGTTCCGCAGGGCTGATCACGTCGATCGGCACCGGACTGTCAGCCACGGTTCGCGCGGACGATCCTCGCACACCGGTGACGATGATCTCCTCTCCCCCCGCACCAGCGTCTTCTGACGGCGCGGGAATAGGCGCTTGCTGCTCTATTTGCGCTGCTGCGGCAGCACTCGAAAGGACTGCGAAAGATGCCAGTGCGCTAACCGATAGAAAAACTTTCATTAAAACTCCCGGAACCCGTTAATTTGTTCAAGGAGAAGCTAAAATTCTGAGAGATATACTTCCAATCAGCAATGAGAACTTCGATATTTAATGTTCAAATCTGAACTGGCGAAAATGCTCCCTTGATCGCACGGGGCGCATCGAATTCTCCAGCCCTTGTGAAAACATCGAGAATTTTCTTCTGTTTTTCGACAAGCGCCTGTTCGAGCGGCACGCGCTGCCGCGCGCTAAGTTGCACTGTGGTCAGGGCAATCGGGAAGGGCAGGCCTGTTTCTTGCGCAAGTATCCGGGCATAGTCCTCGGCATGATCGTTTGCCCAGGCAAAGGCCTTGGCCTCGCGCTTCAGGAAATCTGCAAGAATGTGGCGCTTGTCGCGGATCGCGCGCGCGCTTGCGACATCGAATGCAACACCTTCGGAAAAGGCCCCGCCGTCCACGACGATGCGTGCGCCCTCGGCCAGCGCCGCTGCGGTATAGGGCACCCAGGTCGACCAGCCATCGATTGCGCCCGTCTGGAGCGCGGCGCGGGAATCGCTGGGGCTGAGAAAGATCAGCTTCACGGCATCGGATGCCAGCCGCGCATCCTCCAGCGCCCGCAACACGAGAAAGTGGCCGACTGAACCCCGCGTGGTGGCAATCCGTTTCCCCACAAGGTCGCGGATCGACCGGGCAGGCGACCGGGCCTCCACAAGGATGGCCAGCGCGCCCGGTGTTCGCGTCTCGGCCTTGAGTGCGGCCACGGCGCGTACGGGGGAGCCGCTCTGATAGGCGAACTGGAATGGCGCATCGCCGACCAGGCCGACGTCGACAGCATCGCTGCCAAGCGCTTCGAGCAAGTTCTGTGCGGCGGGAAAGTCGGACCATTCGACGGCATAGGCGGCGCCGTCCAGCGCGCCGGAAGCGAGGAGGACGGCCTTGGTTCCGCCCTTCTGGCTTCCTACGCGCAAGGTTGAGGCACCTCCCCCGCGCTTGCCGCATGCAGCAAGAGCGAGGAAGGCACCCGACGTCAGGATGGCGTGACGCCTCGACAACATGTCAGAGATCCGCCCACAGCGGCTCGTCCGCGATCAGGATGCGCGAAAGCTCGCGCGGGAACGCGCCGTAGTTGCGCACCGCGTAGTGGACCGCGGCACGGTTGTCCCAGAAGGCGACCGAGTTCTTGCGCCAGCTGAACCGTACTTGCAGTTCCGGCCGCTTGTACTGGCGCAGGATCTCATCCAGCAGGGCCCGGCTTTCGGCGAGTTCGACGCCGAGGATCTGCGGCTGCTGCGAGAAATTGACCCAGAGGTTTTTCTGTCCGGTTTCACGGTGGGTGCGCACGATCGGGTGCGCGACAATAGGATATTCGTGACCGGCAGCCTTGAGCGCACCGATGAAATTGTGCGTGACGTGCAAGCCTTCGAGCCGCGCCTTGAGGTCATCCGTCAGCGCGTCGTAGGCAAGGCTTGCGTCAACCCAGATCGTATCGCCGCCAACCTCGGGCAGGGTTACGTCGCGCAGCACGGCGCCCCACGTTGGCACCAGACGCCAACTCGTGTCGGTATGGTAGGCATCGCCTGAATCCAGCACCGCCTTGAAGCGCTCGCCATACTCGCGGTCATCTGCGGCGGCTATGGCATGAGCGGGCGGAAGCCTGCTGTCATGCTTTGTCGTGGGGTGGGTATAGAGCGGGCCGAACTGTCCGGCAAAGGCGGCGTGCTGTTCGCTGGTCAGGGGTTGGTCGCGAAAGAAGATGACCTTGTATTGCAGCACTGCGGCATGGATCGCCTTGCGTTGGGCGTCAGTGATCGGTTTTGCGATGTCGATTCCGGAAACCTCGGCTCCGATGGTCGGCTGAAGCGGCGTGATCGCCAGCCCGGCGTTCGCGGCGGCATCGATGACTGTTGTCGGCATTGGTTGTCTCCTCTCTCAAGCTGCGTTGCGCGCGTGCCGCGCGGCGGTGTTGCGGTTGACCGGCACATCCAGGCCGAGCGTCTCGCGGAACGTGGTCCCGGCGTAGTCCTGCTTGTAAATTCCCCGGCGCTGGAGGATCGGCACGACCTCGTCGACGAAGATCTCGAGTTGCCCGGGCAAGCTCTCGAACAGGTTGAACCCGTCCGATCCGCGCTCGTTCAGCCAAAGCTCGAAGCGGTCGGCGATCTGGTCGGGCGTACCGACGAAATTGCCGCGCGGCGTGGCTGTGCGCAGCGCGATTTCGCGCAAGGTCAGCCCTTCATCGGCCAGGGCAAGCACCCGCCCGGACGCGCTCTGGTTGGACTTTTGCCCCTCTGCCGCCACATCGCGCGGGAATGCGCCATCGGGATCGTAGACGCTGAAGTTGTGATCGTTGAAGCCGCGCCCAAGTGCACGCAAGGCGTTCTCGAGATTGACGAGCGAGGCAAGCTCCTCATAGCGCGCTTCGGCCTCCGCCTCGGTCGAGCCGATTACCGGACGGGCACCCGGCACAACGAACAGCTGCTCAGGATCGCGCCCGAAACCGCGCGCCCGCGCCTTGATGTCCGAATAAAAGGCCTGGCCCTCGGCCAGATCTTCCTGATGCGTGAAGATTGCCTCTGCATGGCGCGCGGCAAAGTTGCGGCCATCTTCGGACGAGCCTGCCTGAAAGATCACTGGCTGTCCCTGAGGGCTGCGGGAGATGTTCAGCGGCCCCTTTACCTTGAGGAACTCGCCCTTGTGGTTCAATTCGTGCAGCTTGCCAGGGTCAAGGAACTGGCCAGACGCCTTGTCTCGCACCAGCGCGTCGTCTTCCCAGCTGTCCCACAGGCCCTTGACCACATCGACATATTCTTCGGCGAGCCGGTAGCGCGTATCGTGCGCGAGGTGCTCGTCCTTGCCGTAGTTTGCGGCGCTGCCCTCAAGCCAGCTTGTCACCACGTTCCACCCTGCGCGGCCGCCGCTGATATGATCGAGCGAGGCGAACTGGCGGGCGAGATTGTAGGGCTCGATGTACGAAACCGTGGCCGTGCCGACGAGCCCGATCCGGTCGGTCACCGCCGCCAGTGCCGACAGGATCGTCAGTGGCTCGAAACGGTTGAGGTAATGCGGACTGGAGCGGGCGTTGATCGAAACGCTGTCGGCAACGAACAGGTAGTCGAACTTACCGCGCTCGGCCGCGATCGCCTGACGCTTGTAGAAGGCAAGGCTGGTGCTGGCATCGACCTGCGCATCTGGATGGCGCCAGTCATCCCAGCCGGGACCAACACCGTGAAGAATAAAACCAAGCCGAAGCTGGCGCCTGGACATCTGTGCCTCCTGCATTTTCGATGCAGACAGCGTCCCATTTCGGCGATTTGGCCGCCAACGCGAATGGCTGATAGCAGTTCAAGTAATGCTCAAGCGGTTACAGGAGATGCTTATCTTCCGAATCGCAGGCGACCGACCCAGACGCATAGCGCGCATGGATCGGCCAGGGAGGAGGTTGAGGACGGTCCCGGCGTCCGGGCTATCAGTCGTCGAAACCGGGAAGCAACCGCGTGACTTTGCGCAGCACGGCTTCCCACGCCAGTTGGTCGTGCGGCTTGCGTCCTTCGCTCGACGTTGCTGCGGCCGGTCGCTCGGCCAATTGCCTGAGCGCTTCATCCTGCGCTTCCTGAGGCGCGATCAGCACGTGGTCGCGCCCACCGGCCAGCGCCGCGACCTGCGCCGAGCAAGCCTCTTCCAGCTGGTAGATCCCGCTCCACGCCTCGCCCGGCGTACTGCCAAGCGCTAGGGTGCCGTGATTGCGCAAGAGCATCAGTTTCCTGTCGCCGAGATCGGCCTGAAGGCGTTCGCGCTCGTCGAGGTTCAGCGCGACGCCCTCATAATCGTGGTAGGCGAGGCGCGGGATGATGTAGAGCGCGCGCTGGGTGAGCGGGAGCAGCCCCTCGGCGTGTGCCGACGCGCCCATGCCATCGCGCGTGTGAAAATGCGCGATCCATTGCGCATCCTCGCGCGCGGCATGGATCGCGGAATGGATAACATACCCTGCGTAGTTGATACCGTATTCGCTCTCGCCGATGATCGTGCCGTCAAGATCGACCTTGACCAGGCTGGAAGCGGTGATTTCGTCGAACGTCAGGCCGAACGGGTTGATCAGGAAATGATGGTCCGGTCCCGGCACGCGCGCGGAAATGTGGGTATAGAGAAAGTCATCGTAGCCGTGCAGTGCGGCAATGCGATAGAATGCGGCCAGATCGACCCGGGTCTGCCATTCAGCCTCGGAAATCCCGCCGAGACGGGGGGGTACGGCAGCGCGGAGGCGTTCAAGTACGGTTGCCATTGTTCGCGCTCCTCAGCTGGCCAGTGCCACGGTGCGGGCGTCGCGCTCGGCCACCTTTGCCTTCACCAGCGGAATGAGATGCTCGCCATAGGCAATCGCATCGGCCAGCGGATCGAACCCGCGGATCAGGAAGTGGTCGATCCCGATATCGTAGTATTCGAGCATGGCTTCGGCCACTTGCTCAGGCGTTCCCACCAGCCCGGTGCTGTTGCCTTGCGCGCCGGTCAGCGCGGCGACGCCGGTCCACAACCGGCCATCGCGGCGGTTTTCACTGGCCGTATCGAGCAGGCGCAACGACCCGGCATTGCTCGGCCGGTGGCCGCTTACCGGCAGCCCTGAAGCCTCGCGCGCCTGCCGCACGCGGTCCTCGATTTCACGGGCCTTCTTCCACGCAGCCTCTTCCGTGTCGGCAATCACCGGGCGCAGCGAAAGCGAAAAACCGGGCGAGCGGCCAAACCGAGCCGCCGACTGGCGCACCTGCCGCAGCGAATCCGCAACCTGTTCCAGCGTCTCGCCCCACAGCGCATAAACATCGGCGTGGCGTCCAGCAACGTCGATGGCCTCGGGCGAGGACCCGCCGAAGAACACCGGGAGGTTGTCAGGCTTGATCGCGCTAAAGCCCTGTCGCACTTCGTAGAACTGGCCCTTGTGGTCGAACGGCTGCGCAGCGCTCCACTCCTGCTTCAGGACTTCAAGATACTCGTCGGTGCGCGAATAGCGCTGGGCCTTGTCGGGGCCAATGTCGCCATCGCGGGCCATTTCGTCATCCGCGCCACCGGTGATGATGTGCACTGCCACGCGCCCGCCAGACAACTGGTCGAGCGTTGCCAGTTGTCGCGCGGCCAGCGTCGGCTGGGTGAAGCCGGGGCGGTGAGCCACGAGGAAGCCAAGCGTGTCGGTGATCGCTGCCGCATGCGCCGCCACGATCTGGCTTTCCGGCGTGTTGGAGCCGAACGGGATCAGCACGCGGTCAAAGCCGCCAGCCTCCTGCGCCTTCGCCGCAGCATCGACATAATCGCGATCGAGAATGCGGCTGCGGATGGCACCGTGGATTTCGGAAGAATTGTTGAAGCCGATATAGCCGATGAACTTGACGGGCATGGTGAAGTTTCTCTCGTTGAATGGCAGTGTCAGATGACGAAAAAGCCGTGCGTGCCATCGCGGCGCAGCTGCTCGACGAGGCCGAATTCCCAGTCGAGATAGGCCTGCATGGCGGCGCTGGCGTTGTCGGTGCCTTCGTAGGGGCGCTTGTACCGACCCTCGGGTCCGCGGGGCGGAGGGGCGGCATCTGGGCCGGTTTCCAGATCGATTTCGTCGGGCCATTCGACCACCAAGGCGTCCCAGCCCAGTTGCGCCAGCCACGAAGCGGTCATGTCGGCGCGCGGTCCCAGATCGTCTGCCAGCACGATCCTCGCCCCGCGCACCGTGGCGAAGTGATCTGTCTCCTGCACCAACTGGCCGCCCTGGGCATTGCGGAAGCCGGGCAGATGCCCTTCCGCGAAGGCCTCAGGCAGCCGCACGTCGTACTGATAGAGCGTGCGTGTATCGTCAGCCCGCAGGAGGCCAAGCTCATCCCATGACAGCCGCC
>JAZKBJ010000246.1:0-21126 GCA_040388685.1 Pseudomonadota bacterium
GCATCACCCGGCCCGCGCGCTGGATGGCGCGGGTGAGGCGCGGATAGGTGCCGCAGCGGCAGATATTGGTGATGGCGCTGCCCACGTCCTCGTCGGTCGGGCTGGCGTTGGTCGCCAGCAGGGCGGCGGCGGCCATGACGATGCCCGGCGTGCAGAAGCCGCACTGGATCGCCTGTTCGGCCACCAGCGCCTGTTGCACCGGGTGCGAGCGGTCACCCGATAGCCCTTCGATCGTGGTGACGCTGCGGCCCTCGGCCTCGCCCAGCAGCAGCGTGCAGCTTGGCAGGGCCTGCCCGTCGACGATGACCATGCAGGCGCCGCATTCGCCCGTGCCGCAGCCATACTTCGTGCCGGTGAGGTTCGCGGCATCGCGCAGCGCCCAGAGCAGCGGCGTGTCATCGTCGAGGCGATACTGGACGGGCTGGTTGTTGACGGTGAGGCGGGCCATGGATGCGCTCTAGCCGTTGAATCCCGCCTGCATCAATCCCGCCAGCCGCGATCGATCCTGTCGATCCGCCGCGTCCATGCCGCGAAGTCTGCCGCGCCCGCCGCGCCACCGGCGCTGACCTGTCCGAGGTCGCGCTGGTGAACGGCGACGACCTCATCGGGCACGCGCACCACCGGCTGGCCCATCGACAACGTGGCGATCTGGATTTCGCAGGCGCGCTGCAAGGCCCATTGCATGATGAACATCTGCTGGAGCGTGGGTGCGAGCACGACCGGGCCGTGGTTCCGCAACATGAGGATGCGCTTGTCGCCAAGGTTGGCGAGCAACCGCTCCCCCTCCTCTGCCCGCACCGTGACGCCTTCGAAATCGTGGTAGGCGAGCTGGCTGGCAAAGTTGCAGGCGTAGAAGTTGATCGGCATCAGCCCTTCTGCAAGGCTGCATACCGCCATCGTCTCGGTCGTATGGACATGGGCAATCGCGTGGGCCCAGGGGAGGTGGCGGTGGAAGTAGGCGTGCTGGGTGAAGCCTGCCTGATTGACCGGGTATTCGCTGCTGTCCAGCTTGTTGCCGTCAATGTCTATCTTGACGAGATTGGAGGCGGTGACCTCGGAATAGAGCAGCCCGAACGGGTTGATCAAGAACGCGCCGTCCTCGTCCGGCACTTTCAGCGAGATGTGGTTGTATATCGATTCCGACCAGCCGAGGTGATCGTAGATACGGTAGCAGGCGGCGAGTTCCTGCCGCGCGTGCCATTCGGCATCGCTGCATTCGATATTGGACCGCAAGTGGGTGGCCATCACGCGCTCTCCGGATATTATAGTTGTTATGTGCAACCTCTATCGCATGACCAGCAACGTGCAAGCCTGCCTGCCCTGACTACTTGAGATCGTCCTCCCAGCGTCGCAACACCCGGCGTTCGACCGCGCGGAAAAGCGAGTCGAGATCCTGACGGTTGACGTCGAGCACTTCGTCCCACTCGTCGAGCACGGCGTCGAGATCGGATTTGTCGTAACTGCCGGCCCAAGTCCCCTTGGGCATCGGCGGCGCCTGCACCGGAATGTGCGGCCATGGGTGGCCGGTCAGGTTGTTGTAAAGCCAGCCCGCACCGATCAACGCGATGAGGTTGAGCAGGAGCGGCACCATCAGCGCGGTCCATCCGCCACCGGGCGCAGACGCTGCCAGCGCGCCCAGAACCGCACAGGCACCGCCAGGCGGATGGAGACAGCGCGCATAGGTCATGGTGGCGATTGCCAGCCCAACCGAAAGTCCCGCAGCCAGCACCGGCAAGCCGATCGCGTGGCCGACCAGAAGGCCTGTGAGCGCAGACAGCATGTTTCCACCCAGCACGGACCAGGGCTGCGCAAGCGGGCTGGCGGGCACGGCAAAGACCAGCACCGCCGAAGCGCCTACCGGTGCCACGATCCACGGCCAGTGATACGGTTCGGGCACCGTCAGGCCGAACACCGCAGCCAGAGCCACGCCAATCAGTGCGCCAAGTGCTCCGCGCGCCCAGCCGAGACGCCCGCCAAAACGAAGCTGGCCGATGGCAGTCGGTCGCGGAAGCCTTAACATCCTTGGCGCATCCTCTCGTCTGCGCGCTCTTTCAGGTGTGCGTCCATTAGGGGCAAGAAAAAAGGGGCCAGCCCGAAGGCCAGCCCCTGATTTCTTTTTGCCAGACTGCCGAAGCGATTAGCGCTTCGAGAACTGGAAGCTCTTGCGTGCCTTGGCGCGGCCATACTTCTTGCGTTCCACGACGCGCGGGTCGCGGGTCAGGAAGCCGGCTGCCTTGACGGCGCTGCGCAGTTCGGGTTCGAACTTCGACAGGGCCTGGGCGATGCCGTGCTTTACCGCGCCGGCCTGGCCCGAAAGGCCACCACCCTTGACGGTGCAGACGATGTCGTACTGCTCTTCACGACCGGCAACCTGAAACGGCTGGTTGATCACCAGACGCAGGGTCGGACGGGCGAAATACACGGTCTGATCGCGGCCATTGACGGTGACCTTGCCCGAACCGGGCTTGAGCCACACGCGGGCAACGGCGTCCTTGCGGCGGCCGGTTGCATACGAACGGCCCTGAGCATCGACTTCGCGGTCGCGGATCGGTGCCGGGGGACCCGTGCGGATGACGGGAGCGGCAACTTCACCAGCTTCGCCAACGCCATCAGACGCTGCCGAGACGGGTGCAGCAGCCGTCAGATCCTTGAGATCCGACAGGCTCGATACGGTGTTTTCGGTTTCGGCCATGATTATGCACCCACCTTGTTCTTGCGGTTCATCGAAGCGACGTCGAGCGCCACCGGCTGGGTGCCTGCATGCGGGTGTTCAGCCCCTGCATAGAGGTGAAGGGCGCGCATCTGCGCACGGCCGAGAGGACCGCGCGGGATCATGCGTTCAACCGCCTTTTCAAGCACGCGCTCGGGGAAGCGACCACCGAGGACCTTGTCCGCGGTGACTTCCTTGATGCCGCCGGCATAACCGGTGTGCTTGTAATAGATCTTGTTCTTCAGCTTGTTGCCCGTCAGGCGCACCTTGTCGGCGTTGATCACGACAACGTGATCGCCGCAATCGACGTGAGGCGTGAAGCTCGGCTTGTGCTTGCCGCGCAGACGGTTGGCGATGATGACAGCCAGACGGCCAACCACCAGACCTTCGGCATCGATAAGATGCCAGTTCTTTACCACCTCGGCCGGTTTGATCGACCGGGTGACCTTGCTCAGTGCCTTCATGGCGCTTCGGTTCCCTGGATTTCTGTGCGTCGATCAGGGCGGAAATCCGCTGGCCTCACGACGAAGGAAGCGCGCCTTTGTTGCAAATGCCCGTCAGAGTCAAGAAAACTGCGGGTTTTGGGAGAGGTAAAATAATACCTCCATCACTTTCATCTACCGCAGCGACCCCAGCACATGCGCGCTCCACACCGTTGCGCAGAGCAATAGCGCTCCCACCAACTGGTGCAGGACGGCGATCCATAAGGTGACGCCGCTCCACACGGTGAAGATGCCGAGCAGGATCTGCGTGCCGAAGGCGCAATGGAGGACGACCGAGGCCTTGCGGTTGGTGGCGCGCAGCTTTCGCGCCAAGACCACCAGCACCGCGACCACCACCCATGCCCACCAGCGATGGATGAAGTGGACGAGGAAGACGTCCGATAAAAGCGCATGGCCTGCGCCCAGCGCCCAGTCGACGCCGTCTGGATAGACGCTGCCTTGCATCAGGGGCCATGCGTCCAAGCTGAACCAGCCGCCGCCCGCCGATGTGCCCGCGCGCAGGCCTGCCACGAGCGCGCCGTAGAACAGTTGCACGAACAGCACGGCCAGCGCCAGCACGCCCAGACCGCCAAGCCGCGCACGCCGTTCGCCCTTCGCCAGCGCGATCAGATCGAGCGCAGTCCACACCAGACCGCCCAGCGTGAACAGCGCGACCAGCAGATGCGTGGCGAGGCGAAAGTGACTGACCTTCACGTCATTGACGATGCCAGACTTGACCATCCACCAGCCAACCGCCCCCTGCGCCGCGCCCAGCGCCAGCAGAGCGAGCAGGCGCGGCTTGTAGCCCCGCGGAATGCTGCCCTTGATCCAGAACCACGCCAGCGGGGCGGCGAAGACGAGGCCGATGGTGCGTGCGAGCAGGCGGTGAACCCATTCCCAGAAGAAGATGAATTTGTAGGTGGCGATGGTCATTCCCGCCGGGCCATTGACCAGCTGGAACTGCGGCGTGGCACGGTAAGCGTCGAACTCGGCTTGCCACTGCGCGTCGGTGATCGGCGGGATCGTGCCCGAGACCGGCTTCCATTCGGTGATCGAAACGCCTGATTCGGTCAGGCGCGTGATCCCGCCGATGACCACAATGGCAACGACCATGAAGGCGACGACGAAGAGCCAGCGTGCGAGCGCCAGTGCGTCAGCGCGCGGAGAAGGGGAGAGGCTTGCAGACATGGCAGCAGGCCCTGCTCCCGCACCCGCCGAATCGCAAGTGGGATTGTCGGGTATGGTTTGCGCCCCCTTGGGGAAGCCGGGACGGGGCACCTCTTGCGTAATGATACAGTATAACATATATGGGCCACCGATGAGTGATGCCCTGCTTACCTTGCGTGCCCGGCTCGACCGGATAGGCGTGCTCCTTTCGGGGCTGTGCCTGATTCACTGCGTTGCGGGGATTTTCCTCGTCGGCATGCTCGGACTTGGCGGCACCGCCCTGCTCAACCCCGACATCCACCGCTGGGGCCTCGCTTTCGCGCTGGTGATCGGCGCGGCGACGATCGGCATCGGCGCGCTGCGCCATGGCCGGTTCCTGCCGCTCGCGGTGGGCGGCACCGGCCTCGGCCTGATGGCGGGCGCGGTCGCGGTTGGCCACGGCAGTGCCGAAGTCGTGCTGACGGTCTGCGGCGTCATCCTCGTCGCCGGCGCGCACCTGCTCAACATACGCGGGGCTCACTAAGCTCCCGCTTGCACCCCGCCCCGCCCTCGTTAAAGCGGGCGGCATGAGCGAACTGCTATCCCTTACCGTCAACGGCGAGCCGCGCCGCGCTGTGCCCGGATCGATTGCCGATCTGGTGCGCAGCCTCGAACTCGAACCCACCAAGGTCGCGGTCGAGCGCAATGGCGAGATCGTGCCCCGGTCGACGCTGGCCAATGTCCAGATTGCCGATGGGGACGTGCTGGAAATCGTGCATTTCGTGGGTGGAGGACAGAGCGACGTGACCAATTCAGCAGCCGACACTTGGCCAAAAGATACCTGGACCGTTGCGGGCCGCACCTTCACCTCGCGCCTGATCGTCGGCACGGGCAAGTACAGGGACTTCGAGCAGAACGCAGCTGCGGTCGAAGCTTCGGGCGCGGAAATCGTCACCGTGGCCGTGCGCCGCGTCAACGTGTCGGACCCCAAGGCGCCGATGCTGACCGACTATATCGATCCCAAGAAGATCACCTACCTGCCCAACACCGCCGGGTGCTTCTCTGCCGAGGACGCGATCCGCACGCTGCGGCTTGCGCGCGAGGCGGGCGGCTGGGATCTGGTGAAGCTGGAAGTGCTGGGCGAGGCGCGCACGCTTTACCCCAACATGATCGAAACGATCCGCGCGACCGAGATTCTCGCCAAGGAAGGCTTCCTGCCGATGGTTTATTGCGTGGACGATCCCATCGCCGCCAAGCAGCTTGAGGACGTGGGCGCGGTGGCGGTCATGCCGCTGGGCGCGCCGATCGGTTCGGGCCTGGGCATCCAGAACCGCGTGACCGTGCGGCTGATCGTCGAGGGCGCGAAAGTGCCGGTGCTGGTCGATGCGGGCGTCGGCACGGCCTCGGAAGCCGCCGTGGCCATGGAACTGGGCTGCGACGGCGTGCTGATGAACACCGCCATCGCCGAAGCCAAGGACCCGATCCGCATGGCCCGCGCCATGAAGCTTGCCGTGCAGGCCGGACGCGATGCCTACCTTGCGGGCCGGATGCAGACGCGCAAATACGCCGATCCTTCCAGCCCGCTGGCGGGATTGATCTGATCGTCCGCCGGACAAAGACGCAGGACTATTCGTGACGACCACAAAAATTACGCCCGGCGCGGCGTTCAAGGACAATCTGGCCCAGTTGCCGAAAGTCGATGCGGTTGAACGCATCGACCTGACGGATGAGGCGGGAGCCGTGACGGCGAGCATCGAGAACCAGCCGGGCAAGCACGGCTCGGTGGCGGTTTACCACTACCTGAAGCGCGCGTTCGGGCGGCTGGACGCGGACGCCGCGCAGCACGGGTTGCTCGTGTTCGGCGAGCATACCACCGATGCGCGCCTGCGCCCCGGCGCGCATCCCAATGTCGACCGGCTGCTGGCGATTGCCGCCGGTGCCGCGCCGCTGGACATCACCGTGGTCCCGGCAAAAGGCTGAGCCTTCAGGCAACGGCCTTCGCGGCGGCACCCTCTTCCTGCGCCAGACGCGCAACGAGACGCTGAAACAGCACCACGCCCTTGTCGAACGTCGCGGGCATGGGACTGCGTGACGGGTCGCGGTCGATCACGGCCTGCTGCGCCTCGATCATGGTCTTGTCCTCGGCAAAGGCCATGGCCGCAACGCCCATCAGCGTATCGCGCAGCGCCTCGTCGCCATGATCGCGGTGCGGACCCCAGCTGAAGAAATAGCGGCTGGTCGTATCGGTCAGCGCGGTCACGGCCTGGCTGGTGAACGTCACGCCGGTGCGCGGCATGTCGGCAGGCGGCGGGGCATCGCCCAGCGCGTCAGCCGTGCCCGCAGGATAGGACGCGGTCGGCATCAGCAGGATTCCGGGCACGTGATATTCGTAGCTTGACCAGACGTCGACCGGCTCTCCGCCCGCGCGGAAGCCGCCCTGCCCGCGCACCCAGCGTTCAAAACGAATTCCGCGTGGAAGCTGCGTGATTTTCGGACGCGTCATGGCCCACTCGTCGTTCGCGCCAAAACTGGCGGAATGGACGAACGACAGATGGGTGAAATCGCACAGGTTGTCATGAATCAGCTGGGCGTTTGCCTTGTAGTCCAGCTGGCCGCGCCCGAGAATGTAGTCAGGATCGTCGAAGCCGACCGCCTGCGGGATCAGCGCCGAGTCCGCCAGCGCCGGATCGCCCAGCCAGACCCAGATCCAGCTGTGACGCTCCTCCACCGGATAGGCGCGCACCCTTGCCGTGGCAGGAATCATGTCCTGCCCCGGAATTTCCACGCAGGCCCCATCAGCGGCGAAGCGAAATCCGTGATACATGCAGCGCAGGGTTTCCCCCTCGCACCGGCCAAGCGAAAGCGGTGCGAGCCGGTGGACGCAGCGATCCTCGAGCGCGACGAGCTTCCCGCTTTCGGTGCGCAGCAGCACGACCGGATCGCCCGCCATGGTCAGGGCAAGCGGCTTTCCGGTTTCAAGGTCCATCGACCAGCAGGCGACGTGCCATGCGTTGCGTACGTGAATCATTGCGGTTCTCCCAAACGGCAGCACCACTTTACTTAACGACGTTAAATTGTCAAACCCCCCGCATGGCCCGCCAGCGTGATATATCGATCGACAGGGATTCCATTCTCCGCGCGGCTTTCGCGCTGCTGGACGATGTGGGGCTCGACGGCATCACCATGCGGGCGCTGGCGGCGAGACTTTCGGTGCAGGCCCCTGCGCTATACTGGCACGTGCGCGACAAGGCGGACCTGACGTCGATGATGGCGCTGGACATCTATGCGCGCGCACGATCGGGTCAGGCAGAATGCCGCGATGCGCGCGCATGGCTCGAACACCTTGGCAGGGGGCTGGCGCAAGTGCTGCGCCAGCATCGCGATTCGGCACGCCTTCTCGCTGTCGCCAGCCCATTGGCGCGCCCGGAGGCGGATGCCGCGCGCGAAATGGCCGAACCGCTGTGCGCGTTCGGCTTTGGCGCAAGTGATGCGCTTGAAGCGCAGGCGGCGGTCCTGTCGCTGACGCTCGGCTGGGCGATCTACCACGAGAACGCGGCCATGGCCGCGTATCTCTCGGGCATGTTCGACCTTGAAGCGAGCTTCGCCAAGGGCCTGCGCCTGCTGGTCGACGGCCTCGTTACCGAGGCCGTCGCCTGAAATCAGCCTACGATACCCGCTGCCGCCAGCACGGCGAGCGTCAGGATATCGGGCGCGATCGAGGTCATCGCGGCAATCTGCACCGGCTTTTCCATGCCGAGCAGCATCGGACCGATCACGGCATTACCCGCCAGTTCGCGCAGCAGCTTGGCCGAGATATTGGCCGACTGCAGGCCCGGCATGATCAGCACGTTGGCAGGACCGGACAGGCGGCAGAACGGATAGTTCGCCATGACCTTGGGGTTCAAGGCAGCGTCGGGCGCCATTTCGCCTTCGTATTCGAAGCCGGGATCTTCGGCATCGAGGATCGACACAGCGCCGCGCACCGTATCGAGCCATCGGCCATAGGGATTGCCGAAGGTCGAATAGGACAGGAACGCGACGCGCGGTTCGTGGCCCATGCGCCGCGCCACAGCAGCGGTTTCCTTGGCGATATGCGCGAGGTCTTCTGCCGAAGGGCGTTCGTTCACCGTCGTATCAGCAAGGAACACGGTGTAGTTCTTGGCCACCATCAGGTGGATGCCGAAGGGCAGATGGCCGGGCTTGGGATCGAGCACGCGGCGCACTTCCTTCATCGACTGCGCGAACGTGCGCGTCATGCCGGTGATCAGCGCATCGCCGTGGCCGAGCGCGACGAGCAGCGAGGCGAAGACGTTGCGGTCCTGATTGACCATACGCTTGACGTCGCGCTCCATGTAACCACGGCGCTTCAGACGTTCGTAGAGATAGGTGACCATCTCGGGCACCAGCGGCGAAACGGCGGAGTTGTGGATTTCGTAGGAAGCGGGGTCGCTGACGCCGAGTTCGGTCAGCTTGTCGATCACGCCCTGTGTGCGGCCGACCAGCACCGGCGTGCCATAGCCGAAGTCCTTGAACTGAATCGCGGCGCGCAGCACCACTTCGTTCTCGGCCTCGGCAAAGACCACCCGCTTGGGATTGTCCTTGGCCTGGGCGAAGACGTTGGTCAGGACCGACGTGGTCGGGTTGAGGCGCGCCTTCAGGCTGTTGCGATAGGCGTCAAAATCCTCGATCGGCTTTTGCGCCACACCCGAATCCATCGCCGCCTTGGCAACGGCGGACGAAACGACCTCCATCAGGCGCGGATCGAACGGCGCGGGGATGATGTAATCGAGGCCGAACGTGTGGTTCATGCCATAGGCCGCCGCCACTTCCTCGGGCACCGGTTCGCGAGCGAGCTGGGCAATCGCCTCGGCAGCGGCGATCTTCATTTCCTCGTTGATCGCGGTGGCGCGTACATCGAGCGCGCCGCGGAAGATGAACGGGAAGCCAAGCACGTTGTTGACCTGGTTCGGATAGTCCGAACGGCCGGTGGCGACGATGCAATCGGGGCGGATCGCCTTGGCTTCGGGCGGGGTAATTTCCGGGTCCGGGTTGGCCATCGCGAAGATGATCGGCTGCGGCGCCATCTTCATCATCCAGTCGGGCTTGAGCGCCCCTGCCGCGGACAGGCCGAGGAAGATGTCGGCGCCTACCAGCGCGTCTTCAAGGCTGCGCGCTTCGGTATCGACCGCGTGCGCGCTCTTCCACTGGTCCATTCCGCCTTCACGACCGCGATAGATCACGCCCGAACGGTCACACATGATCACGTTGTCGTGGCGCACGCCCATCGCCTTGATCAGCGCGGTGCAGGCAATGGCGGCAGCGCCGGCGCCATTGACCACGACCTTGACCTCGCCCAAGTTGCGCCCGGTCAGATGGCAGGCGTTGAGCAGGCCGGCCGCCGAAATGATCGCGGTGCCGTGCTGGTCGTCGTGCATGATCGGAATCTTGAGGCGCTCTTTCAGCGCCTGCTCGATGATAAAGCATTCGGGCGCCTTGATATCCTCAAGGTTGATCCCGCCAAAGCTCGGCTCCATCAGCGCCACGGCCTCGATGAACTTGTCGGCGTCTTCTGTATCAAGCTCGATATCGATCGAATCGACGTCGGCGAAGCGCTTGAACAGCACCGCCTTGCCTTCCATCACCGGCTTGGACGCCAGCGCGCCAAGATTGCCCATGCCCAGAATCGCGGTGCCGTTGGAAATCACCGCAACCAGATTGCCCTTGGCGGTATATTCATAGGCGTCAGCGGGATTGTCAGCGATGGCGCGGACCGGCACGGCCACGCCCGGCGAATAGGCCAGCGACAGATCGCGCTGGGTTGCCATTGGCTTGCTGGCGATGATCTCGATCTTACCGGGGCGGATCGTGTTGTGGTAGAAAAGCGCCTCGCGTTCGGTGAAGCGGACGTTGCTTTCCTCGGACATGGTATCCCCCCGTAATATGGCCGGTATCAGGCTAACGGCACTGTCCGACCTTTGACGCTACGTCAAGGCGCGCAGCCGCCATCCCATCGATAGGAATCTGCCGATTTTACCGGATTCGCGCAATCGCTTCGAGCGGGCGCAGGCACCAGGTCAGAAGTCGCGCGGTTTCCATGTAGGTATGCCGAGGCGGCGCACCTTGAACAGGAGGCTGCGGCCTTCCTGCCAGACCAGCTGCAGACGCGGATCGGCGCGCTGCGGCAACCCGGTGTCGATCAACCATACATAATCGACGCGTTCGATCGGCGCGGCTTTCAGCGCGCTGTCGACATTGCGTCGCCAGCCGCCCGCGCACCCGCGCGACCACACGAATTCCGAAGGATCGGCGGTGAAATTGCGGCCCGGACGGAAGCGCGGCACGACCATGTGCAGGCCCGGCACGGCCCAGTTGTCGTTCACCCACGCCTGCCGGTAGAGGCTGGCAAGGCTGGCAAGATGATCACGGCGGGTGTTGCGCCAGGATTCATCGAGGCACGTGTGTTCGACAAAGGCGAGCACGCGGCTGCCCGGCTCGACATGGGTCAGCGCGGCAAGCTGCTTGTTGTAGTCCTCGGCGTAGTCGGAGAAGCTGACCGCCGTGACCGTCAGGCGCACCGCAAGCAGGCCCATCCCGGTATAGGCGACCATCTTCGCCCAATCGGGCTTGCGCGCGCCGCTCCAGTCCTGCAGCCCGAGGCCGAGCATCGCGGCGACCGGCAACAGGCGGATATCGACGAACGACGATCCGTTGATGTCGCTCGGGATGGCAAGGAACAGCGCGAACACGATCAGCGCGGGCAGTCCCTGCCGCCAGCGCCAGCGCGCGCCGAGGAACGGGCCGACCAGCACGAGCAGGCACGCCGCAATCGTGGTTCCGGCGTCAAGGACTTGGTTCTGGTCGCGCAGCGTCAGCACGAAGGACCAGGCCTTCTGATCCCAGCGCCAGATGTTCATCGAACGGGTCTCGGGCGAGAACGCCTTCCACAGCACGATGGTGATGACCGTGGCGAGCAACGGCCAGCAGGCCTGCCAGAACCGCAGGCCGATGGCCTTCCAGTCGAGCGTTTTGAGCCACTGCCGGTTGGTCAGATCGCGCCAGCGCCAGCCTTCGGGCAACTCGTCCAGCGCGCGGCCCACGGCGAATGCGCCGACCAGCAGTGCCAGCAGCAGCCCGCCGATGGCATGGCACAGCATCGCCACCGGCTGCGCCACGATCAGCATGGCAGCGCGGGCGCGGGGGTTCTTCTGTTCGAGCCAGAGCGAGGCGCCGAACGCCGTCAGCGACAGCCCGGAGGCGAGAATGTAGTTGAGGAAGCCCGTCAGCAGCGGAAAGCTGAACACGAACATCAGCGACCATGCCGCCGCATGCCCGCCCTTGGGGTTGAGCATGCGGATCGTCCACAGGCACCCGCCCGCGAACAGGCCGGTGGCCAGCACCGTGCTCCACCACCCGGCGGCAAGGATGCCGAACTGCGCGCCCAGCACCTTCATCAGCACGCCGCCGCCGATGTTCAGCGTGAACACCCATTTCCAGGTGAAGTACTTTTCGAGCGGATTGCCGGGGCCTGCCGCCTCAATCGCCGCCGCGCCCATGTGGCCGGGAATGTCGATCAGCGGCGGCACATCGACCAGCGCGAAAGGCAGGCAGATCAGCAATACGCCGATGAGGATGCCAGGGCCGGAAAGCCACGGCAGCGCGCCTGCACGCGCCCACAGGGCCTTCATGCCCTGCATCCAATCCTTTTCGCGGACTTGCGTCAAACCGACTATACCCCCCACAAGACCGGAGCCGTCTCCAGCCCTGTGGCGCGGAGTTGCGGATATCCGGCGTTGATGGTTTGAGAAACACGCGCGGCTGGTCTAGCCACCACCGCGTGACCCCTAATGCCCCAACTCCGATGATGGTGCAATATCTTGCACTGAAACAGCAGGCCGGAGACAGCCTGCTGTTCTACCGCATGGGCGACTTTTTCGAGCTGTTCTTCGATGATGCGAAGATCGCGGCGCAAGTGCTCGACATCGCGCTGACCAGCCGGGGCGAGCATGGCGGATCGCCGATCCCGATGTGCGGCGTGCCGGTCCATGCGGCGGAAGGCTACCTTGCCCGCCTGATCAAGGCCGGGTGCCGCGTGGCCATCGCCGAACAGGTCGAAACGCCCGAGGAAGCCAAGAAACGCGGCGGTTCCAAGGCGCTGGTCGCGCGCGACATCGTGCGCTTCGTCACCGCCGGAACACTGACCGAGGAAGCCCTGCTCGAACCGCGCCGGGCCAATGTGCTGGCAGCGGTGTGCGAGGTGCGAGGGTCTATCGGCATCGCGGCCTGCGACATTTCGACGGGCCGGATGGAGCTGGAGGAATGCACCGCCGACCAGATGGGCGCGGCGCTGGCAAGGCTTGGCGCGACAGAGATTGCCGCACCTGAAAGCTGGGACGATGCGCCGTTCGGATGCGTACCCCGACCGAATCGGTCCTTCGGCAGCGACGAGGGTGAGACGCGGCTCAAGGCCGTGCACGGGGTGACGACGCTGGACGGCTTCGGCCAGTTCTCCCGCGGCATGCTCTCGGCAGCGGGTGGGCTGATTACCTATCTCGACCATGTCGGGCGCGGCGCCCTGCCGCTGCTGCTGCCTCCCGTCGCGCGCGAGACTGGCGCGCACATGGCGATGGACGAGGCGACGCGGGCCAGTCTCGAAATCCTCACCAGCACCGGCGGCACCCGGCGCGGCAGTCTGGTCGAGGCGATCGACCGCTGCGTGACCGGCGCGGGCGCGCGGCTTCTGGCCGAGGACCTTTCCGCCCCGCTCACCGATTCGCGCGCCATCTACCGGCGGCTGGAGCTGGTCAGCTGGCTGCATGACGATCCGCTGCTGCGCGGCGACATTCGCGCGGTGCTGCGTTCGCTCCCCGATGTGGGCCGCGCGCTGGGCCGGGTCGTGGCCGGGCGCGGCAGTCCGCGCGATCTCGGCCAGTTGCGCGATGGCCTGGCCGAAGCCCGCCGGTTGCACGATTTGCTGGGCGCCCGCACCGATCGGCCCGCGCCTCTGGATGACCTGCTGCCTCCGCTTACAGGCCACGGCGCGCTGGTCGATCTCTATGCCCGCGCCCTGGTCCCCGCCCCTCCGACCGAGCGGTCGCAAGGCGGGTTCATCGCGGAGGGTTATGACGCCGCGCTGGACGAATTGCGCCGCATGTCGGGCAATGCCCGCCGGGCCATTGCCGCGCTGGAAGCGAAGTACCGCGACGAGACCGGGGTTGCCGCGCTCAAGATCCGCCACAACGGCGTGCTCGGCTATTTCATCGAAGTGCCCGCCCGCCACGCCGACCGGATGATGGCGCCCGATTCGGGCTTTACCCACCGCCAGACGATGGCGGGCGCGGTGCGCTTCAATGCGCTCGCCCTGCACGAGGAAGCAAGCCGCATTGCCGAAAGCGGCGGCCATTCGCTCGCCGCCGAAGAAGCGCACTTCGAGGAACTGGTCGGCGAAGCCGTCCGCGCCCGCGAAGCCATCGCAGCAACCGCCGCCGCGCTCGCCCGCATCGACGTTGCTGCAGGCCAGGCCGAACGCGCTGCCGAAGGCGGCTGGGCATTGCCGCGCGTGGTGGATGAGCCATGCCTCGAAATCGTCGGCGGACGCCATCCCGTCGTCGAAGCGGCGCTGGCCATCAGGGGCGAGCGTTTTGTGTCGAACGACTGCCGGCTAGCGCCTCGAGACCGCCTCTGGCTGATCGGCGGCCCGAACATGGGCGGTAAATCGACCTTCCTTCGCCAGAACGCGCTGATCGTGCTGCTAGCTCAGGCGGGCGGGTTCGTTCCGGCGCAGGCAGCAACCATCGGCATGGTCGACCGCCTGTTCAGCCGTGTCGGCGCGTCTGACAATCTGGCGCGGGGGCGGTCCACGTTCATGGTCGAAATGGTCGAGACCGCCGCGATCCTTGCACAGGCGACCGAACGCAGCTTCGTCATTCTCGACGAAGTGGGGCGCGGCACGTCCACTTACGATGGACTCGCGCTGGCATGGGCGGTGGTCGAGGCGGTGCACTCGATCAACCGCAGCCGCTGCCTGTTTGCGACGCATTACCACGAACTCGCGCGGCTGGCGGAAAGCTGCGAGGCGTTGTCGCTCCACCATGTGCGGGCGCGCGAATGGAAGGGCGATCTGGTTCTGCTGCACGAACTGGCGGAAGGCCCGGCGGACAAGTCCTACGGTCTGGCCGTGGCGCGGCTGGCAGGCGTGCCCGCGCCGGTGGTCAAACGCGCCAAGTCGGTGCTGGAAAAGCTGGAGAAAGGCCGCGCCGCCACCGGGGGGCTTGCCGCCGGGCTGGACGACCTTCCCCTGTTCGCCGCCGCCATCGAAGCGGCCGAGGAAAGGGTCGACGCTTTGCGGGTGGCCCTCAACGACCTCGACATCGACGCGCTATCGCCGCGCGAGGCGCTGGATATGCTCTATCAGCTCAAGGCGCAGGCGAACGGGTAATTGCACAGCATCCCCGCGCAGGCGGGGACCTCAGGCCTCAACGTTGGCGCTATTCGGCCTGAGGCCCCCGCCTTCGCGGGGGTGCGAAAGGCTGGTGAGGGGTTCCAATGGGTTGCTATAAACTCAGGAACAATCCCGCCAACGCCGCGCTCATCAGATTGCTTAGCGCGCCTGCGACCAGCGCGCGAAGCCCGAGTTTGGCGATCACCGGGCGCTGGTTCGGGGCAAGCCCGCCGGTCACTGCCATCTGAATGGCGATGGAGCTGAAATTGGCGAAGCCGCACAGCGCAAAGGTGACGATCGCGACGGTGTGGGCCGAAAGCGCGGTGTCCTTGCCCAGTTCGATGAAGGCGACGAATTCGTTGAGGACGATCTTGCTGCCGAACAGGCCGCCCGCCTGCATCGCCTCGCCCCAGCCGTCCGCGCCCAGTAGGTAGAACACCGGCGCAAAGACATAGCCGAGGACCATCTGGAACGACAGTTCGGGCATGCCGAACCAGCCGCCAAGCCAGCCGAGAATTCCGTTGGCGAGCGCCACCAGCGCGACGAAGGCCAGCACCATCGCCCCCACTGCCACGGCCAGCTTCACGCCGGTCTGCGCGCCCTGGCTTGCGGCCATGATGATATTGGCGGGGCGCTCTTCCTCATTGGAGGCAAGGCTGGGCTTCACATGCGGGTTGGGCAGGGCCTCGTCAGCGACTTCCGCCGGGCAGGGCGGCTCGTCGGGCATGATCAGTTTGGCCATGAGGATGCCACCAGGGGCCGACATGAACGCGGCGGCCACCAGATAGTCGATGCGAATGCCCATGCTGGCGTAAGCGGCAAGGATCGTGCCTGCCACACCCGCCATGCCCACGGTCATCACACAGAACAGCTGGCTGGGACCTAGCGCGGCGAGATAGGGCCGGATCACCAGCGGCGATTCACTTTGCCCGACGAAGATGTTGCTGGCCGCGCAGAGCGATTCGACCTTGCTGATGCCGGTCACCTTTTCCAGCCCGCCGCCGATCCAGCGGATCACCAGTTGCATCACGCCGAGGTAGTAGAGGATCGAGATCAGCGCGGCGAAGAACACGATCACCGGCAGCGCCGAAATGGCGAAGCTGGTGCCGCCGATGGCCGGGTCTGCCAGCGGCCCGAACAGGAACGCCACGCCCGCCCGCGCAAAGCCGAGCAGGCCTTCGACGCCCCCTGCCGCGCCCTGAAGCATGCGGTTGCCGAGCGGCACATAGAGCACCAGCGCGGCCAATCCCGCCTGCAGCGCAAAGGCGGCTGCGACCACGCGCAGGCGGATCGCACGGCGATTGGACGACAGGGCAAAGGCGAGCGCAAGGATGAGCAGCATCCCGAGCAGACTGAACACGACACGCATCGGGTGGGGCAAGGCTCCAGAAAAACAAATGGGCATCAGGAAATGGTTTCAGACGAACCTAATAGCGAATTGGCGGCGGGTTAAAAGCACGCTATCGGCCCGTGATGCACGATAACGCGATCCCGCAGCCCGCAATCCCCCGATCTCTCTTTGCTGGCGCGCTGCTTTATGGCGGTCTGTGCGTTCTGGCAGGCGTGCTCGGCACCAAGCTGGCATCGCTCGGCCACTGGCCACTGCTGGGCGATCTTGCGGTGGAATCGGGGATATTCGCGTTTCTGTTGCTGGTGGTCATGGCCAGCGCCACCGCCGAACTGTTCGGGCAGCGCACGGCCAACCGGCTGGTGCGCTTCGGCTTCGTGCCGCTGATCGTCTCGATGATCCTGCTGACGACGGTCATCCACGCGGTGCCGCCCGCGCCGTTCTGGAACGATCAGGACGCCTTTGCCCGGTTGCTGGGGCAAGGCGCGCGGATGCAGTTTGCGGGCCTCATTTCCTACGGCACCTCGCAGACGCTCAACGTCTATCTGTTCTCGCGGATTGCGGGCGGGCGCGGGCGGCTGTTGATGCTGCGCGCGTGGCTGGCCTCAATGCTCAGCCAGGTGGTCGATACCGTCCTGTTCATCACCATATCGTTCTACGGGCAGGATCTGCCGATCGTTTCGATCATGGAAGGGCAGATCATTTCCAAGCTGGTCCTGTCAACGATCATGGTCCCGCCGCTGATCTGGGTGTTCGTGCGGCTGGGGCAGTGGCTGGACCGCGCGGCATAGGCTGCCACGCTGGCGCGATGCGCAATATTGGATTCCGCACGCTTTGCGCGTAAGGGCGCGCATCATGTCTCAGAACCACGATCCCGCGATGCTCGCCAAGGCCGAAACGCTTACCGAAGCGCTGCCCTATCTCCAGCGCTATGCCGGCAAGACCTTCGTGGTCAAATACGGTGGCCACGCGATGGGCGATCCGGAACTGGCGCACGATTTCGCGCAGGATGTGGTGCTGCTGAAAGCGGTGGGTATCAATCCCGTCGTCGTTCACGGTGGCGGCCCGCAGATCGGGAGAATGCTGAAAGCGCTCGGTATCGAATCGCAGTTCGTCGATGGCCTTCGCGTGACCGACAAGCAGACCGCCGAGGTTGCCGAAATGGTGCTGGCGGGCGCGATCAACAAGGAACTGGTCGGCTGGATCGCCCGCGCCGGCGGCAAGGCGATCGGCATTTCCGGCAAGGACGGCGGCATGGTGCTGGCGCGCAAGGTCCAGTCCAAAAAGGCCCCCAAGGCGATTTCGGACGAAAGCGGCGAGCAACTGGTGGTCGACCTCGGTTTCGTGGGCGAACCTGAACATATCGATACGACCGTGATCGACACGATCTGCGCCGCCGGGATGATCCCGGTCATCGCGCCGATCGGCGTGGGCGCGGACGGCGAAACCTACAACATCAACGCCGACACCATGGCTGGCAGCATCGCCGCCGCCATGGGGGCATCGCGCCTGTTCCTGCTGACCGACGTTCCCGGCGTGCTCGACAAGGACAAGAACCTGCTGACCGACCTGCGTCCCGCCGACATCCGGCGGCTGGCCGAAGACGGCACGATCAGCGGCGGCATGATCCCCAAGCTGGAAACCTGCGTCCACGCGGTCGAGGCCGGGTGCGAGGCGACGGTCGTGCTCGATGGCCGCGTGCCGCACGCGATGCTGCTGGAAATCTTCACGGCGCAGGGTGCGGGCACGCTCATCCGCGCCTGAAGCGGCGTTGCACCTAACCATACGATGAACGACGGGAACGGAACCACGCGCCGCTCGCTGGTGCGGCATGGTCCGCTCCTGTCTTGTCGCCGCGCTGGCATCCGCGCTCGTGTTCCATCTCGGCGGTTGCCAGAAGGGGCCTGCCTCGCCCGCGCCTGACCCGGTCGCCAGTGAGACTGCGGCGGTTGCTATCCCGACGCAGGTTGCCGAGCCGCCGCTGGCGCCGACCGGTCCGGGCAAGCCGTCCTACGCACGCAACCCCGCCGACGTTCTCGACGCTTTCGCCGGAACGATCGAAGCGCGCGACTGGAAAGCGCTGCGCGCGTTCTGGGGCGACAAGGGCGAGCGCAGCGGCATGAGCGAAGACGCCTTCGCGGCCAAGTGGAGCACGCTGCTCGCGCCCGAAGTTTCGGTCGGGACGGGCACCCAGGAGGGGGCCGCAGGGTCGCTTTACTACACCGCGCCTGTCACCATCGTGGACGGCAAGCGCACGCTGCGCGGCGAGGTGACTATCCGCCGGGTCAACGATGTGGATGGCGCGAGCACCGAGCAGCTGCGCTGGCATGTTGAAAGCACGACGCTCACGATCTGACCTGCCCTTGCCAAATTCGTAAGCAACACATACAGAATGGCACGTCGCAGCGCTGGTTGCGGCGACAGGGGCACTTGTGGCCTTGGGAGAGGGTCGGCTAGGAGCGTGAAGGCTCCCGCTGACAAGGAACGCGCACCATGCTGCTGTACACGCTGATCTCGATGATCAATTACCTCGTCAATATCATCGTGATCGTGGTGATCGTGCAGTTCGTGCTTAGCCTGCTGATCGCCTTCAACGTCGTGAACATGCACAACAATGCGGTCGCGGCGATCTGGAAGGCGCTCAACGCCATTCTCGAACCGCTCCTGCGCCCCATCCGCAAGATCATGCCCGATACCGGCGCGATCGATTTTTCGCCGATGGTGCTGATCATCGGCCTCAACCTGCTGACGATCCTGCTGAGCGGCATTGCCGCCTCCACCGCAGGCGTCTGACCCCAGACCGGACGGGACGAAATTCCATGACTGCTGCCGTAATCGACGGAAAGGCCTTTGCCGCCACCCTGCGCGCGCGCGTGGGCGATCTTGCCGCTGCGTTCGAGGCCAAGGCCGGGCGCAAGGCGGGCCTCGCCGTCGTGCTGGTGGGCGAAGACCCCGCGAGCCAGGTCTATGTGCGCTCCAAGGGGAAAAGCACGCTCGAAGCAGGGATGAACAGCTTCGAACACAAATTGCCCGCCGATACGTCGGAAGCCGACCTGCTCGCCGTGGTCGAACGGCTCAATGCCGATCCGGCGGTGGACGGCATTCTCGTCCAGTTGCCCCTGCCCGCCCAGATGGACGAGCAGAAGGTGATCGCCACGATAGCGCCCGACAAGGATGTCGATGGCTTCCACGTGATCAACGCAGGCCGCCTTGCGGTGGGCCAGCCGGGCTTTGTGCCCTGCACCCCGCTCGGCTGCCTGATGCTGCTCAAGGACCGGCTTGGCAGCCTGTCGGGCCTTGATGCAGTGGTGATCGGCCGGTCGAACATCGTCGGCAAGCCGATGGCGCAACTGCTGATCGCCGAAAGCTGCACGGTTACCGTCGCCCACAGCCGCACGAAGAACCTTCCCGAGGTGGTCAAACGCGCCGACATCGTGGTTGCCGCCGTGGGTCGCCCGGAAATGGTCAAGGGTGACTGGATCAAGCCCGGCGCGACCGTGATCGACGTCGGCATCAACCGCGTGCCCGCTGCTGCCGAGGGCAAGACGAAACTGGTCGGCGACGTCGACTATGCCTCGGTTGCAGAAGTGGCCGGAGCAATCACCCCGGTCCCCGGCGGGGTCGGCCCGATGACCATCGCGGTCCTGCTGCGCAACACGCTGGTCTCCGCCTATCGCGCAGCCGGACTGGAGCTTGCCGCCGACGCGGTGTGATTGGGGAGGTTGTTGCCCACCCTCAGCCCCTCCCGCAAGCGGGAGGGGTGAAAAAAGCGCTGCACTTTGCCCTCCCGCTTGCGGGAGGGCCGTGAGACTTACTGAACGCAGTGAAGTTAGTCGCAGCGGGGTGGGCATCGCGCCGAGGCTACGCTAGGCTCGCCGCCATGAAGCACCTGATCCCCCTCGTATTCCTTGCCCTTTCAGTGCCCAGTTTGGCCCAGCCCGCGCCGGACGCAGCGCAGCGCCCGCAGCGCGCCTATGCCAATCCCAGTGCGCTGATCGCTGCCGACATCGCCTTTGCCCGCCTTGCCCGCGAAAGGGGCCAGTGGACTGCGTTTCGGGAAACCGCCGACGATACCGCCGAGATGTTCGAAGGTCAGCGCGTGCTGGCCAAGGCCGCGCTAAAGGACCGCAAGGACCCGCCCGCCCCGGTCAAATGGGCACCGCAGTCCGCCTGGATCAGTTGCGACGGCAGTGCCGGCCTGACCTTCGGCGCATGGCAGGGCGCGTCTGGAGGAAACGGCGAATACGTCACTGTCTGGCAGCGCCAGTTCAAGGGCAAGATCGACTGGAAATGGGTGCTGGACGACGGTCAGGATCTGGCCGAACCCTTGCGCGCCGTGGACTGGGCCGAAGGCAAGGTCGCCGATTGCCCGGCGCGCAAGCGGCCTGACGAGGCCGCGGCGCCGCAGCCCGGCAGCAAGCGCGAGCGCAAGGAAGACAGCAAGCTGCCGCCGCTGCGCGCCCTCGCCGGACCTATCCCGCCGCTTGATGCGCCTGCAGGGGCCGACAGCAAGGACGGCCAGTCGCGCGACGGCACGTTTGCGTGGCGTTCGGTCGTCCTGCCCGATGGCAGCCGCCGTTTTGCAGCCTGGATGTGGAAAGACGGCGCGATGCAACCCGTCGTCTCGCGCAACTTCAAAGCGAATGGAGCCTGACCGCCATGTGGCAACTGTTCCTCTCGGCCTTCGTCACGCTGTTCGTGGTGATCGATCCGCCCGGCTGCGCGCCGATCTATGCGGGGCTCACCGCCAACGCCACGGCGAAACAGGCTTTCAGCATGGCCCTGCGCGCCTGCCTGATCGCCACCGGCATCCTGCTGGTGTTCGCGCTGTTCGGCGAGGATCTGCTCGGCGCGCTGCACATCGAGCTCGACAGTTTCCGCATCGCAGGCGGCATCATGCTGTTCCTGATCGCGCTCGACATGGTCTTCGAAAAGCGCACCGAACGGCGTGAAGAGCGCGCAGAGAAGGTCCGCACCGCCCAGCCGCAGGTCGAGGATGTCT
>JAZKBJ010000247.1:0-8151 GCA_040388685.1 Pseudomonadota bacterium
CCGCGCCTTCGGTGCCTGCGGCATGGCCGACAAAGTCCGTCACCGACAGGCTTACCGCAAGAACGTCGGGCACCGCATCCTTGCCCAGCTTTTCGTCGTCGACCAGCTTCACCGCCAGATCGAGCGTCGCCCGGTCAAGCCGCGGCGAGACGCGGAAGGCCTCCGCGTCGCCGGCCTTCATGGCGAAATGTCCGGTGCCCACTGTCACCGCGCCCGCCCGAACCGCACGGTCGGAACGCGCACACCAGGCCGGGAGCGGATAGGCCGCCGCGCCCTTGGCCAGCGCCGACGCGATCTCGGCATTCTGCGCCACCGCTACCGGCCCGGTCTCGCGCCCCGCCAGCGTGACGAACTTGTCGCCCTTCCACCAATAGACCTGATCGATGTCATGGCCGCCCATCATCAGCGCCGCCCGGTCCTTGCCCGAAACCGCCACATTGCGCGCCTGCGGATTGGCGCGCTTCATCCATTCACCCAGCGTCGGCACCAGCAGCGACCCGACAGAGGCGACGTAATCATTGGAACCCGCCACTCGCTTCGAAACATCTTCAGCACAATAGACTTTGGTGCGCCCCACGGTGACGCTCTGGTCAATCCAGTAGTTGGCGATGATCCCGGTATGCGCCGGGCGATTGCCGGTGAGGATCGTCGAATGTCCTGGGCAGGTCTCGGTCGCCGCGTGGCTCTGGTAGCCCGCCGGGAACACCGCGCCCTGCGTCAACCGCGCAAGGCCGCCGGTAAAGCGCTGACGATACTGCGCGAAGATATCGGACGAGAACTGGTCGATGGCGATGGCCACGACGAGTCGCGGTGCGCCTGTCGGCACCGTCTGCGAAACAACAGGTGCCGTATCCTGCGCCACGGCGGGCACCACAGGCACAGGCACAGCCACGGCAGAGAGCAGAACGGCAGCTTTGCGGGCAAAGGTCATCACGCGAAACATACTCCTTGGGGCACGCGCACTGGACTTGGAAGCAGGCCAATCGTAGGACGCCGAAGAGCGCTACGCATGGCCCCGGCGACGCTCCGGTTCAAGGGGCCTTGTGGACCTCTATGGCCGAAAGCCCGATGCGCAAGATGGCTTGGATCAATAGCTTGCGCAGCATAGCGATCTTTGTGACCGCGCTGTTGCTGTCGCTTGGCCTGACGCTTGTTCCGGCCACGGCAGCGCCCAATCACATGCGCGCCTCGCTGCTGGCCGAAGGGCCGGTGCAGCCGGGTCAGACGGTCACGCTCGCGCTGCTGATGCAGCCTGACAAGGGCTGGCACGGCTACTGGTCCAACCCCGGCGACGCGGGCTACGGCCTCACGCTCGACTGGACCCTTCCGCCTGGCGCCAGTACTGGCGCGATGCAATTTCCGGTGCCGCAGACCCTGCTCATCCAGGGACTAATGAACCACGTCTACGAACACGATTACGCTGTGCTGGTCCCGTTCACCGTGCCCGCCACCGCCACTCCCGGCACGCTGCTGCCGGTGAAGGTCAGGGCGCAGTGGCTGGTCTGCACCGAGACGATCTGCGTGCCCGAACGCGCAGACCTTGAAGGCGCGATCACCATCGGCGCAGGCACAAAAGATGCCCGGTTCGAGGCTTGGCGCGCCGCGCTGCCCGCTCCGCTCGACCGTGCGGGTACGTTCGCCATCGGCCCGAAGTCGGTCCGCGTCGCCCTGCCGTTCCCGGCCTCGGCCCTGCTCGATGCGCCGCACCTGTTCCTCTCGACCGAGCGCCTTGCCGATTACGCCGCGCCGCAGCGCTTCTTCCGCAATGGCGATATGCTGGTCATCGACGTGCCGCTGGGCAAGGCATTCGCCGCGCCGGGCAAGGTCGAAGGCGTGCTCGCCATGGGCAAGGACGCAGGCGGCATCGCCTTCACCACTGCGCCCGGCTCTGTTCCCGATGGCGGCGCTGAGGTGGGCGGCGCAGCCTTCTCAGCCTCAGTGCTCGGCCTTGCGCTGCTCGGCGCATTTCTTGGCGGGCTGGTGCTCAACGTGATGCCTTGCGTCTTCCCGATCCTCAGCCTCAAGGCGTTGGCGCTGGCGCGCGGCAATTCGCACGATGCCAAGGCGGATGGCCTCGCCTACACCGGCGGCGTGGTGCTCGCCTGCCTCGCGCTTGGCGGCGTGATGCTGGGCTTGCGCGCGGGCGGCGAACAGGTGGGCTGGGCGTTCCAGTTGCAGGAACCCGGCGTCATCGCCGTCCTGCTTCTGCTGGCCGCCGCGATCACCGCCAACTTCGCCGGGCTCTATGAACTCCCCGGCCTGTCGATAGAGCGCGGCGCGGGCAAGACCGGCGCGTTCGGCACCGGCCTGCTGGCGGCGTTCGTCGCCACCCCCTGCACCGGGCCATTCATGGCCGCCGCCATGGGCGCGGCGCTCGTTCTGCCGTGGTGGGCCGCGCTGGGCGTGTTCGCCGCGCTCGGCCTCGGCCTTGCCCTGCCGTTTCTCGCGCTCGGTTTCATACCGCCCCTTCGCCGCCTCCTGCCAAAGCCCGGCGCATGGATGGACCGGTTCCGCCGGATCATGGCCGTGCCGATGGGCCTGACCGCACTGGCGCTGGCGTGGCTAGCATGGCGCGTGGGCGGAACGACGTTCACTTCGGTTCTGGTCGCTACTGCGGTGATTCTCGTCGCTGCGCTGGCAGCAGTCGGCGTAACGCAGCGCAAGGGACAATCCACCCGGCAACTCATGGCCATTTGCGCGCTGATCGCCATCGGCGGCGTAATCGGCCTGCCGCCTGCAAGCGCCGACACCACCGCCGAAACCGGGGGGCTCCTCGCGGCCCGCCCGTTCAGCGAAGCCGCACTGGCCGAAGCGCGCCGCGCGAACAAGCCCGTGTTCGCCTATTTCACCGCCGACTGGTGCCTGTCCTGCAAGGTCAACGAAAGCACCTCGATCGAGCGCGAGACCACCCGCGCGGCGTTCGAAAAGGCAGGCGTCGTCGTGCTGGTCGGCGACTGGACCCGCCGCGATCCCGCCATCACTAAGTTCCTCACCGCGCAAGGCGCAGCAGGCGTCCCGCTATACTTGTGGTATCCTGCGGGCGGCGGCGATGCGCGCCAGTTGCCGCAAGTGCTGACGCCGGACCTGCTGGCTGGCCTGCCCGCCCAATAACACGACGCACCCCCGCGCAGGCGGGGGCCTCAGGCCAAATCAAACCGAGGTAAAGCCCAGATGCCCGAGGTCCCCGCCTTCGCGGGGACGCAAATGGGATCGCGGACCAAACCCTACAAACTCTGCCCGTCATCCAGCGATATGAACGTCCCCGTCACCTGCCGCGATGCGTCGGACGCGAAGAACAGCGCCATATCATCCAGCGCCGAAATCTCGGTCAGGCGCCTGCGCGGCCATGATGCGATCTGCGCCTTGCCGCCCTCGCTGTCGAACCATTCGCCGTCGATTTCGGTGCGGATATAGCCCGGCTGGATCACGTTGACGTTCACGCCCTGCCTTGCCCATTCGCGCGCGAACTGTCGGCCAAGGTGCTGCACCCCCGCCTTGGTCGCGGCATAGGCCGCATCGCCCATGCCGGTCACTTGCGCGGTGATCGATCCGGTCAGGATGATCCGCCCCTTCTCGGTGTGCTTCGATCCCGCCGCAATCATCCGCCGCGCCCCTTCGCGCGCGGTCAGGTACACCCCGTTGAAATTGGTATCGACCAGACGGCGCACCGCCTCGGCGGACAAGTCGATCGCCCGCCCCGGCTCGACGATCCCGGCATTGGCGACCACGATGTCCGGCACGCCAAGGCCCGCCTCCGCCGCATCGAACGCCGCGATGATCGAAGCCTCGTCGGTCACGTCCAGCGCCACCGCGAGCGCGCTACCGCCGCCTGCATTGATCTCACCCGCAAGCGTTTCGACCCGCTCGATCCGCCGCGCCCCGATCACCACCGCAGCCCCCGCCGCTGCATAAAGCCGCGCAAAATGCGCGCCGAGGCCGGAGGATGCCCCGGTGATCAATGCAATCCGGCCTTCGAGCGAGTAACGCGGTGCAGTCATCAATCTCTCCTGTTCAGGACAGATTGTCTAACCGCGCCCTCGCCCCGCACAAGCTCGCACAAACCTCAGAACCTGTTATCGCGCGGAAATCCGTTCGGCGGCAGCCTGCCAGCAGCGCCGCGCGCGACCTTCCACGGCAGGAGGTCCTTCTCCGTCCGCGTGCGGCCCGTATCGCCGCGCATTGCCCACGAAAGTCCGTCTTCCAGCTTCAGCGTCACCAGATCGGCCATGCCGCCGTCCTTGTAGCGTTGCAGCGTCACGCCCTGCCCCTTGGCCAGGATCGGCACTTCGGACAGTGCGAACAGCACCAGCTTGCGATTGTCGCCGATCACCGCAACATGGTCATGCTCAGCCGCAATCTCGCGCACCACGGCCAGCTTCACGCCTGGCTTGGTCGAAACCACGCCGCGCCCCTTGCGGGTTTCGGCCAGAAGCTCGTCCATCTCGGCGGCGAACCCGCGCCCGGTATTGGCGGCCAGCAGCAATTGCCCCTTGGCCTTGTAGATCACCACATCGACGATCTGCGCGTCGGGATCGACGTCCACCATCGTGCGGATCGGCTCGCCAAAGCCGCGCGCGCCGGGCAGCTTGTCCGCCCCCAGCGTGTAAAACCTCCCGTTGTCCACCGCCACCAGCAGCTTGTCGGTGGTCTGGCAGTGGAAGGCATGAGACGGGCCATCACCCTCCTTGAACTTGAAATCGCCATCTAACGGCAGATGCCCCTTGGCCGCCCTGATCCATCCCTTGGCCGAAAGGATCACCGTCACCGGCTCCTTCTCGATCATCGCGTCCATGCTGAATTCGCGCGTCGGCGCGGCTTCGGCAATCGTGGTGCGGCGGCGGCCGAGCGGGGTGTCTTCGGCATATTCCTTGCGCAGCGCGTTCAGATCGCGCTTGAGCCGGGTGCGCTGCTTGGCCGGACTGTCGAGCAGCTTTTGCAGTTCCTCCTGCTCGGCCTTCAGCTCGTCCAGTTCCTTGCGCAGCTCCATCTCCTCAAGCTTGCGCAAGGACCGTAGCCGCATGTTGAGGATCGCTTCGGCCTGCTCGAACTCGGCCATCATCACCGGCTTTGGCTCATCCTCGGTGCGGATGATCTCGATGATCCGGTCAAGGTTGAGGTAGGCGATGATATAGCCGCCAACCAGTTCAAGCCGCGCCGCGATCTTCTCCAGCCGGTAGCGCGAACGGCGCAGCAGGATGTCGATCTGGCTGATCACCCATTCCTGCAACAGCAGCTTCAGCCCCAGCACGCCGGGCGTGCGCCGCGCATCCAGCACGTTGAGGTTCAGCCCGAAGCGGTTTTCCAGATCCGTCAGCCGGTACAGCGATTCCTTGAGCAGATCGGGATCGATGTTCCGGCTCTTGGGCACCAGCACCAGCCGGATCTGCTCGTCCGATTCATCGCGCACGTCTTCAAGGATCGGCAGCTTCTTGTCGGCGATCAGCTGCGCGATCTGCTCGATCAGCTTGCCCTTCTGCACCTGATAGGGGATTTCCGAGATGACCAGCTGCCACTGCCCCCCGCCCAGCTTCTCGATCCCGGTTTCTTCCCAGTTGCCGTCCGCATCGCGGCCCGTGGAAAAGCGCGCGCGCACCCGGATCGCCCCGCGCCCGCTGGCATAGGCCGCCGAAATCGCCGCCGGGCTTTCCACCACCACGCCGCCGGTCGGCAGGTCAGGTCCGTGGAACACTTCCATCAACTGTTCGTGCTCGACCGCCGGATTGTCGATCAGCAGAAGCGTGGCATCGACGATCTCGGCCACGTTGTGGCTCGGGATATTGGTCGCCATGCCCACCGCGATCCCGCTCGATCCATTGGCCAGCAGGTTGGGGAACAGCCCCGGAAAGATATCCGGCTCCTCGTCCTCGCCATTGTAAGTAGGATGGAAATCTACCGTGCCATCTTCCAGACCCGCCATCAGGCGCATCGCGGTGCGGGTCAGGCGCGCTTCGGTGTAGCGGTAGGCGGCGGCATTGTCCCCGTCGATATTGCCGAAGTTGCCCTGTCCCTCGACCAGCGGATAGCGCAGCGCGAAGTCCTGTGCGAGGCGGACCATCGCGTCGTAAACGCTGGCATCGCCGTGCGGGTGATACTTGCCGATCACGTCGCCCACCACGCGCGCCGATTTCTTGAACGCGCCACTGGCGTCCAGCTTCAACTGCCGCATCGCCCACAGCAACCGGCGGTGCACCGGCTTCAGCCCATCGCGCAGATCGGGCAGCGACCGCGCGGTGATCGTCGACAGCGCATAGACAAGGTAGCGCTCCGACAATGCGGAATCGAACGGGGCATCGACGATAGCGTCGAACGGATCGGGGTCGGTGTCTTTGGTGATCGCCATGGCCGCGCAGGCTTAGCAACCAGCCCGCCCGAACGAAAGGCCGCGCAAGGAAAGCTGGGGAACAACCCCATCCACCATCAATTGTAGGGGAGAGGCCCGCCATCTGCGGGCCGCCCCCATTCCCGGAGAACCCCCATGACCAAGCGCGTCCTCATCCTCGCGACCAATGGCTTTGAGCAATCAGAGCTGATGGACCCCAAGAAGGCGCTCGAAGACGCCGGGATCGAAACCGTTGTCGCCAGCATCGAACCCGGCTCGATCAAGGGCTGGAAGGACAAGAACTGGGGCGACAGCGTGAAGGTCGATGCCACGCTCGATCAGGTCTCCGCCGAAGATTTCGACGCCCTGCTCCTGCCCGGCGGCCAGATGAACCCCGATATCCTGCGCATGAACGATGACGCGATCGACCTGATCAACGATTTCGACGACGCCGGAAAGACCATCGCCGCGATCTGCCACGCGCCGTGGCTGCTTGCCGAAGCCGACATCCTCGATGGCCGCACCGTAACCGGCTGGCCCTCGATCCACACCGACCTCGCCAACGCGGGCGCCGATGTGGTCGATCAGGAAGTGGTCATCGACGGCAACTTCATCACCAGCCGCAAGCCCGATGACATTCCAGCCTTTTCGCAAGCGCTGATCGACGCGCTGGCAGATTGATCCCGAAAACCCTCTCCCCTTCACGGGAGAGGGTTGGGAGAGGGGGACGCGCGCTCCCTACCCAAAGACCGAAGCATAAAGCCCCTCGATCTCCGCCACATCCGCAAGCCTCGGATTATGCGCGGGCGACCCCGAGGCAATCGCCTGCCGCGCCATCTCGGGCATCAGCCGCGTCCACTCACCTTCCGAAATCCCATGCGCCCTCGGCGTCGGCACAAACAGATCAGCATTCAGCGCCGCCAGCTCCTCCAGCAGCCTTGCCACCGCCGCCTGATCGCCCTCGTCCTCGCCCGCCACGCCCATCGCGCGGGCACACTCCGCATAGCGCCCTAGCGCGGATGGCGCGGAGAACGCGGTCACCGCAGGTAGCAACATCGCATTGGAAAGCCCGTGCGGCACATGGAAGAACGCCCCGATCGGGCGGCTCATCCCGTGGACCAGCGCCACGCTGGCGTTGGAAAACGCGATCCCCGCATGATGTGCCCCCACCATCATCGCCTCGCGCGCCGCACGATTGGCAGGCTCGGCGCAGGCCGTGCGAATATTGGGCGCAATCAGCTTCATCGCAGACAGCGCCATCGCATCGGAAAAGGCATTGGCCCGGCGCGAGACATAGGCCTCTATCGCGTGGGTCAGTGAATCGATCCCGGTATCCGCCGTCAGCCGCGCGGGCTTGCCCATGGTCAGTTCGAAATCGACAATCGCGATAGTCGGCAAAAACGCCAACCCTGCACAGAGCATCTTCTCGCTCGTGGCCTCATCGGTAACGATGGTCACCCGCGTCGCCTCCGATCCGGTGCCCGCCGTGGTCGGCACCGCGATGATCGGCAGGCCCGGCACATCGGTTACCGCCGGTGCCTTCATCGTCGGAATGGGCCGGGGATCGAGCGCCAGCGCCGCAATCGCCTTGGCCGTATCGATCGGACTGCCCCCACCGAACCCGATCACGCAATCGCACCCGCTCCCGGCGAGCGCCGCCAGCGCCGCCTCGACCACCGCCACGGTCGGATCGGGGACCGTCCCGGCAAAGACCTGCGCCGAAAGTCCCGCCGCTTCCAGCACCCCCACCATCCGCGCCACCATGCCCGACTGCACCAGAAACGCATCGGTCACCACGAACGGCCGAGATAGCCCGCACTGCGCCAGCGCCT
>JAZKBJ010000247.1:8195-11018 GCA_040388685.1 Pseudomonadota bacterium
ATTCGTCCAAGGCGCCCCCGCCGATACGGATCACGCGGGGAAGATTGATGGCGGCCATGCAGGGTTCCTCTTTGCTTGGCGCATCCGAGCGTAATCACCCCGCCGCCGCAAGCGATGAAAGTGAGAGGGGGTGTTTGAACGACCGGAAAGTTATGGGGAGCGGTCGCTAGCTTCTGAGCTTATGTCTTCGCCATGCTTCGTCTCGAGCGAATTGGTGAACACGCTGGACCTACGACGAGATGCTTAGCAACGTTGGACCGTTCCAATCACATTGATCGACAATCCATCGGCTAATGAGCCCGCAAGCTTTTTCCAGCTTTGGCGGGGCATCGTTCTCAGAAAGCGATGAAAGGAACACCTGAAATCGAGATAGCGCCTGCTCATCGTCGGAGCTGCCTTTTTCGACGCTTCGCGCTTCTAGCCAGCCCCCGGCTTCCTCCAGTATTTTGCCCAGTGATGTGTCCATCGACCGATGTTAGCCTTGGAGATTAAGCGTCCGCAATGGCGTCGTATCCCGAATGTCCGTCTTCGAAGCGAAATGCTGGAGAGCTGCCCTTCGCTTCCCGGCTTAACCAACGGCAGCTTTCGGCTCGCCCCCTCACGGGCCACTACGGCAGGAAAGTCCTGGGTTTCTGCCGATCACAGAACGTGAACCGTCAAGGGTAGAAGAGGGCTCCGACTGCGCAGATACCACCCAAACTGGCAATCAGCATGCCATTTACCACAAACCGGATCGGTGCCTTGGCGCGCGTTGCTAGACCAAAGCGACTTGGCATCACGCCTCTTATCAGCCCGCGCAAGAAGATGACTGTAAAGACGACGGCCAACAAGGTTAGTACAAATCGAACCATACGATCATTTTTGCCGGTTGAATGTTATGTTTGCAACAGCACCGTATCAGGCCAGTCGCCTTTCAGGTCACTTCCGTAAAACCAACCAAACCCCCACTAACGCCCCTGCATATCCCGCGCCTCAGCCGGAATATGCACCACCAGCCCATCAATCGCTTCAGTCAGCTCGATTTGGCACGACAAACGGCTCGTCCGCGTCACCCCTGCGGCAAGATCAAGCATGTCTTCCTCGTCGTCCACGGCGGGGGGCACTTTGCCGAACCAGTCGGGATCGATCACCACGTGGCAGGTGGAGCAGGCCATCTGGCCTTCGCAGGTGCCCTCCAGCGGCATGCCCCTCGCCTGCCCCAGTTCGAGCAGGCGCGTCCCCGCCTCGCCCTCAGCGGCGATTTTTTCGCCCTGCGGCGTAACGAAGGTGACGCGGACCATGGCTACAAGACTCCCTGTGACCTCGCCGCGGCATGGATTGCCGCTGCGGCCTCGATCAGATCATCGTCCCGTGTATAGCGTCCGAACCCAATTCGGATCGCGGTTTTGCTATCCCTGTCCGAAAGTCCAAGCGCGCGCAAGACATGGCTTGGCCTGCCCGACCCGCTGGCACAGGCCGATCCTGCAGAAAATGCGACATTGCGGCATTCCGACAACAACCGCCCCACGTCCAAGCCGTCCAGCCGCACATTGAGATTGCCGCGCCAACGCGCGGTCGCGCTGCCATTCAGCGTCCAGCCCACGAACAGCCCCCGCGCCAGCGTCCACAGCCTGTCCACATGTTCTGCATCGCTTGTGCCCAGACTTGTGCACAGCGCCGCCGCGGCGCCGAACCCGGCGCACAATGCGGGCGATAGCGTGCCCGAGCGCAAGCCGCCTTCCTGCCCGCCGCCATGGATCAGCGGCGCAAGCTCCACTCCATCGCGCACCCACAGCGCGCCGATGCCTTTGGGGCCATATAACTTGTGCGACGACACCGCGATCAGGTCCGCCCCACCCGGCGCGGCCAGCTTCCCCGCCCCCTGCACCGCATCGCACAAGAACAGCGCGCCCGCTTCATGCGCCCGCGCGGCTAGATCCTCGACCGGCTGCACCGTGCCGATCTCGTTGTTCACCTGCATCACCGCGACCAGCCCGGTGCCACCGGGAATCGAAACGTCGGCATCAACCAGCCCCTCGCCATCCACGGCAAGCACCGCCACGCCCGGATCGACGAACCGCGCCGTATCCAGCACCGCCGCATGCTCGATGGCGGATACCGCCAGCCGCTTCCGTCCCGACCCGATAATCGCCAGATTGAGCGCCTCGGTCGCCCCGGAGGTGAACACCAAGCGCCCGCCCGGCGGCAGCAGCGCCGCCACTTGCGCCCGCGCCACTTCCACCGCCGCCGCTGCCGCGCGGCCATAGCGGTGCGGGCTGTGGGGGTTTGCCCATCCGCACGCTTGCGGGCGGGACAAATCCAAAGCGTCGGCAGCCTCAGGCCCCGCGAGCCACGGCATCATCGCCGCGCGCGCTTCGGGGGCAAGCGGCGTCGTCGCCTGATAATCGAGGTAGATCACCCCCTGATCTCCCGCCACACGTCGATGAATCGCGCAATCTCCGCCTCGGTCGTCTCACGCCCGATCGACACGCGGATCACTTCTCCAAGGCCCTCGACGCCCATCGCGGTCAGCACATGGCTGGCCTTCAACGAGCCGGACGAACAGGCGCTCCCCGCCGAAACCGCGATGCCCGCGCCGTCAAACCGGATCAGTTGGGCCGCGCTCGATTTGCCCGGCATGCGATACGCGCCGATCGTCGGGCTGCGCGGTGCCTTGGCCGCGACAACCTCGCCCCCTAGTGCAAGCAACTGACTCTCCAGCGATTCCCGCAAACCTGAAGCGCACTTGAGCCATGCATTGCCCGCCTCCAGCGCTGCCGCCATGCCCAGAACCAGCGGCAAAGGCTCGGTCCCGGCGCGATAGCCGCGCTCCTGACCGCCGCT
>JAZKBJ010000248.1:0-5116 GCA_040388685.1 Pseudomonadota bacterium
TTCCGTGGTTGCCCGACACCTGCGCTTACCGGCTGCGCGCCGATGGTGAACCGCTGCCCGATTGGCACTACCTGATCTCGGGCGACCGGACGAGCGTCCATGCTGCCGGGCAATCGGTGATCGGCAAGGCGATCAGCGAGACGATGGCCGGGCCGCTGGAGGAGCACATCGTGCCGTCCTCGCATTTCGACGGGCCCGATTCCGATGGGGACGACCTGTTCGATGCTTGATTGGCTGCGCCGCGCCGATCCACGGGCAAGGGATGTGAAGGCACCGCGCAAGATCGCGCCCCGCACGGTTATCGTGGGCGAGCGCGAATTGCCGCTGGTGATCCGCAAGCTGTCCAGGGCACGGCGGATGACCCTGCGGCTCGCGCCCGATGGCAGCGAGGCGCGGGTTTCGATCCCTGCCTGGGGCCGCGTCGGCGATGCCGAAGCCTTCGCGCGCGACCGGGCGGACTGGCTGGCCGGACAACTCGCCAACCTGCCCGAACCACGCACGATCGCTCCGGGAGCAACGCTGAACTTGCGCGGCGAGGCGTTGCTCATCGTGTGGAACGAGGCCGCGCGGCGCAAGCCGGTGGTGGCGGACGGCCAGTTTCTGATCGGAGGCCCCCGCGAATCCCTCAGCCGCCGCCTGCAGCGCTGGCTCGAAACCGAAGCGCTGGCCCTGATGGCCGGCGATCTCGCGCATTATTGCGCCCTAGCCGGACACGAGCTACCTCGCCTCACGCTATCGAGGGCGCAACGCCGCTGGGGCAGTTGCGCGTCGGATGGTTCGATCCGCATGAACTGGCGGCTGATCATGGCGCCCGATTTCGTGCGGCGCTCGGTTGTGGCGCATGAAGTGGCGCACATGACCCACTTCGATCATAGCCCCGCATTTCACGCCCATCTGGACACACTGTTCGAAAGTGAAGTGAACGCCGCCAATCGCTGGCTCAAGCGCTATGGCCGCACGCTATACGCGCCGTTCGGCTGATGGCCGGAACGCACTCTGGCGCAACGGCCACGCACGCCCTATCTAGACGCGCATGAAAGCCTTTTTCCGTAACGTCTCTCCGCGCAGGGCGGTGGCCGATCTGTGGCAGGTGCTCGGCGCGCCCAGCGAATACCGCACCATCGCACTCGTGCTTGCCGCGCTGGTGACCGGCGGCATCTTTTTCGTGATGAGCAACCAGGGCGGGCGCGGCCTGCCCCGCCCGCCCAAGGTCATCTACTTCCCGAGCTTCCTCGAAGGGCGCAGCGACGCCGAAATTCTGGCCGAGAACCGCGCGGCAACCGCCAAGGCCAAAGCCGAGGAAGCCGAGTATGAAGCCGGGCAGGAGCGCGTAAGGCAGATGTACAAGGCCGTGGGCAACGCCACCGGCGTCGATACCAGAAAAGCCTACGAAGAAGGCAAGCTCGAGCGCGAGGCGGAAAAGCGCAAGATCGACGCCGAGCGCAAGGCGATCCTCGACAAGCATCTGATCGACAACCCGGTGTTCGACCGCGAACAGAAAGCGGGCCCGGCCCGGCCGCAATGAGCCGGGCGGACGACCTGCGCTGGCTTGATGCGGCCGCCGCGCTGGCGGCACGAGGCCGTCCGCTCAGCCGCCCGAATCCGGCGGTGGGCGCAGTTATCGTCAGGCAGGGCGTGGTCGTGGGACGCGGCTGGACGCAGGCCGGAGGCCGCCCCCATGCCGAAGCACAGGCGCTCGCCATGGCGGGCGATCTTGCCCACGGCGCAACCCTCTACGTGACGCTGGAGCCGTGCGCCCATGCCAGCGCGCGCGGACCATCCTGCACCTCGCTGGTGCTGGCCAGCGGCCTTGCCCGCGTGGTAATCGGCATGGAAGACCCCGATCCACGCACGGCGGGCAGCGGCATTGCAGCCTTGCGCGAGGCCGGGATTACTGCCGAACTTCTGCCCTCTGCTCCGGCGCGCAAATCGCTCGAAGGCTATCTGATGCGGACCCAGCATCACCGGCCGCACGTAACTTTGAAGCTGGCGATGTCACTTGATGGCAGGATCGCGCTGGCTGATGGGTCGAGCCAGTGGATCACCGGGCCCGAGGCGCGTGCACATTGCCACGCCGAGCGCGCAAGGGCTGATGCCATCCTTGTCGGCGGCGGAACGCTGCGCGCCGATTCGCCAAGGCTGGATGTGCGTTTGCCCGGGCTTGAAGCACGCAGCCCGCAGCGCATGGTGCTGACGCGCGGTGCCGCGCCGGATGGCTGGACTGTGGTGGGCGACATCGCCGCTCCGGGCGCGTTCGGCGATGCGCAGTATCTGTTTGTCGAGGGCGGTGCGGGCACCGCAGCCAGCTTTCTCGCCGCCGATATGGTCGATCGATTGCTGATCTACCGCGCGCCCATCGTCATCGGGGACGGTTTACCCGGCATTGGCGACATCGGATTGGGATCGCTGGCCGAAGCGCATGGGCGCTGGCGCCTAGTTGATCGGCGAGTGCTTGGCAGCGACGCGGCCGACGTCTACGAACGCCTCCGCTAAAGGAGATTTCAATGTTCACGGGGATCGTCACCGAAGTCGGCAATATTCTTGCAATCGAGGACAAGGGCGATCGCCGCGTCACGATTTCCTGCGCGATGGACCCGGCGAAGATCGCCATTGGCGCCTCGATCGCGTGCTCGGGCGTGTGCCTGACGGTGGTGGATAAGGGCGGCGTGGCCGGTGAAGGCTGGTTTGCCGTGGACGTTTCGGGCGAGACGGTAAGCTGCACCGCAAGCGATCAATGGACGGTGGGCGCACCGCTCAACCTCGAGCCTGCGCTGAAGCTGGGCGATGAACTGGGCGGGCACATCGTGACCGGGCACGTTGACGGCGTGGGCGAAGTCGTCGGCGTCTGCCCTGAAGGCGCATCGCTCAAATTCGGCATTTCCGCGCCGAAGGACCTTGCACCCTACCTTGCGGCCAAGGGCTCGATCACCGTCAACGGCGTTTCGCTAACCGTCAACGAAGTGGCCGACCAGCCCGACGGTTCATGCCATTTCGCGCTGAACATCATCCCGCACACGGCGCAGGTCACCACGCTGGGCGCGCTGACGCCGGGCAGCAAGGTCAACCTCGAGATCGACGTGCTGGCGCGTTACCTGAAGCGGATGCAGAGCCTCGCGCAGCAGGCTTAGGCGCAGCCGAGCAATACCCGCAAAAGCTGCTCTGGCTGGTCCGACATGACGTCGTGGCTGGCTTCGGCTTCGTGGTATTCCCATGCGCCGTCGTCCTGCACCGCATCGCGGAACTTCGCAAACGGCGTTGGCTCCCAACCGTTGGCGAAGATGTACACGCGGCGCGGGATCTTCGCTTCTTCGCCCGTGTACCGCACGGCTTCTACCAGGGTAAGCAGGGGGTGCGCCGACAGTACGGGGCTTTCAAGGCCGGGTAGCGGGGCCACCGCGCCGGGTGTTTCCTTCTGGCTGCCGATGTAGTGGGCGTGCTCCCAATCACCGGTCAGATCCCACAGCGACTGACCATCCTGCGGCAGGAAGGCATCGACGTAGACGATGGCATCGATGCGTGCCCCCAGCCGCGTGGCGACGCCGGTTATGACCATGCCGCCCCATGAGTGACCGACGAGGACGAAGCGGCCGAAATCCGCCTCGGCAATCTCCGCGCAGACATCGTCGATATGCGTGGTGAGCGTGATGCCGGGGTGGAACTCGGCCTTGCGCTGGCCAAGCCCGGCCAGGTTTGCGGCAAGCACACGGTGCCCGGCGGCGCGCAGATCCGCGGCCAAGCGGTCATAAGCCCAGCTGCCGCCCCACGCACCGTGGACAAGGACATAGTCCGTCACGCGCCGATACCATGCTTCTTGTTATAGGCGTGCAGCCATTCGAGCGTCTTGGTGAGGCCGCCGAAGGGATAGAAGTGCAGACGCACGCGGCCATGTTCCGGGCCGAGGCCCTTGGCAAAAGCATCGACCAGCTTGTCCGGCCCTGCACTGCCGAGCAGGTTCGTGACCGAGATGCCGTACTTCTTGAGCACCGAGGTCGATGCACCGACCCCGCAGCGCGCGGCAAACGCCAGCAGGCGCTTGATCCCGGCAGGCCCCGGCACGCCGATCCGCACGGGCGCATCGATGCCGCGTGCGCGCAACTCCTTGAGCCAGGCGAGGAAAGCGTCGGGATCGAAGCCGAACTGGGTGACGATCAGCGGGGCCATGCCGCGCTTCTTGATCTCGGCGACCTTGCTTTCCAGCACGGCCCAGCATTCGGCCTCGGTCATGTTCGGGTGCCCCTCGGGATGCCCGCCGATGCCTATGGCCTTGATGCCGCTGCGCTCGAACGCGCCGGTGGCGATCAGGGCCGAGGTGTCGAAATAGGGGCCGACCGGTTCGGGCGGATCGCCTGCGACGATGAAGCACCGCGAAACCCCGGCCTGTTCGACCACGGCCTTGAGGTAGCCCTCGAAATCGTCTTCCGAGGTGATCCGGCGGGCGGAGAAATGGGGCATCGGCTCGAAGCCGAGTTCACGCACCGCGACCGTAGCGGCCACGCGCGCGGCGACGTCTTCGCCGGGCAGAAAGGTTACAGCGACGGGCGTTTCAGCAGGAATGAGCGGAGCGGCGTCGCGCAGCGAAGCCTCGTCCTTCGCAGTCATCTCCAGCGAAAAGCCGTCAGTGATCCCGGCGGGTTCCTTGTCCCAGTTCGGGTGAATAATGGGTGTGGCCATTTTCGGGATCCTCTTGATGGGGAGACAGCCCGCCCGGCCGCCGTTGTGGCGATCCGGGCAGGGTCTTGTTTCAGCTCGGCTTAGCGAGCGGTGCGCCAGCCTTCGGCATAGGCTTCACGCGCAACGCGGCTGTACGGAACCGGCGAGACGATCGCGCGGACGTTCAGCTGCTTGTGCGGTTCGACCGTGGTCTTGCGCGTGCCGCCGTTTTCTTCACCCCAGACCACGTGCAGCTCGGTGCCGAACGGGATTTCAGGATCGATCGTGGCGAGGCTGAGCGCCTGCTTTTCGTTGTAGGAGAAGCCGGTGAACATCGACAGGCCGACAGTCTTGCCGGCGGCATCGATGACCCGGTCGTAGTTCGACGAGGCGTAGTTCGCGAGCGGCACGTCGAAGAACTTGTAGGCTTCGCCGTCCGGGTTGAACATCGAAGCCATGATCTTGG
>JAZKBJ010000248.1:5126-7419 GCA_040388685.1 Pseudomonadota bacterium
CAACCTCGATACCGGGCAGCGGGCGCAGGCCGGCGACCAGCGGGTCGTCGTTGCCTTCGGCTGTTACGCGTCCTATGTCGACAGCCATGATCTTGGCCATGTCTTCAGGATGCCACGCCAGCGTCACCTTCTTGCGCTGCTCGGCGGGGTTGAGGGCTTCGAGCGCTTCGCGGCCATGGAAATCATGGTCGAACTTGACGAAGTTGCCGTAACCCAGCTCCCACGGGTTGAGGTAATAGTCCTCGATGTTGTCCGAGACGAACGAGCCGCCGATCGAACCGCTGGCTTCGTAGCTGTCAGCGCCGAGCCATTCACGGAAACCCTTGAGCTTTTCGCCGGTGTAGATGGCGGGCAGCGGCGAGGGAATCCAGCCGGATTCGAGCGTGTTCGAAGGATAGGCGCGGCTGCCGCACTGGATCAGGCCGAATTCCTTGCCGGCTTCGACGATGGCAGCGCGGATTTCTTCCTGCTCGGCATAAGGGCCCCAGATTTCGAGGCCAGGCGCGCCCGACATGCCGTGACGCAGCGTCTTCACCGTCTTGCCTGCGATATTCATCGTCGACATGTTGAAGAACTTGAGCTGCTCGAGCGGGCCGCCATGCAGCTTTTCGATCACGGCCCAGGCGTTCGGACCCTGGATCTGGAAGCGCCATTCCTTGCGGGTGACAGGCTTGCCCATCGGACGCATCGGCGAACGGTCGTCCAGCTCGATCTCGCAATCGTAGCCGCCGGTTGCAGCGTGATAGCGCAGCCAGTTCGAGGCAGGCGCGCGACCGACATAGGTGAACGATTCTTCTTCTTCCCAGAAGATGATTCCGTCACCGATGACGTGGCCATATGGCGTGGTGGGAACGTACTGCTTGGCCTTGTTGACCGCCCAGCCCTTCGAGCTGTTGATCATCGTGTCGGACAGCAGCTTGGCCGCGTCCTTGCCGCGAATGTACAGGTTCACCATGTGGTGCGACTGGTCGAACAGCACCGCGCTGTGCTGCCAAGCCCACTGTTCGCTGCGCCAGTTCGAAAATTCCGGGGCGACTACAGGATAGACGTATGCGCCAAGCTGCGAGTTGCGCAGCATGTCCACCACGTTGCCATTCTGATTGATCACCTCTTCGAGGTTCTTCGCTACCATACCTAACTCTCCCGACTGAAAATGGTTGGTTGATAAATTTGTATGCAACACATACAAGTTCACACGAGATTCGCAATGCTAAATGTTGCGTCCTATGAGGCGCACGCCAAGGGAGAGTGTGTATGAGCGCATCGTTGATTCTGACGCTGTCGTGCGAGGACAAGCCGGGCATCGTCGCCCGCGTTACCGGCAACCTGTTCGAGGCTGGCGGCAACATTCAGGAAGCGCAGCAATTTGACGATCCGCAGAGCGGGCGCTTCTTCATGCGCGTCGTGTTCAACCCCGGCGATTCGTCGGTCGAGGCATTCCGCGATTCGTTCAGCCCGGTGGCGCAGCAGTTCGCCATGGAATGGAACATTCGTGACACGTCGGTGAACCGCAAGGTCATCATGATGGTCAGCAAGTTCGACCATTGCCTGGGCGACCTGCTTTACCGCACGCGCATTGGCGAACTGCCGATGGACATCGTGGCCATCCTTGGCAACCATCCCAAGGAAGCGCTGAACATCTCGCTGATCGGCGATATTCCTTACTACCACCTGCCGATCACCAAGGACACCAAGCCGAGCCAGGAAGCCGAAGTGAAGCGCATCGTCACCGAGACGGGCGCGGAACTGGTGGTGCTGGCGCGCTACATGCAGATCCTGTCGGACGATCTGGCGTCGTTCCTGTCGGGCCGCTGCATCAACATTCACCACTCGTTCCTGCCCAGCTTCAAGGGCGCCAAGCCCTATCATCAGGCGCACGCGCGCGGTGTGAAGATGATCGGCGCGACCGGCCACTACGTGACGACCGACCTAGATGAAGGCCCGATCATTCATCAGGACGTTGAAACGGTGACCCACGCCGACACGCCTGAAGACCTCGTGCGCAAGGGCCGCGATGTGGAGCGGCGCGTGCTGGCCGAAGCGGTGCGCCTGCATCTTGAGGATCGCGCACTGGTCAACGGCACCAAAACTGTCGTGTTCAAGAGTTGAGGTGAATGCGCGGCAGGAGCATCGTGCTTCTGCCGCCGCACCTTGGCGAGGGAGTGTTGCCATGAATGTCAATGCGCTGGACCACGTCAACATCATCACCGACCAGCTCGATGGAACGGCGGAGTTCTACAGGACCCTGCTGGGGCTTGAGCGGCGCGACGGTCCTGCCCCGCTGACGCCGCAG
>JAZKBJ010000248.1:7429-22674 GCA_040388685.1 Pseudomonadota bacterium
TTGACGGAATCCGGATGTTCGACGGCGCGGGCCGCGCGATCATCCACATCAACGCGGTCGATTGCCCCCGCGCATACGAGCGCGACGTTCAGCCCGGCTCGCTTACCGGCGCGATCCATCATGTTGCGCTGAACTGCAGCGGCTATGATGAGGTCCTGCAAAGGATCAAGGCGCTAGGACTGGATTTCCAGACCAACACGGTCGAAGTAATCGGCCTGCGTCAGATATTTACCGCAGACCCGAACAACGTCCTGCTGGAACTGAACTTCTTTGCGGATTGAGAGCATACTCATCCGCCGTTCGTCTTGGTTAAGCGCTTTTCCTCACGCTGGAATCGCCGCTTCCAGTGCATCCGCCAGTTCCAGCGGCTTTGACAGATAGGGGCTGTGATCGGCCTCTAGCGTTACGATTTTCGCGCCCGGCGAATGCTTTTGCATCGTGCGCTGGCTCTTGATCGGGATGGTCCGGTCGAGTGTGCATTCGACATATGTGCGCGGGAGACTGCCGTAGCGTTCCGGCGTCAGGTGCAGTTTCTGCGAACGCGGTGCGTGCGGTTCTGCCAGCAGGCGCGGCAGCACGGCGGCGACCAGCTCGGGCGGCGAGACCTGGGCGAAAACAGGTGCCGCATTGGCCGCGTCGATCACCGTGGCGATACCGCCATGGACCTTGCTGATGATCCCGTCGAACGCAGGATTGGGGCCTTCGAGTTCCTTGAATTCGGCGCGGCTCATGCCCGACGGCAGCATCATCGCGCAGATATAGACCAACGCATCCATGACCGACGGGTCATGCTCGGCAGCGGTCGAGATCACCAACCCGCCGCGTGAATGGCCGGCGAGCACGACCGGTGCGCCGCCCAATTGCCGCTTGAGATCGCGGCAATGCTGCGCAGCAAATTCGCCCCAGCCATCGAGCGAAACCGCAGCAATTTCCTCCGGCGTTCCGCCCATGCCCGGCAACGTTGGCGCAACCACGGTGTGGCCGCGCGCGCGCAGCAATTCCGCCACGGGATCGAAGCACCAGCCGCCGTGCCACGATCCATGAATGAGGACAAAACCCGCCATCAGCGCACGTGGCCCGACCATGTGCGCAGACCGGGCGCGGTGCGGTCTTCGCTCTTGAGCGCTTCGGCCATGGCCGGACGCGCGGTCACGCGGTCGCACCATTCGGTCAGGCGCGGCGCACGCTTGGCGATTTCCATTTCGGGAAACATGCGTTCGACCATCATGCCGCAGTGCGAGTAGAAATTGATGTCCGCCAGCGTGTAAGTGTCGCCTGCGATCCAGTGTGTCTGGCCCAGCTGTTTCTCGACCTTGTCGACCGCGTATTCGATCTTGGCCGTGGCGTTGTCGAGGTCGGCCTGCGAAAAGCCCGAGCGCGCGGTGGCCCACTTCTTGCGCTGATCGGGCAAGGGAATGCTGGCGAGCAACTTGTCGAAATCGCCGTTCTCGATGTTGCGGGCAATTACGCCGACCATGCGGTGCCACCCGTGCATCGAGACGTGGTTCATCACGTGCTCGTCGACGAACTTGTTCCAGTAGCGCATCCGCGCCGCGCCGACAGGGTCGCGCGGGCGCAGGGGCGCGTCCGCTGGCTGGGCATCGGGAAAGGCGTCTTCGAGGTATTCGTTGATCACCGTGGTGTGCGTGATGATCTGCCCGTCATGGTCGAGGACAGGGACCTGACCTTCGGGATTGATTGCGGTAAACCATTCGGAATGCTGCTCGAACTTGTGCAGATCAACGTAGACGCTTTCGTAATCGAGACCCTTCTCCTTGAGCGGGACCATCGACTTCAATGAGTTCGCCAGCGGTTCGGCGTGGTAATATTTCAGGGCCATCGTTCTCTCCGATTCTTTGTGATTTGTCAGACCCGCATGGTCCCCAGCATGCCGCCATCGACCGCCAAGGCTTGAGCGGTGACGTGGCTTGCTGCGTCCGACAGCAGGAACGCGGCAACTTGCGCCAGTTCTTCCGAGGTGCCGGTGCGCCCCTGCGGCACGGCCTTGGCCATCTGCGACGCTGCTTCGGGCGGTAGGCCGTCGAGCATAGGCGTTTCGATCAGCCCCGGCAGCACGCAGTTGCATCGCACACCGAACTCCGCCGCCTCGTTGGCGACAGCGCGGGAAAGGCCAAGGACCGCGTGCTTGCTGGCAACGTAGCCCGCGTTCATGGGAAGCCCGCGTTCGCTGGCAAGGCTTCCGGTGACGAGGATCGCTCCGCTGCGGCGTGCCTTCATCGCGGGCAGGACATGCTGGATCGCCCAGAACGCGCCTTTGACGTTTACGCCGATGACCGCGTCGAACGCCTCGTCGGTGTAGTCCTCGATCGGGGCGAACATGCCGCCGATGCCAGCGTTGAGAAACAGGCCGTCAATGGGGCCGTTGGCGGCGACGGCCCTGTCCAGCGCGGCATGGAGTTGCGCCTTGTCGGCCACGTCCGCCGCGGCCCAAGCCGTTCTGCCGCCAAGCTCGGCTGCGGCTTGTTCGAGCAGGTCGGCGCGGCGGGCGATCAGCGTGACGTTTGCGCCCGCCGCCACGAAGCACGTGGCGCTGGCACGCCCGATGCCGGTAGATGCGCCGGTGATGACAATGTGCTTGGCGGTCAGGTCAGTCATGTATCGCTCTCCGCGATGAATTTCGCCCAGACCTGCGCCTCTGGGCGGTCACTGCCATCGGGCGACCATTGGCGCTCCATGATCGCGCGGGCCTGCGCCTCGGGCATGGCGCGGTGATCGCGGTTGAGCCGGTAGAGAAAGGCCGAAACGCGCCAGTTCATGATGCAGTGAACGTGGACCGGCTTCGGCCCTTGTTCGATTGCATCGCGGAAGGCAGCGAAATGGTCCTCGCCCGGCGCATCGAACGGCACAGGAATATGCGTGTAGGCAATACCGTGGTGGCGCAGCTTCGCCCCTTCGTCCGCAAGCGCTTCGGGATGGGTTTCGAGCGCAAGGTTGATGACGTGCGCCACGCCCAATGCGGCAAGGCGAGCCACATCCTTGTCCTCGATCCGGCCCGACGTGGTCACATCCGCATCGAGCCTTTGCCACGCACGGATATCGGCCGGGTCGGACATGACCCTGCTCAGACCAGCCCGAGCAGACGCGCGGCATTGTCCTTCATGATGCCGGGCAGGACCTCGTCCTTGAAGCCGACCTGCCGCGCCGCATCGAGCCACTTCTGCGGATGGATCAGCGGGAAGTCGGACCCGAACAGCATCTTCTTGCGGAGCTGCGTGTTGGCATACTGGATGATCTGCGGCGCGAAATACTTCGGCGACCAGCCCGACAGGTCGATGAACACATTGTCCTTGTGCAGCGCCATCGACAGGCTCTCATCGACCCACGGCCACGACGGATGGGCAAGGATGATCTTCATGTCGGGAAAATCGACCGCGACATCGTCGACCAGCATCGGCTGGCCGTACTTCAGGCGGACGCCGCCACCGCCGCGCATCCCCGTTCCCATGCCGGAATGACCGGTGTGGAAGATCGCGGGCAGCTTGTATTCGTTGATCACTTCATAGATCGCGTAACTGATCTGCGAAGCAGGCGCGATGTTCTGCATGATGTGGTGGAACTTGAAGCCCTTGACCCCGTGATTTTCGATGAGGTCGCGGGCTTCACGCGCGCCCATCTTGCCCTTGTGGGGATCGATCGAGGCAAACGGTATGCAGATATCGTCGTTCTTGTTGGCGATTTCGGCGACTTCGTAGTTCGAGACACGCTTGGCGCCCAAGGCGCTCTCGCAATCGACCGTGAACATGCAGAAGGCGATCTGCTGTTCACGATAGATCTCGATGATTTCGGGCATCTTGGGCCGCTCGCGCGGCGATTTGAAATAGGCGCTGGCGGCGTCGAAATACTTGCCCATAACCGGATCTTCGGGATCGTGGCACGAAACCTCGGCGTGGACGTGAACGTCAATCGCCTTGATCTTGGAAAGGTCGATGGGCACTGTGGCAATCCTTCGCAATCACAATTTTCAAGGGCAGCCCCACCGACCAAAAGTCGACGGGGCTGCAACAATTTCAGTTCGGAATCAGACCAGCGCGTCGCGCTTGATCGTGATCACCTGGCTGTAGGTGAACTCCTTCAGGCCCTCGACGCCGTATTCGGCGCCGAAGCCGGACTGCTTGTGGCCGCCGAACGGCGCGAAGGGCGAGAGGTGGAGAAACTCGTTGATCCACACCGTGCCGGTTTCGAGCTGCTCGGCAATCGCCACGCCGCGATCCGTGTCCTTGGTCCAGACTGCGCCCGCGAGGCCGTAGTCCGAATTGTTGGCGCGCGCGATGACCTCATCGTCGCTCGAGAACTTCATCAGCGGCATGACGGGGCCGAACTGCTCCTCGGCCACGATCCGCGCGTCTTCGGGCGGATTGTCGAGGATGGTGATCGGCACATAATAGCCCGAGCCCGAAGGGTCGACGTCACCGCCCACCAGGAACTTGTAGCCATTGGCCTTGGCGTCCTCGATCAGCTCGCAGACGCGCTCGAACTGCTTCCTGTTCTGGATCGGACCGACGCCGGTGCCCTGATTGGCGCCGTCACCGACCGTCACGGTCCTGGCGTAGTCGGCAATCGCGGCGCTCATCTCGTCGTAAATATCCTCGTGGATATAGACGCGCTTGGCCGCGACGCAGATCTGGCCTGCGTTGGTGAAGCTCGACCAGAACAGCTGCTCGGCCACCTTGGCAACATCGGCATCGGGCAGGACGATGGAAGCATCATTGCCGCCGAGTTCGAGCGTGATGCGCTTGAGGTCCTTCGATGCACCTTCCATGATCCGCTTGCCGGTCGCCGTCGAACCGGTGAACGTGATCTTGTCGATATCGGGGTGCGAGGTCATCAACGGCCCGAGCGAGTCTTCGCCGGTGATGATGTTGACTACGCCCGCGGGCACGATGTCCTTGATCAGTTCAGCGAACTTCAGCGTGGTCAGCGGTGTGAACGGCGAAGGCTTGAGTACGATGGTGCAGCCCGAGAGGATCGCCGGAGCGATCTTCTGCACGGCCATGAGCACGGGGAAGTTCCACGGCACGATGCCCGCAACCACGCCAACCGGCACGCGGCGCGTGCGGCTGAGGCGGGTTTCGTTGTCCTCGTTGATCGTCTCCTCAAGGGTCAGCGTCGATTGCGCGCTCATGATCCCCGAGCTCGCGCCGATTTCATGCTGCGCCTGATGGTGCGGCTTGCCCTGTTCGCTGGTGAGCAGACGGTAGAGTTCGTCGAAATTCGCGTCGATGGCGGCGGCCATGGCGCGAATGACGGCGCGGCGATCATCGACCGGCGTCTTCGACCAGGTCTTGAAGGCAGCGCGCGCCGCTGCAACCGCGCGGTCGAGTTCGGCTTCCCCGCAGGCAGGAACGCGGCCGATCACCTGCTCGTTGGCCGGATTGACGACATCCAGCGACGCTTCGGTCGTCACCAGCTCCCCGTTGATCAGATTCGGATAAAGATGCGTCATGACTCTCTCCACTCGGTTATGATTGCTCTATGATATAGCAATCTTTCAGCGCGCTTCCAGTGCCTTGTCCTCGTTTGCGCGCTTGATCAGGTAGTGGCGGATATTATCGGCATCCTCCGGCTTCAGCGCGGACTTGAACGACACCATGCCGTTGTGCTGGAGCGCACCGTCGATCACGATCGAACGGATCGCTTCGGGCGCGTTAAGCGCGGCCGAATGGCGCAAGTCGGGGTTCACGCCACCTGCGACCGCCGCATCACCGTGACAGACGTTGCAGTAACGGCCGTAGAGTTCGCCGCCTGCGGCAACCTGCTGCGGCGTGCCGGTGAGCGGCGGCGGATCGAGCACCATCTTCACCATGGCAGGAGCATCGGGCAGCTTGGCCTTGCCGCCGAGCTTGAACACGACGAGTCGGCTGATGTTGCGCTGCTGCTTCGCCTTGTGAGCCAGTACGCCGGTCGCCACGTCCCAGACGCCGCCGAAACCGACCAGAACCGCGACATACTGTTCGCCGCCGATGGAATAGGTCATCGGCGCGGCGATGATCCCGCTTTGTGCGGGGAACGACCAGAGCTGTTTGCCCTTGTCGGCAGTATAGGCAGCGAAGTTACCCTCGGCGTTGCCCTGAAACACCAGATTTCCAGCGGTCGACAGGATGCCGCCGTTCCACGGGCTGATCTGATTGACCCGCCACACTTCCTTCCTGGCCACCGGATCCCATGCAATCAGCGCGCCGGTGGTTGCCTTCAGCGCAGCATCGCGCGCCGCCTTGTCAGCCGGCATCGAAAGCTGAAATCCGTCAAGACCAGTCTGGAAGCCGATATCGGTCGCCTTCCAGTCCTTCGCGGCGAGATAGGGGTAACCGGCCTGATTGACCGGGATATAGAGCAGGCCCGTCTTGGGGCTGAAGCTCTGTGCCTGCCACGAGTGGGCGCCGGCAGCGCCCGGAACCGAGATGAACGGCTTGCCGGTCTTCTCGTAGCGGGCATCGGGATTGACCGTGGGACGACCGGTTTTTGGGTTCATCGCGGTTGCCCAGTTGACCGCAGTGAATGCCGTTGCCGAGAGGAACTGGCCGGTCTTGGCATCGAGGATGTAGACGTGCCCGTTCTTGGGCGCGTGCAGCGCGACATGGCGCGGCTGGCCGTCGATCGTGAGATCGGCCAGCGTGATCTGCGCGTTGGAATCGAAGTCCCAGCGGTCTTCAGGCGTTTCCTGATAGTGCCAGACGTATTCGCCCGTGTCTGCGTTCACCGCCACGATCGATGAGGTGTAGAGTGTATCGCCCTCGCGGCCAGTGGGGGCCGGGTTCCACGGCTCGGCGTTGCCGGTGCCGAACAGGACGAGGTTGGTGACGGGATCATAGGTGATCGAGTCCCAGACGGTGCCGCCACCGCCAAGTTTCCACCATTCGCCGGTCCAGGTGCGAGCGGCGTTTTCCATGGCCTTGTTTTCAAAGCCATCAGCCGGATTGCCCGGGACGGTGTGGAACTTCCACACTTCGTTGCCGGTCTTCGCGTCATAGGCGGCAAGGTATCCGCGCGCCTTGTATTCCGACCCGCCGCTGCCCAGCAGCACCTTGCCCTTCACCACGCGCGGGGCGCCGGTGATGGTATAGTCCTGCTGGTTGGGCACGACGACCTTGGACCACTGGACCTTGCCTGTCTTCTGATCGAGCGCGACGAGGCGGCCATCGAGTGTGCCGACGAACACGCTGTCGCCGTACAGGGCGACACCTCGGTTGACCGCATCGCAGCAGGCGCGAACCAGCGTTACGCGCGGGACTTCCGGATCATACGACCACTTGAGCGCGCCGGTCTTGGCGTCGAACGCCTTCACCATCGACCAGGCGGTTGATACGTAAAGCGTGCCATCGTGCATCAGCGGGGTCGCTTCCTGACCGCGCGCGGTTTCCAGATCGTGGAACCACGCGAGGCCAAGCTGGCTGGCGTTCGCATCATTCACCTGAGTCAGCGGCGAGAAGCGCTGCTCGCCGTAGTCGCGGCCATAGCTCAGCCATTCACCCTCGGGTGCCTGAGCGATCAGCGCGTCGGTGACACCTGACGATGCGACGACGACCTCCGTGCCGCCTTCGCTTTTGATGTTGCACGCTGCCAGTGGCAGCAGTGCGGCGAACAACGGCACCAATTTCAACCGCATATCTTAAAACCCTCTCACCACCGTCCGGTTCGCCGGATCAGTTGACCATTCGTTGTGCGTCGCCCCAGTATTTGGTGCGAAGCGCCTTCTTGTCCATCTTGCCCGCTGCGGTGCGCGGAATCGAGTCCACAAATTCAACCGACTTCGGCGCCTTCACGCCGCCAAGGCGCTGCTTGGTGTAGGCGATGATTTCCGCATCGGAAATGCCATCCGCCACGACGACGGCATGGACCTGCTCGCCCCACTTTTCGTGCGGGATGCCGAACACGCAGGCTTCGCGCACCTGAGCCAGTTCCGTTACGGCAGCCTCGACTTCGGCAGTAAACACATTGAACCCGCCCGAGACGACCATGTCCTTCTTGCGGTCGACAATGTAGAGGTAGCCTTCCTCGTCCAGCTTGCCGACGTCACCAGTGTGGTGCCAGCCGAACTTGCGGATTTCCGCAGTCTCTTCGGGCTTTTCAAAGTAGGAATGGGTGACCAGCGCGCCGCGCACGCAGATTTCGCCAGCTTCGCCGGGTGCCACCTGATTGCCATCGTCGTCGAGCAACGCGACCTTGATCGAGCGAGTCGGCTTGCCGCAGGACGCCAGCTTTTCAGGTGCGGACGTGGCGAACCGCGCCACATCCTCGGGCGGGAACCATGCCACGATCATCGGGCATTCGACCTGACCATAGGACTGGCACATCGCCGGACCGAAGATTTCGACCGCCTGGCGCAGCTTTTCGGGGCTGCAGGGCGAACCGACGAGAATGAAAATGCGCAGGCTCGAATAGTCGTGATTGCCGATCTCGGGCGAGGCCAGAAGCTGGTACATCGCCGTGGGCGGCAGGTACATGTGCGTAACCTTGTACTCGTCGATCGTCTTGAGCACGTCTTCGGCATCGAAGCCGGGGAGGATCACTTGCGTTGCGCCGAGGCTCAGCGTCGAAAGCGCGATCGGACCTGCGGCGTGGGTGATCGGTGCGGAAACCAGTGCGACCGGGCTATCTGTTCGTCCGCCCATGCCGTCGGCAGCGGTTTCGATCATCGTGCCCCAGCCGAGGTTGGTGACGTTCGCGCCCTTCGACGGACCGGTGGTGCCGCCAGTGGGGAAGATGCCGACCATGTCCATCAGGTTGCCGAACGCATCAACTTCCGGTTCGGCGAAATCGGCTTCAGTCACCCCGGCCATGAACTCTTCAAGGCTGGGATCGTTGCCCATGCGCTTGTCGAGACACACGAAATGCTGGAGCGTGGGGCAAAGCGCCTTGAGTTGCTCGACCTCGTCGACCTTGGACGAATGGTAGACCATCCACTTAAGGCGGACGTAGTTGATATAGGCCGCGTTGGCGTCGATTGCGTTGCGGGTGTTGACCGGCACCCATTTGCCATTGGCGCGCCACATCGCCAGCAGCGCCACCAGCAGCATGCCGTCGTTCGGGCCATAAAGGCCGAGCAAGTCCTGGTTCTCGAACCCGCCCTTTTGCAGCGCGGCAGCGATCCGTTCCGACAGCGCCTTGGTCTCGGCGAAGGTCAGCTTCAGGCCGGTGTCTGTATCGACAATGGCAAGGCGCTGCGGATTGCGGTCATGGCCGCGGTCAAAATAGTCGATGGCGCGCATTGGTTATCCCCAACGGTTGATTTCTGGCCCCGGCACGAAGGCGCGGAGCGGTTCCGGAACAGTGGCGCGGGCAAGCGCGGCGACCACGGACGGACGGGCGGCAACCCGGTCCAGCCAAGCATTCGTGCGTACCGCATCGGCAAAGGCATCACCGCGCAACACGCGCATGCCCGCAAGCCATGAGTAGGTGACGAGATCGGCGATGGAGAACGGCCCCATCAGCCATTCGCGGCCGTCCGCCAGCTGCTTTTCGCAGCGATCGATGGCGGCGATCACTTTCGCTTCGCTGTCGGCAATCTGCGCGGCGTCGATGCTATCGTCGTGCAGGGCCTGCCAGCGTTCGCGCAAGTCGTCGGACACAATGCGCGCCGTCAACGCCGCGAAATCGTTCGCCGGGATTGCGGCGACGATGGCCTGCGATCCGGCCAGATTGCCGAGCAGCGCCGCTGCGGGCGACAGGCGCTCGGTGATCTGGCGGCACCACATCATCATTTCCCAGTGGGCATAGGCATCAGTCGGCTGAAGGCCTGCGCCGCCCGCCGCCTCGTCGAAATACTGCGCAAGGAAGACCGATTCGGTCATTGCCTCGCCGTCCACCACCAGCACCGGGCCTTCGCCTTCGACACCCAGGTCGAGCGCGATGGTTTCGGCCAGGCCGGTAAGCGCATGACGATCACCCGCGAGCAAGTCGATCAGGCGGCATTCCAGCGTCAGGCCAGATTCTTCCAGCGCGGCCAGGACGGTGAGCGAGGCGCCATTGGGCTGCCCGTGATAGAGAATCGCGCTCATTCCTCGATCTCCGCCATGATAAGGCCGTAGCGGCTGGCAAGGTCCGTCTTGCCCATTGCCCATGTCTTCTTCACCGCCTCACGCGTGTAGACCCGCTTGAGCCAGCGCATGATGTTCGGCGTCTTGTCCTTGCCCGCAAGATCGGGCTGCGACATCGGCAGTGAGTAGGTGCTGTTGAAGATGTTGATGTCGGCCAGCGTGTACTGGTTCGACCCGACGTACGGCCGCTTGCCCAGTTCCTCTTCGAGCTTGGCAATGCCGAGGCCGACGCGGCGACGGCTCTCGGCCATTTCGGCGGCCGAAAAATCGCCGTTGATCGCCTTGCGCCATGCCACGCGGCGTTCGGGCATCGGGATGCGGTCGATTGCGGCGGCAAGTTCTTCCGGGTCGCGCTGGCGTACCATCGGGCCGACGAACACGCTCCACCCGATCATCGAGAAGCTGGGGCCAAGCCACTGGTCCATGAACTTCATCCACCAGCGCACGCGCCAGCTGTCCTGCGGATCGCCCGGCATCAGGTTTGGCCCGTCGAACTGCTCGTTGACATATTCCATGATCGCGGTGCTTTCCGTGAGCACGCGCCTGCCGTTCTTGGCATCGTGAGTCATCGCCGGGATCGTGCCCTGCGGGTTGATCGCGAGGTATTCGGGCTTGTGCTGATCGAACTGCAGCATGTCGGTATAGCGGCTGACGAAGGGCACGCCCTTCTCCATCAGCGCAAGCATGGGCTTGCCCGAGTTTGCGTTCGGCTCCCAATGATAGAGCGTAACTTCGTCCATGCGTCCGCTTGCCTCTCTCCCGATTCCGGTCGCGCCGGAATTTGTTAGTGTTACATACTAAATCAGCGGGAGCGCGGGTCAACCCCGCTTGCCTGAGATTTCTGTTATCTCATGCTTGCAGCAGCCCGGGCGATTGCGCACGGCATGCGCAAAGCGTGTTTCACCATGCGGAACGTGCCCGCACGTAAAAAGGGGCACGTTCCCTTGTGGAAACGTGCCCCTTCAATCTCGCAAGTCTGCCCAACCCGAGCGAGGCCCTAGCGGGCAACCATTGTCCAGCGGAAGAGATTCGTCCGGCCGGAGAGCGGGGTGGCCGGACGCGATTCTTCCAAGAGACGCAATCCCTGCTCCTCCAAGGCTCCGCGCAAGGCGGTCCAGTCGCTCCATCGCGTCAGCCCGGTAACGCGCTGCGGATTTCCGAGCGCGCGCCATGTGGCTTCTGTCCCACCGGAAAGGTCGAGACGGCGCAACCCGGCCTGCGTTGCGGCAAAGGCGACGGATTCGGCAACACGGCCGTCGAAAATCACCAGCGGCAGTCGCTGCGCCTCCATGGCAATCGCGGGCATGGCGAGCGTCGACCCTGCCAGCGCGCCGCCCTTGAGCACCCCTCGCCTCGACACGCGCATCAGCCGGCCTTCCCGAGATACCTGGCGACTGCGTCCAGTTCCGCGTCGGTCACATCGACCTTTGTCTGCTGCGGCATCGCGCCCTTGCCCATGCGGACGACGGTCATGACGTAATCGGCGGTCAGGTCTTCACGGTTGGCAAGCAAGCCCTTTTCCGGCGGATTGCCCGCCAACATCTGCTGCTTGGTGAGCAGGTTGGTGCCCATCCCGCCATTCAGGTGACAATAACCACAATGGACCTCGAACAGCACCTTGCCGTCGCCGCCCGGCTTGAGCCGATCACCTGCAGGCGCGACGGGGCGCATCTGATACGGGGGTGGCGGACCGGGGGGCGGGCCAACCGGAGCCTGTGCAATGGCGGCGGTCGCTGCGGCCAGAGCCACGGCGGCGATCACGAGTGTACGCTTCATGCCTTTTTCCCTCCGCGCGCGGCCTTGTAGGCAGCGGGCCAGATGCCCTGCTTGCCCGGCGCGACGATCCCGTTGGGATCGAGCGCGTTCTTCACCTTTTCGCAGAAGCGGCGCAGCGCGTTGTCGTTGAAATCGAAAGTGTCCATCACCGGGTCCATCCAGCCAAGGTGCGTGCGGTATTCCGCGTAGCCCGCTTTCGCCGTGTCCTTGATCAGGGCATCGAACAGTTGCCGCATCTTCTTGACCTGCGCATCATCGTCGCGGTCATACATTAGCATGTTGACGTTGTTGGCAAAGCGCCCGCCGATGGTGAAGCTGGCGTAGAAATCGACGTCGAAATCGGCAATGATCTTGCGGCTGCGGTGCATCTGTTCGAGCACGTGCTTTCCGGTAGCCGGAACGACCGGCGAAAAGCCCATGTGCGCGCCGCGCCCGCCGATCCAGTCCGACATCTGCAGCGGAACGGCGGACGGAATGCCCATCGTGGTGTCCACGCCGTGGATGTAGTCGCCCGGGTGCCACCAGTTCTCGGCAGGCGCGGCATCGAGGTGGCGCTTCATCGCCGCCTTGACCACTTCGGCCTTGGCCTTGACCACGCTGTCCTCGCCATAAAGGCGCAGCGCAACCTGCCAGTAACCCAGCTTGTACTGCTTGAGCAGTTCGTTCACCCGCCATTCCGGAATGGCCGAGGGCTTGTCCCAGAAATCGCGGCGCTGGCCTTTGAGCACCATCTTGCCCAGCCAGCTCGGGATGAACACGTTCTGGTCGATCAGACCCGAAATCTTGAGCGGCGCTATCGTATCGATCACCCAGGCGATGTCATCGACCTGCGGAATATCCCACACGAGTTCGAGCGAGCTTTCCGGCGCGGGCTGGAGCCACAGTCCGGCCTTGGTCACGATGCCGAGGTTGGACTGCGAGAACGCGAGATCGAACGTGGGGCCATAGCTCATCGGGAACAGGTGCCAGGCCGGGTTGTCCTTCATCGCGCCCATGCCCGTCCGCAGCAGGTCACCATCAGGCAGCACCGCCTCGATCCCGCAAAGGTTGCGAGCGTGGAGACCATAGGGCGTGTAGCCGATGCCATGTTCGAGCGCGTTGCCGAGGACCGAACCCCAGGCATTGCCCGGAACGCTCATCCACAGAGGTGCCTTTTCGCGCTGGATCTGCTCGTGAAGATCGAAGAACCCGACGCCCGGCTCAACCACGCAATAGGCCAGCTTGTGATCGAGTTCGAGGATCTTGTTCATGCGCCCGAGGTCCATGACCACGGAACCTTCCATGCGCGGCGCGGCGGTGCCGTAACCCAGGTTCTTGCCACGCGAAACCGGCCAGAGCGGAATCTTGTGCTCGTTGGCAAGGCGCACGATGCTGCGCACTTCCTCTACCGAGGCTGGCGCGACGGCGGCAGAGGCAGGCCATTCCTCGGTCGTGCCGGGCGCGTAAGTGTCGGCATAGGCGTCACGGTCGGCGTCCGTGTCCATGACCCATTCTTTGCCGACAACACCAGCAAAGGCAGTCATGGCGGACTGGAACTGTTTCGGGCTGACGCGCGGGGGCAGATGCAGCTTCACCGGTCAAACTCTCCCGTTTATATTTCTAACAATTGTTATTGTTATGCCGTGACAGGGCCGTGAGGTCAAGACCGTCACGTCAGCGCGTAATACTTCACGTAGTTGCCGTCGGGCTTGCGCTCGCCCACGCCGATGAAGACGTGGCGAGTCAGCCAGTCGTGCTTGCCGCTGCTCGTCTCGAAGCAGGGCTGCGCGCGCAGGTAATACTCCGCGTGGGGCACCGGCTCGCCGCCCGCGAAGGCCCAGTTGCGCAAGCGGTCCATCGTGCCCGGCTCGCGCCCCCACAGGAAGCCCTTGTTCTGCATGTAGATCAGCGTGCCGTCGTCAACCTCGAGCATGTAGCGTGCATCGAATACGGCGGTGTCATCGGGGCGGAAGAAGGCATAGTCGCCGCCTGAATTGGGCACCGCCTTGCCCTTCAAGCGCGGCCCCTCGAATTCGCCGCTGTCGACATAGACCGCGCTGCGCATCCCGCCCGAGGGCAGATCGGGCACCATCTGCACGCGGGTGAACTGCAACCGGCAGGCAAAGGCGAATTCGAGGCGGGGATTGTCGAGCGTGGAGAAGTCCATGAGGTGCCTCAGTAATTCGAGAGAATGGTCAGGCTCGGCCCGTCGAGCGGTTTTCCGGCCTTGCGCTTTTCCAGTTCGTCCGCCCGCGTCTTGCCCTGCAGGTCGATCAGGTAGGCATGGATAGCGTCGACATCATCTGTTGAAAGAATGTCGTTCCAGCGCGGCATGCCGTTCAGGGTGAGCAGGCCTTCAAGCACGATCTGGTTGAACGCCTCGTGCGTCGCGGGCTGCATCCGCCGCAGATCGGGCGTGATCGAGCGGGGCTGATTGGCATGGCAGATCGCGCAATTGCCGAAGAACAGACCTTGCCCGCGCGCGATGGTAGCTGTGGTGACACCGGGAGCCTGCGCAGGCGCTTCGTGTGCGACCTCGAGCGGCGGCAGCAGGTCCGGCACCTTCACCTTGCCGCCACCCAGCTTGAACACCATCAGCCGGTTCATGTTGCCGCGCGTATAGGCCGCTGAATAGCGCGGCACGAATGGATAGCCGCCCCCGCCCCACCCGGCCATGACCGCGACGAATTGCACACCCTTGACGGTATAGGTCATCGGCGCAGCCATGATCGGCGTGCCTGTGTCGATCTCCTTCAGCAGCTTGCCGGTCTTCGTCTCGCGCACGAACAGCTTGCCGGTCACACCGCCATGAATGGTCAATCCGCTGGCCGTGGTCAGCACCCCGGCGCGGTCCTGCCAGCCCGCAGTGTCTGCCGCCCAGACGGTCTTGCCGGTGAGCGGATCAAGCGCGCGGATTTGTGTCGTCGCGGGATTGCGCCGGGCTTCGGCAAAGGCCGGAAGCTTGCGGACGGCATGGCCAACTTCGGGCGGGAGCGTCGGCAAAGCGGCTTCGACATCGGGGGTAAAGATCAGCACGGCATCGTTGTTGAGCGCACGCGCGCGGGCTGGCTTCTGGCCGGGCGACATGAACATCAGGTTGCCCATGTCGAGCACTGCGCCGATGTAGAGACCGGTCGCCGGATCATAGCTCGCAGGGTGCCAGTTGCGCGCGCCTGGCGTGCCAGGGAAAATGATCTTCGGCCCGGTGGTGTAGTCCGCCACATCGGGATCGAGGATCGGACGACCGGTCTTGGGATCGATACCCTTGGACCAGTTCACCCGCACAATCGGATTGGCGCGCAGCAGCTTCCCGTCGCGCCGGTCGAGGATATAGAGATAGCCGTTCTTGGGCGCGTGGAGAATGACCGGGCGGTCTTCGCCATCGATAGCCATGTGGGTGAGGATCATCGGCTGGACGGCAGTGAAGTCCCAGTT
>JAZKBJ010000248.1:22684-25986 GCA_040388685.1 Pseudomonadota bacterium
CCGGCGTTTCCTGATAGTGCCACTTCATTCGGCCCGTCTTCGGATCGAGCGCGACTAGGCTGGCGAGATAGAGGTTGTCGCCGCCTGCGGGCGAGCGCTTCGACGTGGCGTAAGGCCCGCCGTTACCGGTGCCGACCAGCACGAGGCCGGTTTCGGGATCGTAGTTGATAGCATCCCACGGACTGCCACCGCCGCCGATGTCCCAGCGGCTGTTCGGGTCCCACGTTTTCAGCGCGGCTTCGAGTTCGGGCGTTTCCTGCGGCCCCTGCTTGGGGTCGTGCGGGATAACGTGCCAGCGCCAGCGCAGCTTGCCGGTTTCCAGATCGAGCGCGGTCACGTAGCCGCGCACGTCATATTCCGCGCCGCCCATGCCGATGACCACGACATCGCCCGCAACTTCGGGCGCGCCGGTAGAGTTGTCGCCCTTGCGGCGGTCCTCGATGAAGTCCGATTTCCACACGACCGCGCCGGTCTTCGCGTCGAGTGCATACATCCAGCCATCGAGCGCGGCGACGAAGACTTTGCCATGCGCCACGGCCACGCCGCGATTGACCATATCACAGCAAACCGTGCGGTTGACTTGCATGTCGACCTCAGGCTCGAACCGCCACAGTTCCTTGCCGGTCGCAGCATCAAAGGCATAGGCGCGGCCTGCGGTGCCCGAGGTGTAGAGCACGCCATCAATGACGACCGGCGTAGCTTCCTGCCCTCGTGTAGTGTCGAGATCCACTGCCCATGCAAGGCCAAGCTGGCCGACGTTTTCGGCATTGATCGCGGTCAGCAGCGAATGATGCATCTTGCCCGCGTCGCCGCCGGGGCTGGTCCACTGGCTGCCCGCGCCTTGTTGAAGCGCAGTCGCGCCGCCAAGCGAACAGGCGGCAAGTCCGAGAAAAATGGACGCCAGCAGCTTGCGCATCACAGCGAATCCCACGGGCTGGGCATGCGGTAGGGCACGGTGATGAAGTTCGCCTCGATCTGTTCGATCATGCCATTGTCGATCTTGAACAGTTCCGAAATGTAGAAGCTGTGCGGGCGCAGGACCGGGCTTTTGACGGTTCGCCCATCGGTCAGCTGATATTCGCGCAACCGGCCCGAATGATCGATGAAGCCGAAGGCGAGGACAAGCCCGCGCTCTTCGTCCACCAAAGGGAAGCGCCGGGCGCGCAAGTCATCGTCGTAGCGGTAGTTGCCCATGCGGAACTGCTCTTCGCAGCCTAGCGCCGAGACCGGCACGATCTTGGCGAATTCGGGATTGCGCGTGGTCTGCACCCCGTTTTCGACGCGGTTGCATTCAGGGTGAAACTTCGTGTGGATGGTGCCGTCATTGCGCTGAAGCGTGTCGAAATAACCATCGGACAAACGCACCATTTCGGCGCGGGTATCCGGTGTTTCGGGCTTCTGGTGCAGGATCGGCTTGTCCCAGTAGCGGCAGTTCTCGAACTTGATGCCGCTGTCGGACTGACGGACAATCAGCATCTCGCATTCCGCGATCTGGCCTGCAGCATTGACGCCTAGGCGCAGCGTGAACGCCGATTCCTCGATCGGTTCGATGACCGTGCCGAAATAACCCACCTGTCCCGTCTTCTCGTCGGCAAAGCGCAGCTGATAGTCACCCAGCCGGTCGATCGTGCCCCACACGCCGTCACCGACTTCGAGCATGACGTTGTTTTCGCTGTGGTGCGCACCCGGCGCCCAATCGAGCGAAAGGGGATCGCGCGCGTTCAGCGCGGCGAGGAAGCGGTCGAGCACGGCGTAAAGCTCAGCGCGGGTCATCATATCTCCCAATCCATGAAAATGAGGCTTTGACGGCCTTCTTGACGCAAGGCATACCCTACCAATTGTTATAAATAAAGGGGAGAGCGACAATGGCCCGCACAGCGGATGAACAGGCTTGCCACGACCTCGTGATCGAGATGTATAACAAGGTCCTTATCGCCATGGATAGCGGCGCGGTGGACCGCTACATCGCGCCTGAATATGTGCAGCACAGTTCGCTGGCCGAACCTTCCGTTGCAGCGCTCAAGCGCTTCCTCGATCGCGTGCGTATCGAATCGCCGGATGCCCGCCAGACCATCCACCGCAGCTTCGTCGATGGCGATCACGTGATCGTCCATACCCACGTCGAGCGCTGGCCGGGCGACGCGGGCTTGGCCGTCGTCGATATCTTCCGTTGCGCGAACGGGATGATCGTCGAACACTGGGACGTGATCCAGGATGTGCCGGAAAAGCCGGTAAACTCGAACAGCATGTTTTGAAGGGAGAGAACCAGATGCGCCTGATTTCCGCAGCAATTGCCCTTGCGCTCACCACCACCGCCGCGCACGCCGAAAAGTGCAGGCTCAAGCCCAAGCAGGTCGTCAGCCAGTTCATGGATGAATTCTACATCCAGAAGAAGGTGCGCCCCGCGTTCGAAAAGTGGGTCGATCCAGGCTACATCCAGCACAACCCCTTTGCCGCCACCGGCCGTGATGCCGCGATTGCCTTCCTCGAACCGTTCGTGGCGAACAATCCCACGCAAAAGACCACGATCCACCGCATCATCGCCGACGGCAATATCGTCGCCGTGCACAGCCACGGCTGGAACGAGGCGGGCGATGCGGCAGCCAAACGCGGCTTTGCCGTGGTCGACATCTTCCGTGTTCAGGGCTGCAAGGTGATGGAACACTGGGACGTGCTCTCACCTGTGCCCGAATCCGCCGCCAACACCAACACGATGTTCTGAAGCGATGCGATTCGACAACAAGTGCGTGGCGATCCTTGGCGGCAACGCCGGGATCGGCCGCGCCGCCGCGCGCATGTTCGCTGCCGAGGGCGCGAAGCTGGCCGTCACCGGGCGCAATGCCGAAACCTTGCGCGAGGTCGCCGAGGAACTCGACGCGCTCTGCATCCGCTCGGACATGGGAGACCTTGACCAGACCGCAGCGGCGCTCGCCGAAATCGAGGACGCGTTGGGCGGCATCGATGTGCTGTTCGTCAACGCGGGCGTCGGCGGCTTTGCCATGGTGCCAGACGTCACCCCGGAATTCTGGGACGGCATCCAAAGCGTCAACTTGCGCGGCGCATTCTTCGCGATCCAGCAGGCGCTGCCTTTGATGCGCGATGGCGGGTCGATCGTGATCACCGGATCTATCGGATCGGTGGCGGCGGTGCCGGGCAATGTCGCCTATGCGGCGGCCAAAGCTGGCCTGCGCGCGATGGCGCGGATCGTCGGCAAGGAACTGCTACCACGCCGCATCCGCGTGAACATGGTCAGCCCCGGCCCGACCGACACCGAAATCTTCAAGCGCGATGCAAGCGCGGAG
>JAZKBJ010000248.1:25996-39885 GCA_040388685.1 Pseudomonadota bacterium
CAGTACTGATTGCCGAGCAGAAGCGGCGGCGGCAGGAAATTCAGGGCATGCGCGACATGCTGTCGTCGGTCGTTCCGATAGGCCGGATGGGCACGGCGGAGGAAGTGGCGCGCGCCGTGCTCTTCCTTGCCAGCGAGGAGGCCGGCTTTATCAATGGCGTGGATCTCTGCGTCGATGGCGGATGCATCGAACTGGGCTGATTACTGTTGGGGTCCTGCGCTGGCCTGGCCTGCCAGCGTGGACCCACCCTTGTCCGGCAGGGTCCAGATGATCAGATTCATGATCATCACACCGGTCAACGTCAGCATCAGAACCGGACGCTTGCGCTCTCCCCGCCGAAACAGAAACACCGCACCGCCGACAAGGGCGATGGCGGCAAGCATCATCAGGGAAAGCGCAGCGTCCAGCATGGAAGCGCGTTAGCCGCCGAACAGGCCCTTGGCCATACCGGCAATGTCGTTGATCGGATTGCCGTCACCGTCCTTGTCGAGGAACCCCGCAACCTTCTGCAAGGCATCGGGATGCTGGCCGAGCATCGACGCAAAGCTGCCGAGCGCGCCTTCGCCGCCAATGTGGCCAACGATTTCCTGAAGCTTGGAAGCATCGAGGCCGGTGTTGGCGGCGGCAGTCTCGATCGTATCACCCTTCGACTGGTGACCGGCAGCGAGCGCGGCAATAGCGCTTTCGGCCTGATCGGGGTCGATCCCGACCTTCGCGGCGAGATTCTTGACGTCAACGTTGCTGGCGACCTGGCCAAGGATCGAATCGAACAGGCTCATGGAAATGTCCCCTTTCAAAGGAGCGTGGACGATAGCATTCGCGGGTCAGACTTCCAGCGCATGTATCTCCGCTCTGCGACGCAATCCCTCGCGGCGGACGAGAAGCGCCGAATATTCAGGCACTTCGATCCAGGTGGCAAAATCGCGGGTAAGCGGTTCGGAGGCGACGATCACGCTGTCGGCGCCCGCGGCTCCGCCGGTCAGCTTCCATTCGCCGTCGTGCAGGCCGTAGTCGCGGCCGAACGTGTACCACATCGACAGATATTCGGTCGTGCCCTGCAATTGCCCGGCATCGAACCGGCCGAAATCGAACGTGAAGCGCACCGCGACAAGATTTACCCCGTCGCAAAACATCAGGTTGGCCGAGCTTGACCGCGTGATGCCGTGGCGCGCCCGCACCTCGCGCAGGATGCCAAGCGCCCGCCGGATCGCCGCGAGTATGGCGTCCGGTTCGTTGATCGCCGCAGGATCGGCGAGCGCCGAGACGACCAGCGCATAGATCCATTCGCTGTCGGTCGAGCCCTGGATCTGGCGCGCGAATTCTGGCCGGATGTAAGCCGCAAGATCAAAGCGCATGTCGCGAAAGCCCGCCAGATCGCCGTTGTGCGCCATGGACAGCGGCAGGCCTTCAAAGCGGAAGGGGTGGCAGTTCTGGTCGTTGACCTGAACCGCCGAATTGTAGGGCACGCCCCGGATATGCGCGAGCAGCGCCGAGGGCTGCAGCTTTGCCGCCAGTGCCTTGAGGTTGCGGTCGAACAGGGCGACCTGGGTGGTGCGATAGCGGAACGGCGTGTGCGGATCGCGGGTGCCTTCATCCCATGCCGCCATGCCGAAACCGGCAAGGTTCAGCATGTGCAGCATCTGCGCGCCGATGGTCTGGTTGAGCAGCGAGGAATCCGGTGCGTAAAGCAGGTTTTCAAGCAGAACCGGCGAGCCGAGATAGCTGAGGATGCGGCACATCAGATGCTCTCCCCGGCATGGTTGAAGCGGGTGAGAGCAAGCGAGCGGCCAAGATGGCGGTTGGCCTTGCGCTGGTCCTGCACCAGTTGACGGCCCATTGCTGCATGAAGTGCGGGCAGCCACGGCGGCCTTTCGCGCTCAAGCTTGGCGAGCGTGACCTTGGGCAGGTGCAGCAGCAACGAGTCCTCCGCCGCCGTGACCAGCAGGGGCTGGCCCCGCCCGTCGCTGTGGCCAGTCAGCCCGACGAAGCATCCCGGACCGAACACGAAGACCTGCTCCTGCATCGCGCCCCGGACCACCCCTGCCCGCACCGCACCGCGCAGAACCAGGTGAAGCCCGTCCTGCGCCTCGCCCGGTTCGGCCACGGTGCCGCCAGCGGCAACCGAATGCAGATGTCCGTGCGCGGAAACCCCGTCTGCATCGCCAAGGCGCGGGAGACTGCGCAGCAGCGCCGCCACGTCGCCCTTGGCCGCGACCGGTTTCGGCCCGGCATGAAGCTGGCGCAAGGCCCCCGGATCGAACATGCCTTCGGCGACGATCCGCCCCAGCGTGGCGCGGGTGCGCGAAGCCACAAGCCGGCGCAGCGCCATGCCGAGCCGCATGGCCCACGGCGTTCTATCGGCAAGCAGGGCGAGAAACCGGCCACGCGACACGGCAATACCGGCGGTATCCTCCAGCGCCCGGACGTGGGCGGAGCGAGGGCCATCGTCGAGCAGCGCGAATTCGCCCACCATCTCGCCCGGACGGATCGCGGACATGACGGCGGCTTCATCACCCGGCAGCCGGGTCGTGATTTCCAGCGCGCCGCGCTCGACCAGATAGAGCGCGCCCGGCGCATCGCCCTGACGGAAAAGGGTTTCCCCCTCCGCCACGGCAAAGGCGGCAGCGTGTACGCTCAGCGCGTTCCATTCATCCGTATCGAAGCCCGCCAGTTGCGGCGCGTTTCGCAAGACATCTCCCATCGCCGCTCTCCGTGCCGAAGGCTGGCGACCCACTTATCCGTCAAGCCTTCTGCGGGCTCAACCTGGGCGAGATTGCGCTTCGCGCATGCCAGCGTCAATCGGCTTCGCAGAGCGCCTTCAATTGGTCCGCGCACGCGCCCCACCCGTCCTCGAAGCCCATTTCCGCATGCTGGCGCATGGCCTCTTCGGTCCAGTGCCGCGCGCTGGCGGTATAGCGCGTGCCATCACCTTCGGGTGCGATTTCCCAGATACCGATCATGAACGGTCCGGCCGGCATCAGATCGACCGTTACCGCATCGGTCGCGGCAAAGCCGTGGCCTTCATGCCACGCGAGATAGATGCCGTCCTGCGGCACTTCCTCGCCATCGGGCCCGTGCATGATCATCGCGCTGCGGCCACCGGGACGGCGATCCTGCTCGACGATGGTGATATACCACGGTTTCGGGCACCACCATTCGGTCTGGCGGTTGACGAGAACGTCCCAGACCTTGGCAGGCGACGCGGCGATGTAGCGGTTGATCGACAATTCGTTCATCGGAGATCCTCTCAATCCCGGTCGGGCGCACCCAAGGGAAAATAGGCGCGGAATGGCCGCGCGTCATCAACACAGCGCGCCACCGCAGGCAAGGCAAGCAATTCGGCGCGCAACGCCCGCAAGCGCTCGTGTTCCAGGCCGATCGGCTCGATCCAGTCGGCATAGAACAGACTTGGCGCCGCAGCGCAGGTGACGATGCTCACATGGGGCGGCAAACGGTTATCGCCCAGCCAGCGCTCCAGCCAGACATAAGCCTGGCGGAGCCGCGCCTTGCCTGCAGCGATCTCGCTCGCGTCGGGCGTCTCGCGCAAGCCAAGCTCCGGCTTGTCTCGGCTGACGAAGTGGGCCGCGACAACCCGCTGCATGTTGGCCATCACATAGTTATCGAACACCCGGTCGAGCATGCGCGCCACCACCGCCTCTGCCGGGTCTGCCGGGATCAGCGGCGCGATGCCGGGATGGTGAACCGCCAGATGCTCGACGATCGACGTCGCCTCGATGACCACTGCATCTCCATCTTCCAGTACGGGGATGTGCCCGCCGGGATGGGCTTTGCCGGGGAGTTGCTCGGACATCGGCTTGCCCCCGTCCGTGACCACGAACTCGAACGCGGTGCCGTTGGCATAAAGCGGTATCAACGCTTTCCATGTGTACGATGAAAACGGATGTCCGTGCAGCCTGAGCATCAGCCCTCTCCTCTCGCTGCCGCCTCAATTGCCGCAATGTCGATCTTGCGCATCGTCATCATCGCTTCGAACACACGTTTGCGCACGGCAGGGTCAGGGTCCGCCATGCCCGAACTCAGCGCGCGCGGGGTGATCTGCCACGACAGGCCCCACTTGTCCTTGCACCAGCCGCAAGCGCTTTCCTCGCCGCCATTGCCGACGATGGCAGCCCAATAGCGGTCTGTTTCTTCCTGCGTGTCGGTGGCCACCTGGAACGAGAATGCCTCACTATGCCGAAACATCGGCCCGCCGTTCAGGCCGATGCACTTGGCACCGAGCACGGTGAATTCCACGGTCAGAACCACGCCTTCGCTGCCGCCGGGAAAGTCGGACGGCGCGCGCGTGATCGCATCGACGTGGCTGTCGGGAAACGTTTGGGCGTAGAACTGCCCAGCCTCTTCGGCATCACCGTCATACCACAGGCACAAGGTGAGCGGCGCGATCTGCTTGGACATGGTCACTCTCCCCTCGGACCGACGACACCGAACGTGGCGCCTTGCGGATCGGTGGCGACGACGATCCAGTCGCCGCCGGGCACTTCGTGCGGCCCCATCATCACGCTGCCGCCTGCCTGTTCAATGGCAGACTTGGCCGCCATGACCGAAGCCACGCCAAAGTAGATGAGCCACGATGGCGGGCGCGCCGGGTCCATGACCGGCATGACCGCACCCAGCGCAACGCCATCAAAATCGATGAAAGCGTAATCACCCGCCTCGCCCATCGGCATCACGTTGTTGAATTCAAAGCCGAAGTGCTTGGCGTAAAAGGCCTTGGCTGCGTTTGGGTCACTCGTGGCCAGTTCATTCCAGCGCGCGTGGCCGACGCCATCGGCCTTGAACGCTTCGCTGCGGGCATCGGGTTGGCCCTCGGGCGGGCGCGGCTGCATCACATAGAGCGGCGCGCCTTGGGGATCGGCGATCATGGCAAAGCTGCCCTGGGGGATGTCGGTGCGCGGCATGATCGTGCGCGCGCCATCTTCCAGCATTGCCGAAAGCCCCGCGTCGATGTCCGGGACGGCAAGATAGGGCAGCCAGCAGGGCCGCGCGCCGCCGTCCTGCATCGCCGCAGTCAAGCCGAGCACACCACCGATCATCGCGCCATCGGCGGCCTCGATCATGCGATAGTCCATCGCTGAACCCGCTTGCCGAGGATGCACCTTCCACCCCGTCACGGCATGATAGAAGCCGGAAGCCGCATCGGCATCGCTGGTCATCAGTTCGTACCAGCAGAACGGGACCGGTTTGCTCACTTTTCGGCTCCCAACGAGAGAAAGGTGGTGAAGCCACCCGTAATCATCCGTGCGCCGTCGAACGGCATTTCCGTCGGCATCTCATCCTGCGGGAACGACGTCTTCATCCATTCGTGTGCTGTGTCGCGCGTGGCTTTGTCAGGCCACTCGACCCAACTGAACACGATCGTTTCTTCGGCGGTGGCTTCGGTGGCGCGGTAGAAGTCGGTGCGCTTGCCGTGGGCAACATCATCGCCCCAAGCCTCGACCACACGCAGCGCGCCGCGATCGATCATCATCGAATCGAACTTGCGGCAGATCTCTTCGTACTTGTCGCGATTGGCAGTGGGCACGGCCAGCACGAATCCGTCGATATAGGTCATGTCGTCGTCTCCTCTCCGGTGGACTTCCCCGTCAGCATTGCAAAACAGCGGCGCTTGGGCATTCTGTTCCCGCGCGAGCGAAACTGCGCAGCCTCTGCGTCAGGCCGCACCGCTGGAGCGACCGGGCGCGTGCCCTGGCAGTCACATCGCCATGATGCGTTCGGCAATCGGCTCCTCGATTTCCGCAACCGCCATCCATGCTGGCCGCGACGTAACACGCGCATACCACGCCGCCGTCGCCGGACGGGCGTTCGCGTCAACACCATGCCCGACGTAGGCTAGCGTCCGGAACGTCGAGGCTATCGCAATATCGCCAAGACTGAAGGTGTCACCCAGCAGCCAGCCCTGCGAAGGCACGACCGATTCGAACCAGTCGGTCCAGCGCGGCAACTCGGCTTCGCCTTGCAACGCAACGGCCTCGTCTCCGCCGACCCGGAGCAGTTTCGGCCCGACCAACCGGTTGAACAGGACCTTGAGGCCTGACGCGGCCAATACCGTATCGGCGAACTCGTCCCAGAATACGGCCTTGCCGCGCAATTGCGGATCGTCGGGGATCAGGCGTGGCTGCGGGTACTGCGCATCGAGATAGACCGCGATGGCGGTCGAATCGGCGAGCGTGAAGCCGCCATCATCGATTGCCGGAATCTTGCCCAGCGGGCTACACGCCAGAAATTCCGCATCGGTGCTGCCGGGGCCGCCCCGCGCCATCTGATAGGCTATGCCCTTTTCAGATAGCGTAACCGCGATCTTGCGGACGAAGGGCGAAAGCAGCGCGCCGTAGAGCTTCAACGAATTTCTCCCATTCTATCGGACAGGTGCCCTGAAACCTTATTGCAGCCTCGCGCGCGCCCGTATAGGCGGGGCAGCGATGAGCGACATTCCGAACAACCACGCGACGACCGTGCTCGCCGCGCCCGACACGCAAATCGATGTCCGCGAGACCTTCGGCATCGACATCGACATGAAAGTCCCAGCGTTTTCGCGCGCGGACGAACGCGTGCCCGATATCGACACCACCTACGTGTTCGACCCGGACACCACATTGGCGATCCTTGCGGGCTTTGCCTACAACCGCCGCGTGATGGTGCAGGGCTATCACGGCACGGGCAAGTCGACTCACATCGAACAGGTTGCCGCGCGCCTCAACTGGCCGTGCATCCGCATCAACCTTGACGCGCACATCAGCCGTATCGACCTTGTCGGGCGTGACGCGATCGTGCTGCGCGATGGCCTGCAAGTCACCGAATTCCGCGAAGGCTTGCTGCCGTGGGCACTGCAGACGCCGACCGCGCTGGTGTTCGACGAATACGACGCGGGCCGCCCGGACGTGATGTTCGTGATCCAGCGCGTGCTGGAAACCGAGGGCAAGCTCACCCTGCTCGACCAGAACCGCGTGATCCGCCCGAACCCCCATTTCCGCCTGTTCGCCACCGCCAACACGGTCGGCCTTGGCGATACTTCGGGGCTGTATCACGGCACGCAGGCGATCAACCAGGGCCAGATGGACCGCTGGAACCTCGTCGTCGCGCTCAACTATCTGGCCGAATCGACCGAGGTCGAGATCGTGTCGAAGAAGATGCCCGAGCTCGATCCGAAGATCGTGACCGACATGGTGCGCGTGGCGAACCTGACGCGTCAGGGCTTTGTAGGTGGCGACATCTCCACCGTGATGAGCCCGCGCACGGTCATCAGCTGGGCGCAGAACAGCAAGATTTTCAACGACATCGGCTTCGCCTTCCGCCTCTCGTTCCTAAACAAGTGCGATGAGACCGAGCGAGTGCTGGTGGCGGAATACTACCAGCGCGTGTTCGGCAAGGACTTGCCCGAAAGCGTCGCGCACCGGGGTTGAGTTCCGGCGCGAAGTGCTGAAACAAGAAGGGCCCCCGCAATCGCAGGGGCCCTTCTTGTTTAAAGGCAAGGTCGCAAGCCCACCCCGCTGCGACTAACGCTTCTTGCAGAAGTGCAAGTCTCGCTCCCCTCCCGCTTGCGGGAGGGGTTGGAGGTGGGCAATGCGCAATGTGTTACCCATTCGGCGTAATCAGATACTTCTCGCCCGTGCGCCGTGCGTTGTAATCCGTAGCAGCTTCCCGGCTCAGCGCCTGCTCCAGCGTCACGCGCGCCTTGTAGCTGCTCGCGAACGTCGTGGTCAGTTCCGCAAGCACACGCTGGCGCATCTTCTCGGCGATCTCCGGCCCGAACTTGCCGAGCCACGGCGTCAGCAGCCAGCCCGAAACGTCCCAGACGAAGCCGAAATTGCGGGTCAGCACGGTGGGCGACATGTCCAGCGCGCCATAAATGAACGCGTGCTTGGGGGCATTGGAACCATAGCGGCTGTAGGCAGCGCCCGAGTTCGAAACCTGCTCCATCACTGTCAGGATCTGGCTGACCAGCTTGCCGCCGCCGATGGCATCGAACGCCATCGTCGCCTTGGTGGCACCGATCGCCGCTGCCAGATCGGCAAGGAATGTGTCCTTCGAGCTGTCGACGACATGTTCGGCACCAATGGCCTTCAGGATGGCGACTTGTGCGTCACTGCGAACGATATTCACCAATGGGATGCCATCGGCCTGGCAGATCTTGACCAGCATCTGCCCGAGGTTCGACGCTGCCGCCGTATGGACCAGCGCCTTGTGGCCATAGTGGCGCATCGTCTCGGTAAAGCTCAGTGCGGTGAGCGGATTGACGAAAGCCGATGCGCCCTGCTCTGCGCTGATATCGTCGCCCAGTTCCAAGCACATGCGCGCGTCGGCCACCGCATAAGTCGCATACATGCCGCCGGGAAAACAGGTCACGCGCTTGCCCAGCAGCGCCTGCGCCTCGGGAGCCTCACCCGCCGCAACCACTGTGCCCGCCCCTTCATTGCCAACGGGCATCGCCATGCCATGGCGCGCTTGCATCGCGCGAACGGCCGGTTCGGGCATGCGCGCGACGATCTTGCCGGGCGTGAACGTGGCGCCCGCGATATCGGCAGGGCCGAACAGCAGGCCGAGGTCGGACGGATTGATCGGCGCCGCTTCCACCCGGATCACTACCTGGGTGCCGGTCGGCGTTGGCACGTCATGATCCGCAAGCTCCACGGTCAGCGTGCCGTCGGCATCGAGTTTCGACACAATTTGCTGGCCGCGAAGCTGGGTCATCTTACTCTCCGGGATAAAGGGCTTTTACAAAATAGAGCCCATCAGGTGGGGCGTTCAGTCCCAGTTTGCAACGGTCTTTTGCCTCAAGCGCATCGACCAGATCGGCCTTCGACCATTGCCCCTGCCCGACCATGGCCAAGCACCCGACCATCGAGCGCACCTGATGGTGCAGGAAACTGCGCGCCGCCGCCTCCACGATCACGCGCTCGCCTTCACGCCGCACGGCAAGCCGGTCGAGCGTCTTGACCGGGCTGGCCGACTGGCAATGGACAGAGCGGAACGTGGTGAAATCGTGCAGCCCGATCAGCGCCTGCGCAGCATCGTGCATCGCTGCTGCATCGAGCGGGCGGGAGATGCGCCACGCCTTGCCCGCATCGAGCGTCAGCGGCGCGCGGCGATTGACGATGCGGTATTCATAGGCACGCCCCGTGCAGGAAAACCGCGCATGCCAGTCCTCTCCGACCTCGACGCAATCGAGCACCGCAACGCTGTGCCCCGCCTTCATCAGATGCGCGTTGAGCGCGCCCGCCATGCGGAACGGGTCGAAGCGGCGCGACAGATCGAAATGCGCGCGCATTCCCAGCGCGTGAACCCCGGCATCGGTGCGCCCGGCGGCATGAAGCCGCACCTCCTCACCCGTCACGCCGAACGCTGCTTCCTCGACCGCCTGCTGCACCGATGGACTGTGCGTTTGGCGCTGGAAGCCCGCATAGCCAGCGCCGTTCCATTCGAGCGTGAGCGCGAAACGGGTCATCCGCGCGCATCCTTCGACAAGCTCGGGATGAACGGAATTTCTGCAGGACCAACACCACCGATCCGTTCGTGCTGAGCCTGTCGAAGCACACGCGCCGACATCATCCCAACACCGTTCCAGCGGGAACAGCCCGTCCACGCAGCAACGACGCAGTATCCATAGCCGGGCGGCCCGCGCGCTGGATCAGCGTCGGCCGGATGGCACCGGAACCGCAGCCGATTGTCAGCGAATCATCCAGCGTCGCGCCCGCTGCGCCTGCGCCGTCCGCCACGTCCGCCACGTCCGCCGCCAGTACGCGAAAGCGCTCCCCTGCAAGTTCGAAGAACGCCCCCGGCACCGGCGCAAAAGCGCGGACTTGCCGCTCTACCTCGATTGCCGATCGCGTGAAATCCAGACGGCTTTCGGCCTTTTCGATCTTGTGGGCATAAGTCACGCCCTCCTCCGGCTGGACTTGCGCGGGATATGCCGGAAGATCGCCCAGGACCTGCACCATCAAGGCCGCGCCCTTCTGCCCCAGTTCCGTGGTGAGTTCGCCCGCCGTCTTTCCTGCCACCGGCGTTTCCACCTTGGCGAGCATCGGCCCGGTATCCAGCCCGCGCTCCATCTGCATGATCGTGACGCCCGTCAGATCATCGCCCGCGAGGATCGCGCGCTGCACCGGCGCCGCCCCGCGCCAACGCGGCAGGAGCGAGCCGTGGACGTTGAGGCAGCCAAGGCGCGGCGCTTCGAGCACCGCTTGCGGCAGGATCAGGCCATAGGCCGCGACTACCGCCACATCGGCATTCAGGGCCGCAAACGCCGCCTGCTCGTCCGCGCCTTTGAGCGAAACCGGCATGCGCACTTGAATGCCATGCACTTCTGCCGCCAGTTGCACCGGCGAGGGTTGCAGCTTCTTGCCCCGGCCCGCCGGGCGCGGCGGCTGGCTATAGGCGGCAATCACCTCATGCCCTGCGGCCACCAGCGCTTCGAGCGTCGGCACCGCGAAATCAGGCGTTCCCATGAAGATGATGCGCATAAGCTGGAAAATGCCCTTCCGTTTGCCGCTCCCGCCCCTATCTGTGCTGCGATGGCATCGCAAGAGATCGAGGCATTATCGGGCGCATTGGCCCGCCTTCCGGGGCTGGGGCCGCGTTCGGCCCGGCGCGCGGTGCTGTGGCTGATCAAGCGGCGCGACACCGCGCTGGAGCAACTGCTGAACGCGCTGCGCCAGGTGCAGGAACTGCTGGTCGAATGCGACACCTGCGGCAATGTCGACACCACCAACCCCTGCGGCATCTGCGCCGATCCGCGCCGCGACATCCGCTCGATCTGCGTGGTCGAGGAAGTGGCCGACCTCTGGGCGCTCGACCGCGCGCGGCTGTTCACCGGCAAGTATCACGTTCTGGGCGGGAGGCTATCCGCGCTCGAAGGCGTGCGGCCCGAGGACCTGACCATCGGCAAGCTGCTCGACCGGGTGGGCCAGGGCGGCGTGGACGAAGTGGTGCTGGCGATGAATGCCACCTTGGAAGGCCAAACCACCGCGCACTATATCGCCGAACGGCTCGAAGGCATGACCGTGCGCGTGACGCAACTGGCGCATGGCCTGCCAGTGGGCGGCGAACTGGATTATCTGGACGAGGGCACGCTGGCGCAAGCGCTGCGGGCGAGAAGGCCGGTGGGGTAGTCCCTAGCTTTGTTTGCTCCCCCGCGCAGGCGGGGGCCTTGGTCCCAACGCGAACACCTGAAGCAATGCGCCATGAGGCCTGCGGCCCCCGCCTGCGCGGGGGAGCAACGGAAAGGCGCAGGTGAGCGGAAAAGTGGCCGCGTCCGGCCCTTGCGACTCCGCGCCATCTCTCTTATCTGGCGCTCATGGCCATTCTCGAAATCCTTGAAGTTCCCGACCCGCGCCTGAAGCAGGTCTCCGTCCCCGTCGAAAAGTTCGACGACGAGCTTCGCACGCTCGTGTCAGACATGTTCGAGACGATGTACGATGCCCCCGGCATCGGTCTCGCCGCGATTCAGGTGGGCGTGCCGCTGCGCGTGCTGGTGATCGATCTTCAGCCCGAAGACCCGGACGCAGAGCCGGTCGCCTGCGATCACGATGGCCACCATCACCATCACACGCCGACCAAGCGCGAGCCGCAGGTGTTCATCAATCCCGAGATCCTCGATCCTTCGGAAGAGCACACGATCTATCAGGAAGGCTGTCTCTCGGTCCCCGAGATCTACGCCGATGTCGAGCGCCCCTCGCGCATCCGCGCACGCTGGCAGGACCTTGACGGCAAGCCCCACGAGCAGGACATGGACGGGCTGATGGCAACCTGCCTGCAGCACGAGATGGACCACCTCGAAGGTATCCTCTTCATCGACCACCTCTCGCGCCTGAAGCGCAACATGGCAATCAAGAAGCTGGAAAAGCTGCGCAAGGTCGCCTGAGGTCCGATCAAGCGCGGATAACCGGCCAAGGTTGGTTGCAACGCGCGGCCTGACGGGATAAGTTCATGCTTCGTTCTTTTTTGGAGCAAGCGTGGACACTGCCCTGATTCTTGTCGTCATTCTTGTCCTGCTTGCCGGAATCGGTCTCGGCTGGTTCCTCGGCTCGCGCCCCGTCGCGGAATGGCGCGCGCGGCACGATGCGCGCGATGCCGATGCCAAGGCGCATGAAGGCACGGTCAAGGCGATGACTGTCGATCTTGCCGGGATGAGCGAGCGGGTGCGCGCGATGGACGCGCTCGCCGCTGAACTTAGCGAGGTGCGTCGTCACCGCGATGAGCTGGCCCCGGCACTGGCCACGGCGCGCCAGCAGGCCGCCGATGCGGCTGTGGTGCGGGCCGAACTGGCGCAAGTGCGCGCCGACCGTGAGGCGCTTGGCACCGCGCTGGAGCGGCTCAAGGCCGACGCCGAGAACTTTGCCGAACAGAAGCGCATGCTGATCGAGGCGCAGGAAGTGCTGCGCAAGGAGTTCGAGAACGCGGGCAACAAGGTGCTGGAGAAGGCGCAAGAGAGCTTCCTCGCCCGCGCGCAGGCCCGCTTCGACGAGAGCGAGAAAACCAGCGGGGAACGGCTGAAAGCGCTGCTCTCACCGGTCGATCAGCGGCTGCGCAGCTATGAGGAGCAGGTTGGCAAGCTGGAGAAGGAGCGCGTCGATGCGTTCGGCAACCTGACCGGGTTAATCCAATCGATGCGCGACGGGCAGGAAGCGGTGCGCGCCGCCGCCGCGCAGCTTGGCAACTCCCTGCGCAATGGTCCGAAAACACGCGGGCGCTGGGGCGAACTGCAACTGCGCAATGTGTTGGAACAGTGCGGCCTTGCCGAACACACCGATTTCGTCACCGAACACTCGGTCGATACCGACGAGGGCCGCTTGCGCCCCGATGCGATCGTGCGGGTGCCCGGCAACAAGCTGCTGGTGATTGACGCCAAGGTATCGCTCAACGCCTACCAGGATGCGTTCGAGGCCGAGGATGACGACACCCGCAAGATCGCGCTGAACGCTCACGTGCAATCGATGCGCAACCACATCCAGACGCTGGGCGCGAAATCCTACCAGAGCCAGTTCGAGGAAGCGCCCGACTACGTGCTGATGTTCGTGCCGGGCGAACACTTCATCGCCGCCGCGCTGGAGCGCGATCCAAACCTGTGGGACTTCGCCTTCGAGCGCCGCGTGTTGCTGGCCAGCCCGACCAACCTTGTCGCCATCGCCCGCACCGTCGCGCAAGTGTGGCGACAGGATGGTCTGGCGCGCGAGGCCCGCGAAATCGGGCGCATGGGCGGCGAATTGTATGACCGCCTTGCCGTTGCTGCGGAACACCTCAAGCGCGTGGGCAATGGCCTCGACAGCGCGGTGACGAACTACAACAAGTTCGTCGGCAGCTTCGAACGCAATGTGCTATCTGCCGGACGCCGGTTGAAGGACAAGCATATCGAAATCGGCAAGCGTGAGGTAGAAGAAGTGCCGCTGGTCGAATCCGCACCGCGCTATGCCGAACCTGTAGCGCTGGCGGCGATTGCGGCTGCCGAAGGAGACGCGGGCACGGAATGAACAGGGACGCGGGCAAACTCCTGACAACGGCAATCTGGCTTGCCCTGACAGGCTGCGGGCAGGATGCCGCGCCCGCGCCGGAACGCACGGCCAGTGCGATGCCTTCGCCGCCGAACGCCAGCGCCGCGCCCTCCGATATTCCCGAAGCCCAGCCCTCCGAGATTGCCAGCAGTGCCGCACCTGCCGCCCTTTCCGGCAAGTCCTACGCCCCCCGCGACGATTGTTCCGCCGCGCCCGGTTGGCCAGCTTTCCGCCAGTCGCTTGCCGCCGCCGTGCGCGACAAGGATGCCGATGCCATTGCAGCGTTGGCCGCGCCTGACATCACGCTCGATTACGGCGGGGGGAGTGGCACCGACGAACTGAAGAAGCGCCAGGATGCACCGCTGAAGGGCGGAATGAAGGCGG
>JAZKBJ010000249.1:0-430 GCA_040388685.1 Pseudomonadota bacterium
GCTGGCGATTGCCGATGCGCTGTCCGGGTCTGGCCAGCAGGTGAACTTCGTCTCGCCACCCGGCACGCCGCCGGAAATCGCGGAGACGCAGCGCCGTCTGGTCGAAGCGCAAGTCGGAGAAGTGCTCTCAAGCGTAGCGGGGCTTGCAGCTGCCCGCCGCTCGTCACTCTCCGATGCCGACGCGGCGGAAGCGACACGTGCGAAACTCGACGCCACCATACCCATCCTCGATCATGAACTCGATGCGATGAACCGGCTCGACCAGAAGGGCTACGCGCCGGGCCTGCGCTTGCTGGAGCTGCAACGCCAGCGCCGGTCGGAGGCGGGAGACCGTGACGTCGCCTCTGCGCAACATGCGCGCGGCCTGTCCGAAGCCGCCAAACTTTCCCGGCAGATCGACCAGACGCGCGAACAGGCGCGCCGCATTGCG
>JAZKBJ010000249.1:440-5752 GCA_040388685.1 Pseudomonadota bacterium
GCCGATCTGGCTGTCGCGCAGAGCGACGCGATCCTCAAGCGCGAGGAAGTGACCAAGGCGACCCGCATTTCCGGTCTGCAGCGGCTTTATGCCAGCGAGGACGGAACCGTGCAGCAACTGGCGGTCCACACAATCGGCGGGGTCGTCGAGCCCGCGCGCACACTCATGGTCATCGTGCCATCTGATGAAGCCATCGAAATTGAGGCGCGGGTGCTGAACAAGGATGCCGGGTTCGTCCGGGAAGGCCAGTCCGCCGTGGTCAAGCTCGATGCCTTTCCCTTTACCCGCTACGGCACGATTCCGGGCAAGGTGGTCTCGCTCAGCCGAGACGCGGTGCCTGACCAGAAACTTGGCCCAACTTACGTTGTGCGTATCCGCCTGGACAGCAACACGCTGGTCGTGGACGGCAAACCGGTCAGATTGTCCTCGGGCCTCAACGCGGTCGCCGATATCCGCACGGGGTCGCGCCGGATCATCTCATGGCTTCTGAGTCCAATTCAGACGACTATCCAACAAGCTGCTCACGAGAAGTAGCAGCGGAGGCGGCACCCGCGATCCGACTGCAGGCAATCTCGATTTTGTGAGGTTGGCAGGCGAAATCCATTGAGCTCTGCTGGTCTTGCGAGGGGCTCGACCTGCCCAGCATCAGCAGCTCTTGATGGAAAACGCAACGTTAACCTTTAACGGGTTAAACTGCGTAGATGGACAGGCTGCAGACACACAAGCCCCCGATCGAGCGGCTGCAAGGGCGCCGGATCAGCGATCGCCGTGACACTGTTGTCCGGGCTGAAATTGCCCCGGCAATTGCAGGCGAAGGTGCATCGCTTCTGGATATTTCCGCCCATGGCTGCCGCGTTGCGGGCTATGCAGGTAGCCAGGCCATCGGTGCACCTGTCAAAATCGTGCTCGGAGGGCTTGCCCGGATTACCACCTGGTTGCGCTGGACGGAAAATGGAGAGGCGGGTCTCGAATTTGCGCGTCCGCTGTCCGATGAGTTTGTTGATCGGCTGAGCGCGGCAGGCGGCGTCCGGGTCGAATTTTCCTAAGCAGATTTCCGGTTCGCGCCTGTGACCGCCATGGCCCCTATGGCGCCTGCCGCTGCCAGATAGCCCAGCATCTGGAAGCCCTGCATCAGTCCTCCGCTGCGCAGTGACAGGAACGTAACGACCACCGGGCTGAGCCACTGGCCAAGAGCAAAGGCCGATTGCCAGAAGCCCGTGCCGCGGCTGCGCACCTCGAACGGCAGGATGCTCATCGCCCATACAAGCAGGGTAGGCAGAAGCAGGCCCGCGCCCAGCTGGTTGATGAAGCAGCCGATAAGGAAGACCGTCACGTCGCTAGTGTTGCCCATCGTCAGGAAGCCGGTGGCGAGCAACGCGAATTCGGCCAGCACCAGCTTGCCCACGCCCATGCGTCCGATGCGCGAGTAGATGAAAGTACCAAGCGGCACACCGACGCTGGCAACCGACGTCAGGAAACCGATCCGCGCGGTGCTGGTAAGGCCGAGCGTTGCAAGCCCGCTCGATGCTTGGATCTGCACAGTATAGAAGAACACCGAGCCGTAGATCGTGATCGCGGCGATTAGAGCCATCCGACTCCATGGGAACGCTGCCCAGCTCAGGTTGTGGGGCGCGGCTACGGCTTCGTCGTCCGGGCTGTCGTCGCCTGCAGGCTCCCAGGTAAAGATCCAGACCAGCGCGAACATTACCAGCGCCGAGCCATAGACCCAAAACGGTGCGCGCCAGCCCGCTTCACCCAGCACGCCGCCAAGATTGAAGAACACCAGCGCCGAGATCGAGGCGAACGCGGTCTGTCCCGCCAGCCAGCGGTCGCGCGCTGTGCCCTTGTAGTAGTCGGCGATCATAGTCGTCGAGAGCACGTAGATCAGCGCTTCGGCAATGCCCACGCCGACGCGCGATAGGAGGATAGGCACGATTCCGGTCAGGAACACCGGCGCCACGCCGACCACGGCATAGATCACGAACGAGGCCAGCAGCAGGCGTCGCCGCCCGAAATAGTCACCGAGAATGCCTGCGAACGGGCAGAGGATCGCCACGCATAAGGCGGGCAGGGTCAGCACCATCGGCACGAGATATTCGTGATTGGGAACGCTAGAAAACTCGGCCATCAGCTGCGGCAGGACCGGGGCGAGCAGCACGATTGCCATCGTCGTCAGCGTGATCGGCAGCAGCAGCGAGATGCCGGTCATGAAACTCGGGGTACGGTGCCTTGCCATCCGGTGCTCGCTCTCCACAGTCCCGGTTTTTCCCGGGTGCAGCGTCGGTGCAGGCGATTGGCCGCACCGTCCAATCGAAACCGTCGGGTACAACCTATCGGTCCGCTCAATGGCTCGGACCGGCGCGCGCCTTCAACTCGTCGAGCACCACGCGAAACGCGGGTGAAAGGTTGCGGCGGTCAGGGTAATAGAGATGATGCCCGGCAAACGGCGGACTCCAGTCTTCCAGTACCGCCACTAGCGCGCCCGAGGCCAGTTCATCCTGGATACGATCCGTCATCGCATAGGCGAGGCCGTGTCCTGCCAAGGCTGCTCTGACCGACGTTTCCGATTCATTGACGGTCAGCCGCCCATCGACGCGCACGCGCAGGGCATGGCCGTCTTTCTCGAACTCCCACGCATAGAGATCGCCCTTGGTCGCCATGCGCATGTTGATGCAATCGTGTTCGGTCAGGTCACGCGGTGTGAGGGGCTTGCCTGCTCTGGCGAAATACTCGGGAGCGCCGACCACCAGCATGCGCAAGTCAGGCCCGATGCGCACCGCGATCATGTCGCGCTCCACCTGTTCGCCCAGCCGTACGCCCGCATCGAAACGGTCCGTGACGATATTGGTCAGCGCCCCGTCGATCGAAAGTTCCACATTGATATCGGGATAGCGCGCCATGACGGCGTCAAGCGCGGGCCACAGCAGCGTATGCGCTGCATGTTGGCTGCAGGTGATCCGCACGTTTCCTGCCGGTCGTTCGCGCAAGCGGCTGAGATCGTCGAGCCGGGTGCGAATTTCGCCAAGCGCGGGTGCGAGCGTTTCCAGCAGATGCGCCCCCGCTTCGGTCAGTCCGACGCTCCGGGTGGTGCGGGCCAGTAGCTTGAGGCCGAGCGTCTCCTCCAACCTGCGCACCGTATGGCTCAGCGCGGATTGCGACGTGCCGAGCCGGGCGGCGGCGCGGGTGAAGCTGCGCTCCTCCGCTACGATGGCAAAGGCGGCAAGATCGCCCAGTTCGCTTTTGGCCACTCATGAATCCTTGGTATCAGTTCATCCCGATATTAGCGGATAATCAATATGAATGCGATGGCGTAGAAGGAACTTCGCTGCGACGGTCGTGGCTCGGAGTTTTTGAAGATGGACAAGCGCACACTCGGGCAGGGGCTTGAAGTATCGGCCCTCGGCTTTGGCTGCATGGGGCTGACGTTCGGCTATGGCCCCGCGCAGGATCGCGGCGATGCCGTTGCCCTGATCCGAGCAGCCTATGATCTTGGTGTGACCTTCTTCGACACCGCCGAAGCCTATGGCCAGCTCAATGAGGAAATCGTCGGCGAAGCGCTGGCGCCGATGCGCGACAAGGTCGTCATCGCCACCAAGTTCGGCTTCCGCGAGGGTGACAACACCAAGGGCCTCGACAGCAGTCCTGCGCGCATCCGCACCGTGATCGAGAACAGCCTGCGCCACTTGCGCACCGACTACGTCGACTTGTTCTACCAGCACCGCGTCGATCCGGCGGTGGCGATGGAAGACGTCGCGGGCACCGTGAAAGACCTCATTGCCGAGGGCAAGGTGCGCCACTTCGGCCTGTCCGAAGCGGGCGTTGATTCGATCCGCAGCGCGCACGCGGTGCAGCCGGTGACGGCGCTCCAGAGCGAATATTCGATGTGGTGGCGCGCGCCAGAGGCGGAAATCCTGCCGTTGCTGGAAGAACTCGGCATCGGCTTCGTCCCGTTCAGCCCTCTCGGCAAGGGGTTCCTGACCGGCGCGATCACCACAGAGACGCAACTCGATGCGAGCGACTTCCGCAACATCGTTCCACGCTTTTCAGCGGATAACCGTGCTGCCAACCAGCAACTGGTGGAGCGGATCGGCCAGATCGCGAGCCGTCTCGGTGCCACCAATGCGCAAGTGGCGCTGGCGTGGGTCTTGGCGCAAAAGTCATGGATCGCGCCGATCCCGGGGACGACCAAGCTGTCTCGCCTCAAGGAAAACGTGGGCGGTGCCACGGTCACCCTGACACAAGCGGACCTTGCGGAAATCGCCGGAATCCTTGATGGGTTTACAGTGAGCGGGGAACGTTATCCGGCAGCGCTGGCTGCGCGCGTCGGTCGCTGAACGCCCCGGGGAGAACATCATGACGAAACTCAAGGTCAATGGCACGCAGCGCGACGTGAAGGCCTCGCCCGATACACCGCTCCTCTATGTCCTGCGCGGCGAACTGAACGTGATGACGCCCAAGTTCGGCTGCGGCATGGCGCAGTGCGGCGCGTGTTCGGTGCTGGTCGATGGCGAGGAAATGCGCGCCTGCGTGACGCCGATCTCGGCAATCGAGGGCAAGGAAGTCACCACTGTCGACGGCTTGCCCGCGCGATGGGCGGCAAAGCAGGGCCTTTCGCCTGAACAGATGAAGGGCAAGCTGCATCCGGTACAGGAAGCCTGGGACGCAGAGCAGGTGCCGCAGTGCGGCATCTGCCAGTTCGGCATGATGATCAAGGTTAACGAACTGCTCGAAGCCAATCCCAAACCGACCGATGCCGACATCAAGGAGGCTCTGACCACGTCGGGGCCATCGCCGCATCTGTGCCGCTGCGGCAGCTACGCCGCGATCCTCGAAGGCGCTCACCGCGCCGCCCGCCTGATGGCCGAAGGAGGCGCAAAGTGAGCGTGACCTATGACATGACGATCCATGGCGCGAAACTGACCGGGGTCAGCCGTCGTGGTTTCATCGGTGCCAGCGGAGCGCTGGTTGCCGCACTCACGCTTCCGGCGGGCCGGGCGAGGGCTGCGACGGGTACGCCCGATGCCGCCAATTTCGCCAACTGGATCGAAATCCACGCCGACGGCACGGTGCTTCTTCGAACCGGCAAGTGCGATTTCGGCCAGAGCAGCATCTACACCGCTTACCGCCAGATCGTCGCCGAGGAACTCTGCGTCCCGCTCGCCGCGATGACCACCGTCGTCTCGGGCGATACGGACCGGACGCCCGATGGCGGCGGCACGTTTGGATTGCTGATGTATGCGCAGAACATGCGCAAGGTTGCCGCGATGATGCGCGAAGCCGCACTCGAACTGGCCGCGCGCAAGCTTGCTGTG
>JAZKBJ010000249.1:5874-13652 GCA_040388685.1 Pseudomonadota bacterium
AACTGAGCGTGAAGGAGGGCGTGATCGCTGGCGGCGGCAAGTCCGTCACTTATGCCGATCTGGTGCGCGGTGAAGACTTGAAGCTAACCATCGAGGTCATGGGCGATCTCACCAGCCCGCTCGGCTATTTCGTCAAGGGCGAACCGCCGATGAAGCCGGTGGCCGATTACACCATCATCGGCAAGCCAGTGATGAACCCGTCGATCCGCCCCAAGGTGGCTGGCGAAACGGTGTGGGTGGGCGACGTCAAGATGCCCGGCATGCTTCACGCCCGCACGATCCATCCAGCCACGCTGGGATCGACGCTGGTCAAGCCTGGCAAGCTCGATTCCGCGCAGTTTCCCGGCGCGCGCCTCGTGCAAATCGCCAACCTGCTCGCGGTCGTTTCTCCCGATGAATGGGAAGCGGTGCAGGCCGCGCAGGCCATTGCCGCCGAGACGCAGTGGACCGAATGGAAGGGGCTGCCCGGCCATGAAAAGCTGGCCGATCACCTGAACAAGGCGGTCGACTGGACCGTGCTTCCGGTCAAGGATGGCGAGAAGAACAAGGGCGATCCCGCTGCCGTCAAGGGCGCGAAAGTGCACAAGGGCAGCTACTTCATGCCCTATTTCAAGCACGCACCGATCAGCCCGATGGTAACGCTTGCGGATTACCGCCCCGATGGCTCGGTAACGATCCATACGCTTAGCCAGAACGCGCAACACTTACGGCGAATGACCGCGAAAATGCTGGGAACGACCGAGGACAAGGTCGTCGTGCGGACTTATCCTGGCTCGGGCCATTATGGCCGTTCGAACGGCGGAAGCGCGGGTAGCGAGGACGAAGCGGTTCTGCTCTCGCGCGAACTCGGCCGTCCGGTGCGCGTGCAGTGGATGCGCGCCGATGACATGCAGTGGTCGAGCCAATCGTCTGCGGCCACCGCGGATATCAGCATCACGCTGGACAAGGATGGGCGCATCGCGGGCTATCAGGCTGACCATCGCGGTTTGCCGATGCAGGATGACCGCCTCGTCGGCGCGATCCTGGCCGGGCTGCCAGTGATCGACGCGCCGTCTGCCGAAACCAAGGATGGTTTCCAGAATGCCGTCAGCGGGATGAGCGATACCTGGGTCTACGATATCGGCGCGGTGCGGGAACGCGCGCTCGCCACGCTGCAGGTGGGCCAGAAGGAATCGCCCATCGCGATCGGGCTTCGCGATCATTCGATGCGCACGCCGGTCCAGTTCCAGCAGAACTTCCCGCGCGAAATGGCGATCAGCGAGGCGGCGATGCTGGCAGGCAAGGACCCGATCCAGTTCCGGCTCGATCACACCAGCGAGCCCCGCTTCAAGCCGCTGCTTGAAATGCTGCGTAGGGAATCTGGCTGGACCACGCGTCCGTCACCAGCGCCCGGCGCCCGAGCCACAGGCAAAGGCGTGGTCAAGGGGCAGGGCGTTTCGATCATGTTGCGCGACAAAGGTTATTGGGCCTGCGCCGCGCATGTTGCCGTCGATCCTGACAGCGGCGAAGTAAAAGTGGAGCGCGTAACGATCGTGGCCGATGTCGGCGTCGTCATCAATCCGCTGCAGCTGCGCCGCCAGATTCAGGCCGGGTGCCTGATGGGTGTCAGCCAGGCATTGCACGAGGAAGTTGCGTTCGACGAAAGCGCGGTCACTTCGGCAGACTGGTCGGGCTATCCGATCCTGACCATGGCCGAAATGCCCGAACTGCGCGTGGTGATTGCCCCCAACGGCGGCACCGGCGAATACGGGCAGGGATCTGAAAGCGCCAATGCGCTGGCCGCCCCTGCCATTGCAGCCGCTGTCATGGACGCAACCGGGAAGGCGGTCCGCCGCCTGCCGTTGCGCCCTGAATACGTGAAGGCGGCGCTGGCTTAACCTACGCCTTCCAGCGCCTCGCCCGCCAGCAACCAGGCTTCCTCGGCCTTTTCAAGCTCGCGGGCGAGCGTGCCCCGGCGCTGGGAAAGTTCGCCCATCGACAGCTTGGCGAGTGCCGGTGCGGCGCTTGAAGGTTCGAACATCGCGCGGTCGATCTGCGCGATTTCGGCCTGCAGCTTGGCCACGCGGGTTTCCGCCTCGGTCTGCTTCTTCTTCAGCGCTTTGAACTCGTCACGGGCCATCGCGCGGGCCTTGCGGTCACCCTTTTCCTTGGGCTGGCCGCCGCCCGATTGACCTGCCTTGGGCTGGTTCCGGCCGAGGATGAAGTCGATGTAGTCTTCCATGTTGCCGTCATAGGGCTTGGCCGTGCCGCCATCGACCAGCACGAGCCGGTCTGCCACCAGTTCCACCATATGGCGGTCATGGCTGATCAGGATCACCGCGCCCTGATAGGAATTGAGCGCCTGCACAAGCGCCTCGCGCGCATCGATATCAAGGTGGTTGGTCGGCTCGTCGAGCACCAGCATATGCGGCGCGTCGCGCGTGACGAGTGCCAACGCCAGACGGGCGCGCTCCCCTCCCGATAGCGTGCTGATCTGTGATGTGGCGCGGTGCCCGGAAAAGCCGAACCGTCCCAGTTGCGCGCGCACGGCACCAGGAGTCTTGCCCACCATCGCGCGCGTCATCAGTTCAAGCGGGCTTGACCCGCCTTCCAGTTCTTCCACCTGGTACTGGGTGAAGTAGCCGACCTGCATCTTGCCGGTGGCCTGCATCTCGCCGTCCATCGGCGCGAGTTGCGCCGCGAGCAGACGGGCCAGCGTGGTCTTGCCGTTGCCGTTGCGGCCCAGCAGCGCGATGCGGTCATCGGGATCGATGCGCAAGTTCAGCCGCGTCAAGATCGGCTTGCCGGGGGTGTAGCCCACAGCGGCTAGATCCAGCGTGATCAGCGGCGGGCGCAATTCATCGGGATCAGGAAAGTCGAAGCTCAGCGTGGGATCTTCCACCATCGCCGCAATCGGTTGCATCTTGGCCAACATCTTGGCGCGCGACTGTGCCTGCTTGGCGGTCGATGCGCGGGCGCTGTTCTTGGCGATGTAGCTCTTCAGCCTGTCGGCTTGCGCGTCCTGCGCTGCCTTGGCCGCGGCCTGCTGGGCTAGGCGTTCGTTGCGCTGGCGCTCGAAGCTGTCGTAGCCGCCGGGGTAGAGCGTCAGCTTCCCGCCCTGCAGGTGGACGATATGGTCGACCACATTGTTGAGCAGGTCGCGCTCGTGGCTGATCACGATCAGCGTGCCGGGGTACGACTTGAGGAAGTTCTCGAGCCACAGTGTCGCTTCAAGGTCGAGGTGGTTCGACGGTTCGTCGAGCAGCATCACGTCGGGGGCCGAGAACAGCAGCGAGGCCAGCGCGACGCGCATCTTCCAGCCACCCGAGAAGCTGTCGAGCGGGCGGGCCTGCATCTCCTCGTCGAAGCCGAGGCCGATCAGGATACGGGCGACGCGGGCAGGGGCGCTGTAGGCATCGATTGCCAGCAGGCGCTCGTGCACGTCGCCCAGCCGGTCGGGATCGTGACAGGTCTCAGCCTCTTCCAGCAGTTGCGTGCGTTCGGCATCGGATTCGAGGACCGTGTCGAACGGCGATTTGGCCCCGCTCGGCGCTTCCTGCGCGATGTAACCAAGCCGCGTGCGGCGCGGCATGTCGACCGAGCCTTCGTCTGGCTCGATCTCGCCTATGATGGCTTTGACCAGCGTGGATTTGCCCGCGCCATTGCGGCCGATCAGGCCGACCTTGGCGCGTGGGGGCACCGCTACCGAGGCGCGGGAAAGGATGTCGCGTCCGCCAAGGCGCACGGTGATACCGTTGATCGTAAGCATGGGCGCGCGCCTAGCATGAGCGGGCGGCATTTGTGCAACTTTTCCGCAAGTGCCCACGCAAATGCGCCCGCAGTGCAACAAAGGTGCCCAAATATGGCGTGAAATGGGGAGGATGGTGGGCCCGGCAGGATTTGAACCCGCGACCTAGCCGTTATGAGCGGCCAGCTCTAACCGCTGAGCTACAGGCCCATCGCCGCTGCCGGTTACAGTGCCGTTTTGCCTTTTGCAAGGCGCTGGCTTCTCAGACCTGTGCAGCCGTCATCACTTCGCGCACGCAGGCAGGCTTCACGCCGCGCTTGCCGAGATACGCGAACACTCCCCGCCACCAGTCGTAGAAGGCGTCCAGTTCCTCCTCGTCGCGCACATAGGGCGTCAGGCCGGGGCGCAGCGAGGGGCTGTGGAACGAGAAGACGAGGATAGGCAAGCCATCGTCGATGGCCATGTCGATGCCCTTGATCGCCTCTTCCAGGGTTACACCTTCTGGCGTCAGCGGAATGCGTTCGAGCAGGCCGAGGCGTGCTAGTGCACCGCGCAGCCGGGGCACGCGCCACAAAGCAGGATAGATGGTCTTGCCTTGCTGGCGCAGCAGTCCCCAGAACACCGTGGTGAGCGGCATTTCCATCAGGCCATCGCGCTTGCTGATCCACCATGGCTTCAACGCATGATCGCGGAAGTTGGGGCCACCGGTCGAGCTGTAATCAAAGCGCGAGCGCACTGAGGTGTCGATGGCTACGCCGCATTCCGACAGAATCGCTGCCGTCTCCGGGCCCACGCCATAGCGGCCCGCGCGATATATCTGCGGGGCCACGCCAAAAGCATCCTCGATCGTATCGCGCAGCTTGCGGAACTTGGCGCGTTCCAGATCGGCTGGAAGGTTGCCGGCAAAGCTGTTGTGGACGTTGACGATCTCGTCGTGCGGCGGGCTGACCCACGGGTGCAACTGCACGCCGACTTCTGCGCGCCCGGCCCTGACCGCATCGCCCAGCACTTCAGCGGCACGCGGGTCGCTCGCCACCGGGTAGTCGATCAGGTAGATCGGGACGATGCCCAGCCCTTCGCAGAACTGCTGGAACTTGGCGAGGCGTGGCACATGATCGAGCCCGTGGCTGGTCCGGTCGAGCGGCTTGCTCCAGTCGAACTCTTCCTCGGTGTCGATGGTCAGGACAAAACGCGTGCCGAATGCGGGGTCGAAGCGAACGAAGTCCGCCTCGGTCGGGATGCCCAATATCTGAGGGCGCAAAGTGTCCGGGCGCTGGTCCATATCTTTCCCCCCGGATCAGCCAGCAACCGACCGGTTGTCTGAGGGTGACGGGGTAAGTTGCTGATTTCCGGCGGTCAAGTGCGGCAGGCTTGCCATGATGCGATCACCTTCGCGGAGGAGTGATCCATTGCCCGCTTGAAACTCGGCCCGCGCGAGGCGCAAGGCGAAGCCATTGCCCAGCATGGCCGAGGCCGCAAACGGTCCGCCGCTTCCGCCTGCATCGGGCGCAAACAGAGCGGCATCATCCAGTCGTTGCAGCGAAGCTGGCAGGGTCAGAGCAAGAATCGCAGCAGCGCCCTGTATTTCGAGCGTGATCGACAGACGCTCTCCCGGTGCGACACTCGCGGCAATAACAGTCAGGATGCGCCAGACCGACCGTTCGATCTCGTCAGCGGCGAACGCGACCGGCACAGGCTGCGGCGGCATCGCCACGGTCAGGCGGACATTGCGCGCACCCAGCACGGGCGAAATCTGTTCGACCAGCCGTGCGATGATCTCCGCCGCGTCGGCTTCGCCGCGTTCGATGTCGAGCGTTTGGCTTTCCAGCTTCACCAGCCGCTCGACTTCCTCAAAGCCCGCAAGCATCTGCGCGGCGTCCGAGGCAATGCTGGCGGCCATGGCCCGATACTGGTGCGGCGTAGCGCCGAACACCTGTTGCTGGATCACTTCGGCAAAGCCCTGGATCGCGTTGATTGGCGTGCGCAACTCATGCAGCAACTGGCGCAGCCGGTCGGCGTCGCCATGTGGGTTCGGGGCTTGGGACACACTGTCTGTAGCCAGTTGCAGCGGGCGGCGCAGGCGAATGAGGTATCCAGAGAAGCGGCCTCCGTCCCTGGCAAAACATGGAGTGCCGTCAGCTTGCCAAAAGCCGGAAACGTGGTCCGCGCCTTCGATCGCAAGTTGGCCTGCACTGATCGGCTGCCGCAGGCGAAACGCGGCCGCCATGGCATCATTGCAGTGCACCGCAGCCCCTTGGTCCGGCACGAAAAGCCGCGTGCCGATGAGCATCCCGGCAGGATCGATGGCGGCATGCACGACTACACCGTCTGCATCGGTGCGCAGATCGATGGATAGGGCAGGTGGCCGTGCAGGCGCTTGTTCGTCGCCGAACGGCAGCAGCGGTGCCAAGCCATCCGCGCGGGGCGCTTGCACCGTCGCATCGCGCTCCTCCCGCTTGCGCCGGAACGCCTCGATGCGCCGCACAATGGCACCGATGCCTTCGTCGAGCGGCGAGGATGGGCCGGAGGCGCTTATGGCGTTGGGGGCCGCGAGCGGTTCGGCAAGTTTCAGAACGTCCGGTGCAGGTTGCTCAGCTACAGCCTCGGCAGGGGCCATGATCGAAACCTCGACGGGGACGGCGCCTTCCGGCTCGGGCAACAGGAAATCGTTGATGCCGAGGCGCGAGAGCGTTTCGCGCACACGCTCACCCAGATCGGTGCGGTGGCGCAGGAACCCGCGTGCCCTCGTCGGCAGGCGCGGAATCAGGGCCAGCCAGTCGTCCTCGGGGAGGCGGGCCGAGGCGATGACGGCCGAAGCGGTGCGCGGACCGCCTTGCGCAAAGTGATAGACCAGCACCGCGGATCGGTGCGATGTCGCTCGCAGCACGCTCGCGCACTCTTCATCGCTCAGCGCCGATGCCAGCGAATCAAGCCGTTCGAGTGCATCCGCATGGCGCGTCGTCCAGGCTGCCAGTGGGACCACGCCAAGCAGGTCGACAAGTTGCCGCATCTGGGTGCGGCCCGCCGTCTTTCCGGCCACGCTGGTACGCAGCACGGTTTCAAGGCGGTCATCGACAATCATTCACGCTCCGCGTCAGGTGCACCGGGTTGGCCGTAGCGCGAAGCTGCGGAGGACCTGTCTATCCTATCGAAGGCTAACAAATCGTGGCCAGTGACAAAAGGTTGCTATCCACTGCGTTGCAATGTGGGACGATTGCGATATGAAACAACAAAATTATCGTCCCGTGTTCGATTTTGTGCGGAATGTTGCAAGTTTCGCTACTTTCCGAAAGATTCGCCGGGCGAATGTGAAATGGATAAACAGAAGGCATGGCAACCTTGGACACGATCGATCGGCGCCTGCTCGCCGAACTTCAAGATGAAGGACGCGTAACCAACGTTGAGCTGGCGCAGCGCGTCGGGCTTACCGCGCCGCCCTGCCTGCGCCGGGTCCGTGCACTGGAAGATGCCGGGGTGATCAAGGGGTATCATGCCGAACTCGATGCCTCGAAGCTCGGCTTCGCGATCACGGTTTTCGCGCTGGTCAGCCTCAAGAGCCAGGCCGAGGAATCGCTGCGCCAGTTCGAAGATCACATGCGCACGCTTGCCGAAGTGCGCGAATGTCACATGCTGAATGGTGAGATCGACTTCATTCTCAAGATCGTCAGCAAGGACTTGCAGAGCTTTCAGGAATTCCTGACGAGCAAGCTGACGCCAGCGCCAAACGTTGCCAGCGTGAAAACATCGCTGACCATTCGCACCGCCAAGCAGGTGCCGGGCGTGCCGCTGGAAGATTGAGGCCTCAGCCTGCCGTGCCCGCCGCCTTTTCGTGGTGGCGAATCACTTCCTGTATGATGAAGCGCAGGAACTTCTCCGAGAATTCAGGGTCCAGCTTGGCGTCTTCGGCCAGCTTGCGCAGCCGCTCGATCTGGCGCTCCTCGCGCCCCGGATCGGAGGCGGGCAGCTTGTTCTGCGCCTTGTAGGCACCTACGGCCTTGGTAATGCGGAAACGCTCGGCCAGAATGTGGATCATGGCCGCGTCGATGTTGTC
>JAZKBJ010000249.1:13662-16313 GCA_040388685.1 Pseudomonadota bacterium
ATGTTGTCGATCGACTGGCGATAGCCTGCCAGCACGTGATCTTCGCTCATTCCCTTACCCCATCCAGCGCGCAACTCATCGGTGCAAACGCCGCTACCGTGCAAGTTGCATCTTGCCAAGCGCCGCTGGTGACGCCAAGCGGTGGCCCACGATGACCGCGACCGTCCACCCCCTGCCGCGCAAGGCGGAACCCTCGCTCACCCCGATGATGTCGCTGGTGGCCGAAGGCATGAACAGCGTCAATGCCGTGATCCTCGATCGCATGCAGTCGCGCATCCCCCTGATCCCCACGCTGGCCGGGCACCTCATCGCAGGTGGCGGCAAGCGTATGCGCCCGATGCTCACGCTCGCCAGCGCATCGCTGCTGGGGTATGGCGGCAGCCGCCATTACAAGCTGGCAGCGGCGGTTGAGTTCATCCATACGGCCACGCTGCTGCACGATGATGTGGTCGACGGGTCCGACATGCGGCGCGGCAAGAAGACCGCGAACATCGTATACGGCAATCCAGCCACCGTGCTGGTCGGCGATTTCCTGTTCAGCCGCAGCTTCGAACTGATGGTCGAGGACGGCTCGCTCAAGGTCCTGCGCATCCTGTCGAACGCGTCGGCGGTGATTTCCGAAGGCGAGGTCGACCAGCTCGTCGCCCAGCGCCAGATCAATACGACCGAGGAAATGTACCTCGACATCATCGCCGCCAAGACAGCTGCGCTGTTCTCCGCCGCCTGCCGCATCGCGGCTGTGGTAGCCGAGCGCCCCGAAGCCGACGAACTCGCGCTCGATTCCTACGGCAAGAACCTTGGCATTGCCTTCCAGCTGGCCGATGACGCCATCGATTATGATTCCAATGCGTCCGAAATGGGCAAGGATCAGGGCGACGATTTCCGCGAGGGCAAGATGACCTTGCCGGTCATCCTCGCCTATGCGCGCGGCGATGCTGAAGAGCGCGCGTTCTGGCAGCAGGCCATTGCCGGTGATCGCTCGGCGGACGCGGATCTCGCCCACGCTATCGCGCTGATCAATCGCCACGATGCCGTGCACGCCACGCGAGAACGCGCCCGCATGTATGCGCAGCGCGCCATCGATGCGATTGCCGCGTTCCCCTCCAGCGCCGCCAAGGCCGCGATGACCGAGGCCGCCGAATTCGCTGTCGCTCGCCGCTTCTGACGTCCGCTTACCTCCGGAGATTCCCATGCAGTATCGCCGTCTCGGCAAGTCCGCCATCGTCGTGTCCGACATCTGCATGGGCACGATGACCTTCGGCAGCCAGGCCGACGAAGCCGCCGCGCTGCGCATTCTTGACCGCTGCTACGACGCGGGCATCAACTTCTACGATACCGCTGAAGGCTATCCGGTTCCGCCAGACATCAAGTATGTCGGCCGCACCGAGGAAATCGTCGGCAAGTGGCTCAAGACCAAGCCGCGCGATGCGATCGTACTTGCCACCAAGGTGTCCGGGCCCAGCCATGTCTGGTTCCGCTCGCCTTGCCGCGAAGGCATGACGGCGCTCGACCGGCGCAACATCGTCGGCGCTATCGAGGCCAGCCTGACCAAGCTCGGCACCGATTACATCGATCTCTACCAGACTCACTGGCCCGACCACGACACCGCCTATGATGAGACGATGGAAGTGCTCGACGAACTGGTCCGCGCGGGCAAGGTCCGCATTTCGGGCTGCTCGAACGAGACAAGCTGGGGCCTGATGAAATCGCTCGCCACGGCCGAACGCCTCGGCACGGCGCGCTACCAGACGATCCAGAACAATTTCAGCCTCAACAATCGCCGGTTCGAGGATGAGCTGGCGCAAGTCTGCCGCATGGAAGGGGTCAGCCTGATCCCTTATTCGCCCATCGCGGGCGGGGTGCTCTCGGGGAAGTACAAGGGCGGCGCGCGGCCCGAAGGCGCGCGCTTCACCAACTATCTGGCCATGGGCGGACGCCAGGCTGACATGGGCCGCCGCTTCGTCAATGACCGGTCGATGGACGCCACCGAACGCTTCATCGCTATCGCTGCCGAGGCAGGGCTGGACCCGGTAACGTTCGCCGTTGCCTGGTCCAAGCAGCACGATTTCGTCGCGTCGACTATCGTCGGCGTGAGCGCAGAGGATCAGCTCGATCCTATCCTCGCTGCCGCTGATCTGATTTTGCCGGACGATGTGATGAAAGCCGTCGACAAGGTCTCGCGCGAGATTCCTTACCCGATGGGCTGAGGCAGTTTTGACGGTTGATCTACTTCCGCCGTCCAAATCGCCGCCACAGCCAGTAGCAACTCCCGCCGCAGACTGCGCCGACGCCGAGGATCGCCGCGCCGATCAATGCCCCGCTGAACAGGATACCGGTGGTCAGTGCCACCACGAATGCCAGCGTGGTCTTCATCGGCTCGCCCTATCGCAGGATTACGCCCGCGCGAAGCTCAACGTTGCAAGGTGCGGCCAATCCCCCGTAAAGCGCCCGGCGTGAACGACTTGCCGATCCACGCTGTCCTGCCCGACCTGCTCGCCGCCCTGCGGGCCGGGCCAAGCGCCGTGCTGATCGCCCCGCCCGGCGCGGGCAAGACCACCGCTGTCGCACCGGCCTTGCTGACCGAGCCATGGTGCACCGGTCAGGTCATTGTCCTGTCCCCCCGCCGCGTGGCCGCGCGCGCCGCTGCCGAA
>JAZKBJ010000249.1:16327-20806 GCA_040388685.1 Pseudomonadota bacterium
GAGGCGGGCGGCACCATTGGCTACGTCACGCGCCTCGACGCCAAGCGGTCGGCCAGAACCCGCGTGCTGGTGATGACCGAGGCGATCTTCGTCGCCACGATCCTGAACGACCCCGAGCTTGCGGGCACATCCGCCGTGCTGTTCGACGAAGCCCACGAGCGCCATCTCGACAGCGACCTCGGCCTCGCTCTCGCCATCGAAGCACAGGGCGTGCTGCGCGAAGACCTGCGCATTGTCGTCATGTCCGCCACCATCGACGGTTCGCGCTTCGCCGCGCTGCTGAACGATGCCCCGGTGATCGAAAGCGCGGGCAAGGCCTATCCATTGACGCATAAATGGTTAGGCGCGCGGCCCGACGTGAAGATCGAAGCCGCGATGGCCTCTGCCGTCCAGACTGCGTGGCGCGATGAACAGGGCGATATCCTCGCCTTCCTCCCCGGCGTTGCACAGATTGAACGCGCGGCTGATTTGCTGGCGGAGCGATTGCCCGGTGCGCTGGTCCTGCCGCTTCACGGACAGGTCGAACCGGCAGGCCAGCGGGCCGCGATCAAGCGCGATCCGCAAGGCCGCCGCCGCGTGGTGCTGGCCACGAGCATTGCCGAAACTTCGCTGACCCTGGATGGCGTGTCGGTCGTGGTCGACGCCGGACTTTCACGCCGCGCCGAGTTCGACAAGGCGGCGGGCGTCACTCGGCTTGTTACAACACGCGCCAGTCAGGCTTCGGCGGCGCAGCGGGCGGGGCGCGCAGCAAGGCAAGGGCCGGGCGTCGCCTATCGCCTGTGGGAAGAGGCGGCGCACGCGGGCCGCGCGCCGTTCGATCCGCCCGAAGTCACCACCAGCGATCTTGCGCCGCTCGCGCTCACGCTGGCGCAATGGGGCGCGGGCGAAGTGGCGGCGATGGCATGGCTCGATCCACCGCCCGCAGCGGCATTGGCGACGGCGCAATCCGCGCTTCACGCCTTGGGCGCACTGGACTCGGAGGGCAGGATAACCCCTCATGGCCGCGCCATGGCCCGGTTGCCGATGGAACCCGCGCTGGCGCACATGCTGCTGTTCGCGACGGCACGCGGGCAGGCAGGCGATGCCGCACGCCTTGCCCTGCTGCTGCAGGAACGAGGTCTCGGCGGGCGCGGCGAAGACCTTGGACGCAGGCTTGATCGTTGGGCGGGGGAACGCGGCGCCCGCGCCGAAAGTTCGCGCAAACTGGCCGCGCGCTGGGCGTCGCTTGCGGAAAGGCAGGCGGGACGGAGCGGGCAGGGGGAAGCCCCCATAGCCATTCTGCTCGCCGAAGCCTTCCCTGACCGCATCGCCCGCGCCCGCAGCCTATCGGGCGAGGAATGGCAATCCTCGGGCGGTCGCGGCTACCGGCTCGACCCGGCATCCCCGCTCGCAACCGCGAAATGGCTGGTGATCGGTGACGCGCAGGGCGAGGCAAAAGGGGCGCGCATCACGGCAGCGCTGGCGCTCGATGAAGCCGACGTCACCCGCCACCTCGCGCACCGGATTGATGAACGCCATACCCTGTCATGGAACGCTGCCGAGGCGCGTGTCGAAGCCCGCCTCGAACGGCGCTTGGGCGCGGTCGTGCTGGCCCGTGTGCCCGATCCCAAGCCTGATCCCGCAGAGGTCGCCGCGCTGCTGATTGCGCAAGTCCGCGACGGTGGCCTCGGCCTCCTGCCGCTGGGCGATGCATCCCGCGCCCTGATAGAACGCGCTGGTTATGCCGGAATCGCAGCACTGTCCGAACTGTCGCTTCTTGATGACCTCGAAGAATGGCTCGCACCCTTGCTCGCAGGCCGCCGCGATCTTGCCATTAGCGCGGGCAAACTCCACGATGCGCTACTCACGCGGCTCGACTGGAACGCGAAGGCAGATATCGACCGGCTTGCTCCTGCCGAATTCCGTTCCCCTGCTGGAACCTCCCACGCCATCGACTATGCCCACGAGGGCGGTCCCTGCGTTGAATTGCGCGTGCAGGCGCTTTTCGGCATCGATCGCCATCCTTGCATAGGCCAGCCGCAACGGCCCTTGCTTCTATCGCTCACCAGCCCCGGCGCAAAGCCGATCCAGACCACGGCAGATTTGCCGGGCTTCTGGCGGGGGTCGTGGAAGGACGTATGCAAGGACATGAAGGGCCGCTATCCCCGCCACCGCTGGCCCGACGAGCCTTGGACCGAAGATCCCAGCTTAAAGACCAAGAACGCTTTCAACCGCTCGCGCTGATCAAAGGCGGACGAGATGGTGATTCCCGCACTTGATTCCGCCAGCGATTCGACGCAGTGCAGCGGCCATGTCAGCACGCATCTATCAGCGCCCGAAAAACGCCATGCAGTCCGGCAAGGCCCGGACCAGCGATTGGCTGCTCGAATTCGAAGCATCGGAGGCCAAGCGCCCCGATCCGCTGATGGGCTGGGCCGGCTCGGGCGACACCCAGCAACAGGTTGTGCTCAAGTTCGAAAGCGCCGAGGACGCTCAGGCCTATGCCGCGCGCTACGGCATCGAAGCTCACGTGATCCCCACGCCAGCGCGCAAGCTCAAGCTGCAGAGCTACGCCGACAACTTCCGCTGAGTTGACGTAACTGGCCCACTCCAACCCCTCCCGCAAGCGGGAGGGGCGCGAGACTTGCGCTTGCGCAGCAAGCGTTAGTCGCAGCGGGGTGGGCATGCGACGCTGCTGATGCGAACCAGCCCCAAACCTCTGGACAAAACCCTGCCACCTCGCCATATGCCGCTCCGGGAGTCGGTCGGACGCTTGCGTCCGCCAACCTGGTCAGGTCCGGAAGGAAGCAGCCACAACGGTTTGCGGCGGGTCGGCCGGCTCCTTTTCCACCCATAACGCTTTGCCCCCTTCGACAATGGGGCGCACTGTTCCTACATAGGGCGCGATGGGCGATTCACCTGACATGTTCGGCGGCGAGCCGGAGGACGAGGCCGAAGATACCGGCCCAAGCGCGGCCGAGCTTGAAGCCGCAGGCCAGTCGTCGATGTTCGGCGAACCGGCGCCCGCAGCGGTCACGCAGCCTGAACCGCCGCGTGCATCTGTAGCCCCCACACCGACCGCCCCGGCAGTCCAGCCGTACCGGGTGCTGGCGCGTAAATACCGCTCGCAGACCTTTGCCGAACTGATTGGCCAGGACGCTATGGTCCAGACGCTGGCCAATGCGATAAAGCGAGACCGTCTGGCCCATGCCTTCCTGATGACCGGCGTGCGCGGGGTCGGTAAGACCTCGACCGCGCGCCTGATCGCCAAGGCGCTAAACTGCATCGGCGAAGATGGACAGGGTGGCCCGACGATCGATCCGTGCGGTGTATGCGAACCATGCCGGGCCATCGCCGAAGGCCGTCATATCGATGTGATCGAGATGGACGCCGCATCCAACACCGGCGTCGACGACGTGCGCGAGATCATCGAGGCGGTGCGCTATGCCGCCGTCTCGGCGCGCTACAAGATCTACATTGTCGACGAAGTCCACATGCTGTCGCGCAATGCTTTCAACGCCTTGCTCAAGACGCTTGAGGAACCGCCTGCGCATGTGAAGTTCCTCTTCGCCACGACCGAGGTCGACAAGCTGCCGGTCACGGTCTTGTCGCGCTGCCAGCGGTTCGACCTGAAGCGCATTCCCGCGCCATTGCTCGCCAGCCACTTCGCGATGATCTGCGAGAAGGAAGGCGTGGCGGCAGACGCCGAAGCGCTGTCGATGGTCGCCGCTGCTGCCGAAGGCTCTGTCCGCGATGGCCTGTCGATTCTCGATCAGGCGATCAGCCACGCCGATCTGGTTGGCAGCGACGATGGCGCGACGCATGTTTCGGCAGAGCAGGTCCGTCAGATGCTCGGCCTTGCCGACAAATCGATGCAGCGCCGCCTGCTCGAAGCCGTGCTTTCGGGCAAGGGCGATACGGTTCTGGAGGAAGTCGCCCAGCAGTATTCGCTCGCCATCGAACCTGTCGCGATGATGCGCGCGCAGATGGACGTGGTCCACCGCGTCACCGTCACCCAGATTGGCGGGGCTGGCCCCGACATCCGTTCGACCGAGGAGCGCGAGGCTCTGGAGGGTTGGGCCAAGGCGCTCTCGGCAGGCCAGCTTCACCGACTCTGGCAATTGCTGCTCAAGGGCTACGAGGAGGTGAAGACCGCGCCCGATCCTTTGGTCGCCGCGCAGATGGCGCTGCTGCGGGTGATGCATGCCGCGGAAATGCCCGATCCCGGCGGCCTTATCCGCAAGCTTGAGGAACTGAGTTCGCGCCCGGTTGTTGTTGCGCCATCGACCGGTGAGGGTGGGGCGATTGCAAGTCCGGCTGCCCTTGCCGAACCGATTGCTGCGGTCGAATGGGAAACGCTGGTCCAGCAGGTTGAGCATGTGACCCCGCTCGTCGGATCCACCATGCGGCTCGCCGTTCGGGTGATTGACCTCAAGCCGGGACATCTGCGCTACCAGCTCGCACCCGGTGTGCCCGGCGATCCGGGTGCGGATATCCGGC
>JAZKBJ010000250.1:0-2959 GCA_040388685.1 Pseudomonadota bacterium
ACCTCGAGTACGTGCTTCAATTCCATCATGTCTCCCCGGCCTGCCACTTCACCAACGATGATGAGGGCAGGACTCTTGACCTTGTTAGTGGCAACTACCGCGCCGAGACCCGCCAAGGCCCCGCGCAGCACGCGCATTTCGGGCCGCGCCGCATTTTCGACGACCGCCACCGGCATGTCGGGCGCAAGCCCGTCCGCCATCAGTTTTTCGGCAATGGCGTCCGCCGTGGCGACGCCCATGTAGATCACCAGCGTGCGGCCAACGCCTGCAAGGCCCGCCCAGTTCTGGTCGGTCAGCCCCTTGCACTGGCCCGCCACGAACGTGACGATGCTGGCGCTATCACGGTGGGTGAGCGGGATCATCGCAGATGCCGCCGCGCCCATTGCCGCGCTGATGCCGGGCACGACCTGCACCGGCACGCCGGCGGCCGCGCAATCCTCGGCCTCTTCGCCGCCGCGCCCGAACACGAACGGATCGCCGCCCTTGAGCCGCACCACATCGTTTCCGGCCAGTGCCTCGCGCACCAGCAACGCGTTGATCTCTTCCTGCCGCATCGTATGGCGCGACCGCTGCTTGGCGACCGAGATCATCCGGCACCCCTTGGGCGCCATGGCAAGGATCGCGGGATCGACCAGCCCGTCATGCACCAGCACGCGCGCACCCATCACCAGACGCGCGGCGCGCAGCGTCAGCAGGTCCGGATCGCCCGGGCCTGCGCCGACAAGGAACACCGTTCCGATTCTGCCGCCACTGATTCTGGAAACGGGATTGCTCATGGAGTGCAGATGGGCGTGTGCACCGCAACAAACCAGCGAGAATGGATTGTCGCGGGCCTAGATCAGCTTTAGCGGTTCGCCCGGATCACGGTTTCAGCGGTGTTTCGCGCATCGTCAAGGCACCAGCCAGAACCCGCAAGCCCTCGCTGTCCTTCAGGTTCACGTCCGATTGCGGGAACGGAATCTCGATCCCGTTTTCGCGGAACAGCCGCCACACTTTCCACAGCACTTCGGAGCGTACGTTGCCCACCCCGGCCTCGGGATCGTCGATCCACACGACCATGGCCATGTCGATGGAACTTGGCCCGAAGGCGCTTAGCAGCACGCCCGGCGACGGGAAACTGAGGACGCGCGAACAGGAACCGATCGCTTCCAGAAGCAATTTCTCCACCTGATCGAGATCGCTGCCATAGGCCACGCCGACCGGGATGGTGATCGCCACCTCGCGCGAGGAATAGGACCAGTTTTCGACCTGGCTGGTCATCAGGTTCTCGTTCGGAATCAGGTATTCGCGGTTGTCGCGGGTGGTGACTGACACGGCGCGTATGCCGATCTTCTTGACCTCGCCGAACGAATTGCCCTTGCCGTCGTTTACCGCAATCACGTCGCCCGGCTTGATCGACCGGTCCATCAGCAGGATGATACCCGCGATCAGGTTGCCGAAGGTCTTTTGCAGACCGAAGCCGATAGCCAGGCCAAACGCGCCGGAAAACACCGTCAGCGCGGTCAGGCTGATGCCCAGAATGTCGATTCCGGCAAGGATCGCCACGGCCCATACCGCGATCGAGGCGAGCTTTTCGCCCAGCAGTTGCTGCGTGCGATCGAGGCTGTCGATCCGCCGGAACATCCGCCGCGCCAGCTTGCTGACCAGTTGTGCGCCCACGAACACCAGCACCATCACGATCACGATGCGCAGCGCGCCCCAGACCGAGATATGGTAGTTGCCGATATCGAAGCCGATTTCGTTGAGCACGCGGATGCCTTCGGCGATCTGCTTCTTCACCGCGTTCACGCGACGTCTCCATGCACCGACCACAAATTCAGCGCGCGTATGAGGTCGGCGATCAGATCGGCGGTATCCTCAAGCCCGATGGACAGGCGCACGCCGAAGCGGTCGGCCTCGTCCATGCCGGGCAGCGGCCATGGGCTTGCGGTCCGGATCGAAGCCGGATCGACTGGCGTGGCAAGGCTTTCAAACCCGCCCCACGAATAGCCGATGCCGAACAGGTCGAGCGCGTCGATCAAGGCGTCGCGCGCTTCCGAAGAGCCACCCTTCAACACGAAACTGAACAATCCGCAGCCGCCCGTAAAATCGCGCAGCCACAGATCGTGCCCCGGCGATCCCGGCAACATCGGGCACAGCACCCGCGCCACTTCCGCCCGGCCTTCCAGCCACGTAGCAATAGCCAGCGCCGAAGCGGTCTCGGCTTCAACACGCAGTTTCATCGTGCGCAGGCCGCGCAGCATCAGCGAGGCGTCGTCGGGCGAGACCACATTGCCCAGCCCCTGCGCGCGCAGGCGCAGCTTGCGATACCAGTCCTCGCCCGCGCTCGCGCAGCCCATCATGCAGTCCGAGTGGCCGGAAACGTGCTTGGTCAGGCTCATCACCGTAATGTCCGCGCCGTGTTCCAGCCCGGCAAAGCCAAGCGGCGAGGCCCAGGTGTTGTCGAGAACGGTGACCATCCCGCGCGCCTTGGCCGCCGCCGCAAGGGCGGGAACGTCCTGCACTTCCAGCGTCAGGCTGCCGGGGCTTTCGAGCAGGACCGCCTTGGTCCGATCGCAGCAGGCAGCGTTGAACGAGGCCATCTCGGTGGGATTGAACCACCGCGTCTCGATCCCGAAATCCTTGAGCAACCCTCGCCCCATGACCCGGCTCGGCTCATAGGCATTGTCGGTCATCAGCAGGACGTCGCCCGGTCGCAGCACGGTGAGCAGGGCGCCCGCGATGGCAGAAACGCCCGACGGATAGAGCACAGTCCCCGCCGCGCCCGGCTCTAGTTCGGTCAGCGCTTCGGCCAGCGCCCACTGCGTCGGCCCGCCCCGCCGACCGTAATAGAATTTGCCGTCCTGATTGGCGGGATGCGCCCGCAGCGTTTCCATATCGGGGTAAAGGTGCGTGGACGCGCGCCACACCGCCGGGTTGACCACGGCGCCGGGGTGGCCGGGGGTGCCCGTCCACTCGT
>JAZKBJ010000250.1:2969-4433 GCA_040388685.1 Pseudomonadota bacterium
CCAGTTCGGTCTTGTCAGAAAATTTGCTCATGTCGGCCTGCTACTAGCAGCAACGCCGGGCCAGTTCGACCGCTTTACAACCCTCGGGATAATCAGGCCGGTCCCGTCGCTTTCGGAGTCGCCGGGTCCATCCCCCATTCGCTCCACGAACCATCATAGAGCGCCACATCGTCCTTGCCGATCAGATGTGCGGCGAAGATCAGCACGTTGGCTGTCATTCCCGATCCACACGATGAGATCAGCGGGCGCGTCAGGTCGATGCTTGCCGCTTCGAATGCGGCGCGGATGGCTTCGGGTGCTTTCCACGTGCCGTCAGGCTTGAACAGGCTCGAATAGGGCAGGTTGCGCGCGCCCGGAATGTGCCCGCTGGCCAGCGCCGGGTTGGTTTCGGGAACATCGCCGGTGAACCGTCCGGCCCCGCGCGCGTCGATCATCTGCGCGACGCCGGTCGAAAGGTTGGCGAGTACATCGTCCTTGGACCGCACATTGCTGTCATCCGACCAGACGGTGAAATGCCGTTCGCGCAAGCTTTCGCGGCCTTGCGCGCATTTGCGCCCTTCGGCCTTCCACTTGGCGATCCCGCCATCGAGCAGCGCCACGTTCTGCGCGCCGAACATCGTCAGCATGAACCATGCGCGGGTGGCCGTCTTCACCGGGCTGTCGTCGTAAATCACGATCCGGCTACCATCGCCGAGGCCCAGCGCTTGCATACGGCTGGCAAACTTCTCTGCAGACGGGAGGGTGTTGGGCACAGGCGACTTCGAGTCGACCAGATCGGACAGGTCCATGAATACCGCGCCGGGAACATGGCACGCTTCGTATTCCAATAGCGGGTCGCGCCCATGCTCCGGCAAAAATGCCGTTGCGTCGACGATGCGAAGGTCACTCGCGCCCATTTCGTCCGCGAGCCACTGGGTGGAGACCAGTGAATCCATGGTTTTCGTGCTCCTGCCTGCGTCATGCGACCCGTCTGTCGCGGGTTCGTCCGGGGAAGACTAGACGCGTGGTCTGGGGGCGTCGAGCAGGAAAAGAGCGAGGTTCGAAATCAACCGAAAGCAGGGACGGCAAGCGTTCGGCTTCCGACCTTTTGATAGACGCGCGGGCCCTGATCCAGCCGGAACGGCTGCAGTCGCGCCGCGCCCTGTTCATCCAGTCCGATCACGAAGGCCGAACGGACCCTTACCGGCCCGCCTGCCCCCATTCCGGCAGCCTCGATGCGGACAAGCGGCACGAACATCGCGGCGGTCCCATGGCGGATTGGCGTGATCATCGCCAGGGGCAGGCGGATCTCGCCATTGAGTTCCGCCGTGCTCCCGGCCTCGATCCGCGCCAGCCGGTGCAGGACCGGCGCTGCATCGAGGCTGAATTGCTCCTCGTCCGAACGCGAGGCATGGGCCGAGGTCATGTCCCCGCGCACCGATATATCGTCGATGTCCACACCTGCCATCAGCGTGATGCGATAGG
>JAZKBJ010000251.1:0-1723 GCA_040388685.1 Pseudomonadota bacterium
CGCCAGCGTCGAATACCGCCTCTCGGGCGAAGCGCCCTTCCCCGCCCAATCGCGCGACGTCAACGCGGCGCTGCGCTTCCTGCGCGAAAACGCCGCGAAATACGCCATAGACCCGGCCCGCGTCGGCGTATTCGGCGGCTCGGCGGGCGGGCATCTTGCGGCCATGGCGGGCCTCGGCTGCCGCGATACCGCGCTCGATCCCGCCTCGGCGCAAGACCATTGCGTCCAGGCCGTCGCCTCATGGTACGGCATTTTCGACTTCACCACGATGCCGCGCCGCGACACCCCCGGCTCGCCCGAACAGATCCTGCTTGGCTGCAAGGACGGCACCTGCCCGCCGAACGCCCAGAAGAACGCCAGCCCGCTCACCTACCTCGACCCAAAAGACCCGCCGTTCCTGCTGATCCACGGGCTTGAGGACAAGGTCGTCCCCGTCGCCCAGTCACAGCAGGCCGAAGCCGCGTTCAAGGCGGCAGGCGTGCCGGTCAAGGCGATCTACTATCCCGCCACTGACCACAGCTTCATGGGGCGCACCCCGGACGACACGCGCAAGTCCTCGCTCGCGGCGATGAACGCCACCTTCGATTTCTTCCACGAAAAGCTGGGCGTCCCCCGCAAATGATCCGCAAGGCACTCGCCGCGCTCCTGCTCGGCCTCGCAACCCCTGCGCTGGCCGATCCCATCCCCGTCGATGGCGGCACGATCGAAGGCACCACCCTTCCCTCGGGCGTCGCGGCATGGCTCGGCGTGCCGTTCGCCGCTCCGCCGCTGCGCGATCTGCGCTGGAAAGCGCCGCAACCGGTCCAGCCATGGCAGGGCGTGCTCCACGCCGATCGCTTCGCGCCCGAATGCCTGCAACCCTTGCGCGGCTCACGCCAGAACCACTATTTCGGCAACGAGGCGACCAGCGAGGACTGCCTCTACCTCAACATCTGGGCACCCAATGGCGCGGCCAAGGCGCCCGTCGTGGTGTGGATCTATGGCGGCGCGTTCAATGTCGGCTCGGCATCGATGGCCAACTATTCGGGCGAGCCGCTCGCGCGCGATGGCGTCGTCCGCGTCAATCTCGCCTATCGCGTCGGCGCGCTGGGCTTCCTCGCCCACCCGGACCTGACCGCTGAAGCCGGCGCATCGGGCAACTACGGACTGATGGACCAGATCGCAGCGCTGGAATGGGTGAAGCGCAACATCGCACAGTTCGGCGGCGATCCCGCCAACGTCACGATCGTCGGCCAGTCTGCAGGCGCGATGTCGGTTTCATTGCTCCAGGCCAGCCCGCTCGCCAAAGGCCTGTTCGCCCGCGCCGTGGCGATGAGCGGCTCGGCCTTCGGCGGCATGCTCGGCCCCATCCCGCTCGCCAGTGCCGAGGCGCAAGGCACCGCGCTACAGAAGGAACTGGGGGCAGCCTCGCTCGCCGAAATGCGCAGCCTCCCCGGCGACCGGATCATCGCGGCCACCACCCACCGCGATCCGATCGTGCAGGATGGCCGCGTCATCACCCGCACTATGGAAGCGACATTCGCCGCCCACCAGCAGGCGCAAGTCCCGGTCCTGATAGGCTACACCCGCGACGAGAGCTTCCGGCCATTTGATCCCGGAAGTGACCTCACCGCCGCCGTGCGCCAACGCTACCCGCAGACCGCCACCGCCCTCCTCAAGGCCTACACCGGCCCCACCGCCGCCGCCGAAATCGCCCGCGATGGCACGGTCGGCCTGCAAATGG
>JAZKBJ010000251.1:1772-3445 GCA_040388685.1 Pseudomonadota bacterium
CCTGTTCGCGCGCCGCCAGCCCTATGCCCCCGGCATCACCTTCAGCGATCACGATCCCGCCACGGTCGGCGCCTATCACACCGGCGACGTGCCCTACTGGCTGCGCACCCGCGATGCGCTCAACCTGTTCCGCCAGACCCGCGCATGGGAGCCGGGCGATCAAGGCCTTGAAGACGAAATGGCAAGCGCCCTGCTGAGCTTCGCGCGCACCGGCGTTCCGATAAGCAAGGGCATCGGGCGCTGGCCCGCGTTCAACCCGAAAAAGCCGCAACTGGTCCTGCTCGACCTTCAGCCGCGCACGATAAACTGGCCGCACTTCGCCGACATGGCCCTGCTCGCAGCGTCACCACCCGAACCGCGCCCCGCCGCCGCAAACCGCGTGCGCGACTGACCGGCATTCGCCCCTTGCGCTGACCCTCCGCAATCGCGATGTGAGCGCCTGAGGAGAATGCCATGAGTGTCGCGTTCCGCCGCGAAGGCGATGACGAACATCTCGAACCCAAGTTCGAACTGCCGATTCCGCCCGGACCCAATCTGGTCACGCTGCGCGGCCTTGCGCAGATCCGCGCCCGCGTGGCGGAAATCGAGGCGCTGATCCCCGCGCTCACCGACGAAGCCGCGATCAAGTCCGCCCGCCGCGATTTCCGCTACTGGAGCACGCGCCAAGCCACCGCACTGGTGCAGGACGTGCCCGATTGCGAGACCGTCGCCTTCGGCTGCACCGTCACTTACGCGCTGAACGGCAAGACCCGCACGATCACCATCACCGGCGATGACGAGGCCGATCCCGCACACGGCCGGATTTCATTCACCGCCCCGCTCGCCCGCGCACTGCTCGGGCTGGAACCCGGAGAAACGGCGGATTTCGCAGGGAAGCCCGACGCCATCGAAGTCCTGACCATCGGCCTGCCCGCCGATTGACCTGGGGTCAGGACCTCTTAACCCCGCCTTCGAGGTTTCGGGTGAAACGGCCCGGCGCGAGGAGGATGGGCGCAGGACTAGTGGTTCTATTTCAAGCCCATCCGACGCGGCGCTGGGCCGTTTCAGTCAAATCCCGTAAGGGACGCCAAAATGGCTTCGATCTCGAACCGAAATGCGCTGGCCATGGCAACAAACCGTGGCGGCGCGCATTTTGGCCCGATATGTTCGCCATTTTGACGCCTCCAAGGCGGGGTTAATAGGCCCTGACCCTAGAGCCCCCGATCAATTTCAGTCCCACTGCAGCTCCAGTTCGGGCACATGCATGATGTTGCCCACGAAGTATTGCACCTTGAACCCGTCCTTGATGCGCCATTCTGGCAGCGTGGTCAGGAACTCCTCAAGCGCGATCTGCAGTTCCATCCGCGCAAGGTTCATGCCGAGGCACTTGTGGATGCCGCCGCCCAGCGAGATGTGCGGGGCCTTGCGATCAAACTTCACCAGTTCAGGCTCGTCGTAATATGTCGGATCGTAGCCCGTGACCGGCGTTGCCACGGAAATATATTCGCCCGGCATGATCTTCTGGCCGCGAATCTCGATTTCCTTGGCGGCGATGCGGAATGCTGTCACCGGCGCATAGGCGCGCAGGAACTCTTCGACCGCAGTCACGATCAGGCCCGGCTTTTCGCGCAGTTCGCGCTGGCGCTCGGGGTAGCGGCCGAGGAAGCAGAAGATGTTGCCGAGCAGCGACGTCA
>JAZKBJ010000251.1:3455-8402 GCA_040388685.1 Pseudomonadota bacterium
TGAAGCAGTGGCCGAACACCTCGGTGACGTTCCACTTGCGTCCATCGACCTCGTTATCGAAGATCTGGCTGATGTAATCGTCGCCGGGGTTCTTCTGGCGCTCCTCAATCACCCCCATCAGATAGGCCTTCACCTTTCTGACGGCGTCACCGCGCACTTGCCAGTCGTTGGTGTGGAGCATGTCCTTTTCCCATTCGAGGAATTCGGCCATGCGGTCCTGCGGCAGATCGAGCAGGTCGAGCACGATATTGATCGGATACTTTTCCGAAAACTCGTCGACGAAATCGCAAGAACCCTTGTCCTTGAACTTGTCGATCAGCACCCGCGCGCGTTCGCGCACGCCATCGCGCAGCGCGGCCATCTTCTGGGGTGCGAACTTGGGGTTGAGCGCGGCGCGATAGGCGGTGTGGATCGGCGGATCGGCCTCGGTCGGGATCACCAGCCAGTCTTCGCCGATGTTCTGCGCCCACTTGCCCATGCCGTTCTTGGTGAAATTGTCGGGGTCGCGCAGCATGGTCATCGTGTCTTCGTAGCTGGTCAGCAGCCAGCCGGGCTGATCGCCAGGGAAGATGTTGGTGACATAGGAAATCGGCGGCAGGGTCGCCTGCAATTGCGGGATCAGCGTTTCCTGCGGACATTCGTCCACACGCTTGCGCGCATACAGGGGCAGGGTCACGACCAGTTCCTCGGGAACATGGGCGGGCCGCGTTGCGGCGGGGGCAGTAGCCACGGCAGGTCTCCTCATTGTGCCGCCGATTCTGCAAACCGGCTGGTCACGCACATATCAGCGCCACTGCGCGAAATAGCGCCAGCGCAAACTCTGTCGCCAACCAGCCAATCTTTAGGGCCGGATGGACCTAGACAAGGATAGGTTTGCAGAATTCCGCGAACGCGCACCACCTCTGCCTGATACCGGGAGAATGACAGTGCCGTGGGATGAGGTTTTCGATGTCGTGTGCGTGGGCTCGGGGCTGGGCGGCATGTCGGCGGCGCTGACCGCCGCGCAGCGCGGCGCGAGCGTGCTGGTGGCCGAGAAGTTCCACTTGCTCGGCGGCGTTTCGGCGCTCTCGTCCGGGCAGCTCTGGCTCGGACCGAACCACTTGCAGGAACCGGACGGGATGGAGGACAGCGACGCCGCTGCCGATGCCTACCTCTCCCATCTCTCGCAAGGCTACGCCACGCCCGACCGGCGCAAGGTCTTCATCGAGCGCGGGCGCGAGGCGCTGCGCTTCATGACCGACACCATCGGCATCGAACTGACCGTGGTGAAAGGCCTGCCCGACTACTATTACCCCTCGGTCACCGGATCGAAGGCGCAAGGCCGTTACGTCGAAGTCCTGCCGTTCAAGGCGGAGCGGCTGGGCGATCTGGCCGACACCGTGCTGACCTCGCCCTATGGCGATGGCTACAGCTACACCACGTCCAACGAATGGACCGCAATGCAGGACGGCGGCGAACACGTCGGCGCCTGTCTTGAACGCCATGTTGCGGCGGGCGAGCGCTGCGCAGGCGCAGGCCTTGCCGCCGCGCAAGTGCTGGCAGCGCGCGAACTCGGCGTCGATATGCGCACCGCGACCCAAGTGATCGACCTTGTCGTCGAGGACGGCGAAGTTACCGGCGTTGTCCTGCGCGGGGAACAAGGCGCCAGACGCGTGCGCGCGCGGCTCGGCGTCGTGCTGGCCACCGGCGGCTACGACTGGAAGCCATCTTTCGTCAGCGCGTTCGATGCCCTGCCGCAAGCGGGCAGCATGGCGCCGCCCACCGTCACCGGCGATCATATCGTGATGGCGGCAAGGGCCGGGGCCATTGCGATCCCGGCGCGCGCGCCTGCCCAAAGTCCGATCTTCATCGGTTACAAGGTGCCTGCCGAGACGATCTACGGCCAGCCCTCCTACCGGATGTGGCTGCCGGGCGCGCCGCACAGCATCGCGGTCAACCGCTATGGCCGCCGCTTTGCCAACGACGCGTTCTATCCTGATGTCGCCACCAAGGTCGGCCGGTTCGACGGGCAGGAGCAAGGCCAGCCCAACTGGCCCGCGTGGATCGTGTTCGATCAGAACATGGTCGACAAATATGGGTTGATGCCGACATGGCCGGGCCAGCCCCTGTCCGAAGGCATGGCAACCAGCGCGGATACTTTGGGTGAACTTGCAAACCACATCGGCATGAATGCCAAGGGGCTTGAAGACACTGTCCGCCGGTTCAACGGGTTCTGCGTCACCGGCATGGACGAGGATTTCTCGCGCGGCAGCGTGCCGTGGGGCCGGATCATGACCGGCGATCCGCGCCTGCTCAATCCCAACCTCGCCCCCATCGAGAAAGGTCCGTTCTACGCCGTCAAGCTGGAGCGGGTGACGATGGGCGTGCCCACAGCAGGCCTGCCGATCGATATCGACGGGCGCGTGCTGGGTGCCAGCGACGCTCCGATCCCCGGCCTCTATGCCGCAGGCAATTCCGCCGCTTGGCTCGACATTGGCGGCGGCTACAACAGCGGCATCGCGAATACGCGAGGGCTGCTCTACGGCTACCTTTCAGCGCTGCACATGACAGGGCAACACGCCACACCCCAACCCACGCTCGCGGAGGCCTGAGCCATGACCATCACGATCTACCAGCTTGAACGCTCCCGCTCCGAACGTGCCGTCTGGTTGATGGAAGAACTCGGCGCGCCTTATGCCATCGAGTTTTTCGAGCGCTTGCCCACCTGGCAAGCCGAACCGGCATTCAAGGCGCTGCATCCTTTGGGGTCGTCCCCGGTCCTCGGCATTGGCGACGAAAAAATCGCCGAAAGCGGCGCGGTGATCGAATATCTCGCCACCACGCAAGGCGGCGGCGCACTCGCGCTCGGGCCGGATTCGCCCGACTACGCCCAATACCTCTACTGGTTCCATTTCGCGGAATCGACGCTGATGCCCGCGCTTGTGGGCGAGATCATGGCCCAGTTCGGCGGGATCGAGGCGGACCATCCGTTCCGCGCCAATGCTCGCGCCCGTATCGCGCAATTGCTGGCCTTCACCGATGCCCGCCTTGCCAAAGTGCCGTTCATGGCGGGCGACAAGTTCACCGCCGCCGACGTGATGATGACTTTCCCCTTCACCATGACGCGCCAGTTTGTGCCGGTCGATGTCGAAGGCCACCCGCATATCGCCGCCTATGTCGAACGCATGGAAGCCCGCGCCGGTTACCAGCGCTGCCGCGCCATCGTTGACCGCCCATGACCGAATCGCACGACGACGCGAAGATCCGCGCATGGCTGGCCGAGAACATCGGCGGCACGATCACCGCGTTCGAGCGATTGCCGCGCTGGCGGCCATCGTGGCAGGTGACAGTCGAGCGCGGCAGCGAAACGCTGGAACTCCACGTGCGCGGCGACCGGGCGAGCGGCCTTGGCATCTGCCCGCTGCGCCGCGAATACGAAGTGCTGCGCCTGTTCGAGCAGAGCGGCATTCCAGTGCCGCACATCCACGGCTGGATCGCCGATCCCGAAGCGATCGTCATGGCGCACGTGGCCGACACGCCATTTCTGGGCGATCTAGACGGCGATCCCGCCGTGCAGCGCATGGTCGAGGAATACGCAGGCTACCTCGCCGCCGTCCATGCACTCGATACCGCACCGTTCATCGCAGCGGGTCTGACTGAGGGTGCAACGCCGGAAGCCGTCGCGCTCGACTATCTGCTCCTGTCCGAAAGCCATTACGAAGCCGAGGACCAGCCCGATGCGCTGCTGCGCTTCGTCACCGGCTGGCTACGCCGCAACCTGCCGCTGCACCGCAACCACAACGTTGTGCTGATCGGCGATGCCCCACAGTTCTTCCACAATGGTGAGCGCGTAACTGCGTTCTACGATCTGGAGCTGGCCAAGCTGGGCGATCCGATTGCCGACCTGGCTTCCATCCGGGTGCGCGACACCAACGAACCGATCAGCAATGTGGCGGCGGTTCTGGCGCGCTATGTGCAAGACAGCGGCACCGAAATTGATTGGCCGGTGCTGACCTATTACACGGTGCTGCTGTTCATCGCCGTGCCGATGATGACCAAGGCCACTTTCCGCAAGGTCACCCCCCACCCCGCCTATGTCGAGTACCTGTCATGGGGCATGGGCGCTTCCCGCGCCGCGCTTGAAGCCATTGCCGAGGGCAAAGGCTATGCGCTCGATCCGGCAGAGCCCGTGCCCAGCGTTGCCCCGCGCGATGCCTATGCGTGGCGCGATCTGGCGGTGCAATGCGGAACGCTGCCCACCGAAGGCTTCTTCCGCCAGCACCCCGCGCAATCGCTGGCGTTCTATCTCCAGCGCCTTGCCGAAAGCGGCGATGCCATCGAACGCGCCGAACTGGACGACGCGCGCGATCTCCTCGGCATTGCCGATGCGCAGGCGGCCACGCTGGAAGCCCAGCTCGACGCCTTTGTCGAACAGGCCAGCCCGGCCCACGACCAATCGCTGGTCCGCTATTTCCATCGCCGCCAGATGCGCCGGTTGCAGTTGTTGCGCGATTACCCCGGCCCCATCGTCACGCGCGGCCTGGCGCCGCTCGATCACGTTTTCCCCAATGCCTATCCGCGCCCCGTCGCCGGTTGAAGGATGCGCCTGCAATGCTGAAACTCCACCACCTGAACCACAGCCGTTCGTTCCGCGTGTTCTGGCTGCTCGAAGAATTGGGGCTGCCGTTCGAGGTCGTCCACCACGAACGTCACCCCGAAACCCGCATGGGTCCGGCGGCGCTCAAGGCGGCGCATCCGATCGGCAAGGCCCCGGCGCTGGAAACCGAACATGGCACCATCGTGGAATCGGGCGCGATCATCGATTTCATCCTGCGCCGCTACGGTGGCGGCAGGTTCGCCCCTGCCAACGATAGTCCGGACCTGCTGCGCTATCTCGAATGGATGAACATCGCGGTGTCGATCGGCACCACCCCGATCATGCTGAAAGTCTACGGCTTGGCCGCCGGT
>JAZKBJ010000251.1:8412-13585 GCA_040388685.1 Pseudomonadota bacterium
GACGCTGAATTTACAGGCGTGCTGAACTACATCGAACAATCGCTCGAAGGGCATGACTATCTGGTGGGCGATGCCTTCACCGCCGCCGATATCCAGGTCAGCTTCATCGCCGAACTCGCCCGCGCGCTGATTGGCATCGCCGCCTACCCCAACATGACCGCATGGCTTGAGCGGGTCCACGCCCGCCCCGCGTTCCGCGCCGCTATCGAGAAGGGCGGCGAATACGCCTACGCCTCGTGATCTGAGCCGCCAGCGATAGCATTGCCGGTCAGCCGCCGCCTGACTTGGGTCAGCAGCGGCTGGCGTGCAATCGCCGGTCCCCGCACGCGCGGATCGTCGATGGTGCGCCAGATGTGCAGCGTATCGCCGAATTCCTTGTATTCGGTGATCAGGCCTCCGCGCACCTGCAACTGGAAAATATAGATGTTGCGGTAATCCGCCCCGCCGACGAGCTTCGCCGCGCTCTGCGCTTCGAACCACACCCGCTCACCCTGCGCCACCATCTCGCCGATCTCGAACACGATCGGCCCATCGAGTGGCAGCACGGCGGTCTGGGCAAAGAACGCATCGACGTCCATCCACCCGCAAAACGGCATGTCTCCACCCACGAATATCCGGCAATCGGGCGCGAACAGCGCGCGAAGGCCCACCGCATCGCCTGCCACCGCTGCCTCGATCCACGCGCTTGCGACGGCCTCTGGCGTCATGGCGTCAGGCATTTTCGGGCGCCGCCTGGTGGAACGCGTCGGCCCCGGCCAGCGGCGGCGCATCGGTCAGCAGCATGATCCCGGGCCTTGCCGCGACGACATAAGGCACCGCATGGATCGCATGCATCGCAGTTGCCATGCAGGCGTCATCGGTGGGCATCACGCTGTCCGATCCGATGTCGATCCGCGCGTTAATTGTCGGCTCGCCCTCCAGATCGATCAGCCAGCCATGCCCCTGCGGCCATTCGGGCGCGAGGTCTTCGGCCATGCGGGTGAAGTGCTGCAACACGATCCGTTCGCGCCCGCCCGAAATCACCCGCACGCCAAAGTTCATCGCACCAACGGTTCCGGCAGGAATCGTGCCCGCCGCTACGTGCAGATCGCGCGGGGTGACGACCGTGTTGCGGAAGTTCTCGATCCGGTCGATCGGCAGGCCCAGCACATCCGCCACCAGCATCCCCGAATGGCGCCACGTCTCGCCCACCAGTTCCACATTGGCAAAGGCAGGCGTCAGATCATCGGGCGCATAGCCGAAGCCCATCAGATCAAACATCTGATATGTGCTGGGATACTTGTCGTACATGAGCGTTTCGGACGCGACCATCCGGTCCACCCGCCGCGACAGCCGGGCGAGATAAAGCGGCACCGATTCCGCGAGGAAACCCGGCATGATGCCCAACCCGTGGAAGGTGGAACTGCCCTTGGAGCAGGCAGCGGCCAGCTGTGCTTCCACTTCGGCCCCGAGCGATTTGGGGTAGATGAAGTTGGCGGCCGTGGTCACCACGTTCTTGCCCGATTCCAGCAGCGCGCAGATATCGACGATGCTGCCCGGCACGTCGTTTTCCGCGCCCGCCAGAAACAGCACGCAGTCGGCCTCCAGCGCAAGGATCGCCGCACGGTCGTTGGTCAGCGCCACGCCCACCGGGCCGGTCCCCGCCACGGTGCCGATGTCCTGCCCCGCCTTGTCGGGGTTGTAGGTGAACCCGCCAACGATCTGATAGTCCGGGCGCTCCGCCGTGGCGCGGATGACCATCTTGCCGGTGTGCCCGGTCGCCCAGTGAATGATCCGCAATGCCATGGCCTTCTCCCGTTTTATTGCGCGGTCCAGCCGCCATCGACCGGCAGGACATGGCCCGTCACCATCGCAGCCTGATCGCTGCACAGCCACGCAATCGCATCGGCCTGTTCGGACGTGGCGATGACCCGCCTGATCGGCTGGTTGGGCAGCAAGTGGTCGATCACCATCTGCCCCATTTCCGGCCCCGCCTTGTTATAGGCTTCGGTCGGAGTGACCCCCGGCGCGATGCAGTTCACGCGCACGCCCCGGCCCGCATAGGACACGGCGGCAAACTTGGTCAGCCGCACCACGCCCGCCTTAGACGCGGCATAGGCCGCGCCTGCCGCGCCCACATAAAGCAGCCCCGCCAGCGAGGTAACGTTGCAGATCGCGCCGCCGCCGTGCCCGATCATGTGCGCGATCTCGTGCTTCATCGAAAGGAACACGCTACGCAGGCTGACGGCCTGCGTATGTTCCCACGATTCAAGGCATTGTTCGTGAAAGTCGGCGCCCGATGCATCGCGGTGGGCATCGCCCACGATGTTCGCCGCCACGTTCAGCGCGCCGAATGCCGCGACCGTGCCCCGCACCAATGCGGCAACGTCGTCCTCGTTTGTGGCGTCGGCGCGCAGGAACCGCACGTCGTGGCCTTCGCCCCGCAACCGCTCGGTCGTGGCATTGCCCGTATCGGCATTGATATCAGACAGCATCACCCGCGCCCCGCGCCGGGCAAAGCCTTCCGCCGTCGCCATGCCGATGCCTGCGCCCGCCGCGGTGACGAGCGCGACCTTGCCGCTGTAGATCCCGCTCATCCCCACACCACATGCAAGGCGCGCGGTCCGCGAAGCTGAGCGCCCACGATCACCGGCGGCGGCTGATCCGGGTCAAGCCGCAGGTTCGGCAGATCGAGCAGCGCGTTGAGCATCGCTTCCATCTCGGTCTTGGCCACCGGCATCCCCAGGCACATGTGCACGCCTGCACCAAAACCGACATTCACCTTCTGCGGTCGGTCGATGTCGAATTCGTCGGGATTGTCGAACACAGTCTCGTCGCGATTGGCCGATCCCGAACACAGCGAAAGCGCCGCGCCTGCGGGCACCTTCACGCCGTGGAACTCCACATCGACCGCAGCCTGCCGCGCGAGGAACTGCGACGCGGTTTCCCAGCGCATCCCCTCGTTCACCGCCTTGGCCACCAGCGAACGGTCCTTCCGAATTCGGTCAAGCAAGGCCGGGCGTTCGAGCAGCGCGACCAGCATGCTGCCGAACGACCGCGTCGTGGTTTCGGCGGCGGCGGGCAGCATCTGGCGGATCAGCTCGGTGATATGCGCATCGTCGAGCCTTTCGCCATCGGCCTCGGCGCGCAGCAGATAACCGATCAGGTCTTCGCCGACAGAGCCTTCGGCGCGGCGCTGGCGCACGACCTCCAGCGTATCGTCATACAATTCCTGCGCGGCGGCAAAGGCGGCGGCCATGCTCGCCTTGGCCTTTTCAGGATCGCGCTGCGGCCCCACCAGAATGCGCATGCCTCGCGCGGCAAATTCCTGCGTCTTTGCCTCGTCCTTGGGGAAACCGATGATTTCATAGATCAGCCGCACCGGCAGCGGCAGCAGCAGGTCTTCCATCAGCTCTGCCTTGCCGCGCGGTGCCAGCTTGGCCACCGCGTCTGCCACCACCGGCGTCAACAGCGTCTTCCATCCGGCAATCGCCTTGGGCGAGAACGCCGGCGCCAGCAACTTGCGCGCCACCTTGTGCGTCGCGTCGTCCATGCCCGTCAGCAGGAACCCGCCGAGGAACTGGCCGAGCCCCTCCTGCAAAAGCGTGCTGGTGAAGGTCTTGGGATCGCGCAGAACCTGCAGCACATCCTCATAGCGGAACAGCGTGAACACCTGCCGCCCAAGGTTGGAATAGTCCGCCTGCGACGGCACGTTCCACTTGGCCAGAATATCGCCGACCATGATCGGCTCATGCTTACGGGCTTCGCGATAAACCGCATGCGGATCTTCGGTGTCGGTGCCGTAGACGCTGCTCACTTCCGCAAAATCGCGGGAAATTTCGCTCACCTCAGTCGGCTTGCCGGTCATGGCATCACACTCCCTGCGGCAGGCGCACATGCAGCGCCGCCTCGCCGATGGACGTCGGTCCGAACACCTGCAACCGGCGCCCCTCGATGGCCCCCAGAAGCGTCAGCAAGGCGGCATCCTGATCGGTTCCGGCAGCCAGAACGAAGGCCTCCAATGCCGCTTCAGCCTCTGCCCAGCGCGCGAAATCCCGGCCCAGGAATGCACTAACATCGGCAATGTTCTGGGCCGCCATGGCCGCGCCATAGGCATCGGCACGGGCGACCCATTCGATCAATTCCGCCGCCTGCCCCTTCTGCCCCTCGGCCACCGCATCCTTGGGCGCGATGCCCGAAAGCGTGTCAGTCAGCTTGCGGATCAGCGTCGCGTTGTCGCCGGTTCGCTCCGCCAGTGGCGGCAGTTCGGGGAGAGCAACCCCTGTCAGCTTCGACAGCGCCAACAGGATCGACCGGCGCAGCGCCAGATCGAACTGGAGATAGACCGAATGCGGATCGGCAGGCCGCGGGTCGGCAACTGTCCCGGTGAATTGCATCGTGCCCAGCAGCGAGAACTGCAACACATGGAATAGCACCGCATCATGGTCTACCGGCTCGCCGCTGGCCTCGGCATAATAGCCGAACAGTTCGGCCATCGGCGCTCCCAGCGGCTCGATCGTGTTGCGCATGCCCATTGTCGCCAGATCGACCATCGGATCGCCGATCATGCTGAATTCGAAATCGTAGAGCTGCGTCATGCGCTGGTCATGGACAAGGAATTGCCCGGAATCGAACTGGATAAAGGCGGCGCGGGTGCGATGTTTGGGCACATTGCGGCGGATCCACTGGATCACGAATTCCAGCAGTGGCTCTGGCCGCTTCTTGGTGCGCAGATATTGCGGCATGTAGGTGTTGAGGCCAACCAGCGCGACCTCTTCGGCGCCCTGCGGCACCTGCATGTCGCCGACCTCGGCAAAGGCTTCCACCGGCAGCGCGTGCATCGCCGCCACCGCGCTCATGTATTCGCGCCCAACAATGCTCTGCTGCTCAGGCGTCAGGCCCGACAGATCGCGCGTGCCTTTGATCGATTCCATGACGATGCACGGCGGCTCGGCAAGGTAGCCATGCACTTCCGGCACCGGAATGCCCCGGGCGTGCAGCAGGCGGATAATGTCCGCCTCGCGCTTCAGGTCGGGAAAGATCGCCACGTCGCCGGTGCGGTCGCCGCGCAAATGCAGTTCGACGATCCTGCCGTCCACCTCGACGTCGGCGAACCACGCCGGACGCCAGCGCACTTGCTGCTCCATCCGCACGATCTTGCCGCCCATCGTCGCTTCGACGAAATCGCGGATGC
>JAZKBJ010000251.1:13595-22268 GCA_040388685.1 Pseudomonadota bacterium
GATGCGCTGGACGGCGGCATCGTCATATTCAGGAACGCCGGTGGTCTCAGCCATTACGCCGCCCCGCCGTCAGCAGGCGCGAAAGCGGCAGCCGCCGCGCGCGTGTCCATGTATTCCTTGCCCGAAACGATCAGTCCGTCGCGCACGATCAGCACGTTATGATATTCGTTGCGGTAGACAGTGGTCGGGAACGTCATTTCCCCGCGCACTTCCACCGCCACCCGGTCACCCTCGGCGGTGATGCCGATGATATCGGCCACGCGCCTGTTCGCGGTCAGCAGCCCGTCACGCACGCTGTCGATAAAGGCCTGGCGCGTCATGTCGCCGAACCCCAGGATCCACCATGTGCAATCCGGGTGTTGAAGCGCCTCGATCGTGGCAATATCGCCATCGACCACCGCCTGCATGTAGCGGCGCGCCACGTTCTTGTTCGCTTCGATGTCAGTCATGATCAGGCTTTCCCATTTCCGTAGAACAGGTCGGCGATGCCGGCCGTGTAATAGGCGATCTTGTCGGGCCCCAGCCCGTAATGCGGAATAACGGGGGTGCAGGCGTCGGCGTGGTCCACCCGTTCGTGGAAGCGGCGCAGCACTTCGTCCTTCGGGCCGACCAGCGCGATGCTTTCGACCATTTCGTCGGTGCAGGCCGCGACCATTCCGGCAAGGTCACCAGCGGCGAAGCAGGCCTGCAGGGCGCGGGCGGGATCGCCCATGCCGATGCCGTCGAAATAGCGCAAATACTGCGGCGACTGGCTGTAGAACGCGATATTGGCGCGTGCATCGTTGATCGCCTCGCGCTTGTCCGGGTTCACCGCCACGAACATCTGCAGGTTGACGGTCACCGCGCTGCGCGGACGCCCCGCCTTGTCCAGCCCGCGCTTGAGCGCAGGCGTTGCCACGTCGCGGATCCACTGCGCGTTCCACAACGGATGGCCGAGCAGCCCATCGGTGATCTCGCCCGCCATTTCGCAGGCGTTCTGGAACACGGCGGGAAGGAATATCGGAATTTCCGTCCGCACGGGGGGTGAAAGCGTGCGGAAATGGGTGAGGTCAAGCTTGTGGTATTCACCCTCGAGAACGCCCAGTTCGCCGGTATAGCCCTTGGCCACGATTGCGCGGATCAGGCCGATCACTTCGCGCATGTGGGCCAGTGGCTTGCCATAAGTCGATCCGAATGCACCCTCGGTCAGGCTCTGCGCGCTGGAGCCAAGCCCCAGAACCGCGCGCCCGCCGCTGATCAGGTCTAGATCCATAATGTTGCACGCGGTTTCCAGCGGGCTGCGCACGAAGGCCAGCGCGATGCCGGTGCCAAGCTTCAGTTTGTCGCTGACTGCGGCGGCAGCGGACAACGGCAGGAACGGCGCGCCGAAGGTCTGCGAGGCCCAGATGCCGTCCAGCCCGGCGGATTCATAGCGTTCAACCGCCGCCGCCAGTTGTTTGGCGGGCATCGGCGGCAATTGCGCCCAGATATGCTCACTTGCGGTCATGCCCCGGCCTCGTTCCTAAACGTCATAAAGTTCGTCAATTTTCAGATCCTTGGCGGCAACACAGAACCGTTCGAGCGATGGCAGCGTCGCTTCCTTGGGATTGATGTTGGACTGCCACGAGACCAGCCCCCACACGATCCAGCGGCGATATTCGGTCCACGCGGTGTCGAAATCGATGGCGATGCCGTGCTGCGCCAGCACCGCCAGATAATGCCTGAGCAGGTCGCGTTCGCCCGCGCGGCGGTCGGCAATCGTGATTGAACCTGCCACGAAGTAACTGTAATCGCGCCACGGATGGCCCTTGCGCACGATCTGCCAATCCAGGAACAATCGCCCGCCATCGCCCAGGCCATAGCTGTTGCCCAGATGCGCATCGCCGTGAACCAGACAGAGCGGCGATGTATCGGCCATGTCATGCGCGCACAGTTGCAGCCAGGCCTCGCGCAGCTTCTGCGGATCATCGGCAAACCACGACGGGAACATCGCAACCCGTTCAGGCAGGCGGTTCACCTTGTCGTAGTGATCGGCCATCATCGCCCAATAATCGTCACCCGCATGATCGGGCGCCATCGCGCGCTGCAACCAGCCCGCCGCGTCCAGCCGCGGATCGGCCCATGTGCTGGCATGGAGCGTGGCCAGCGCCGCTACCCCGCGCATCGCCTGATCGATGGTGATCGGCTCGGCCGAAGTGCCGAACTTGCCGTCCCAGCCCTCCATGTCCTCAAGCACCAGCAAGCCCTGCTTGCCGTCTGCATCATCGTCCCAATCGGCAAAAAAGCAGTGCGGCGCGGGCAATTGCAGCCCCTCGCACAAGTCCTTGTAGAACCGCGCCTCGTTGACATTGGCCTCCCCGCTCAGCGGACTGCCCGACCAGTTGGACTTCAGGCACAGCCGCCCCGGCAGGACGTCCGGATCAGGCCCGGCAATGGCCACGCGCACTTTGGTGGTGTGGCCCTGGATGATCTCCACCACGTCCATCGCGGTGATCGCAATCCCCGGATAGCGATTGCGCAAGACGCCCTGCAGCCAAGCGGCGTCCACCGCCGCAAGGTCGGTCGGAAGGCGCTGTTCCCGCGCCGGATAACCGCGCGCCTTGGCCTGGCTCGCGCTCACCCCTGCTTCCCGGCGGCGTAGTCCATCATGTCCATCACATGGGCATGATGCGCCGACATGCCGCCATCGATCACGATGACCTGCCCGTTGATATAGCGCGATTCCGCCGATCCAAGGAACGCCACCAGCGCAGCAATGTCGGATGGTTCGCCCAGTTCGCCCATTGGCATGTGCCGGGCGATGATATCGAACTCCTTGCCCGCCACGCTACGCGAATGGGGCGTCACGATCGGTCCCGGCGCAATCGCGTTGCAGCGGATCTTCTGCCCGCCGTGCTGGGTAGCCATGTACCGCGTCATCGAAATGACCGCCGCCTTCGACGTGCCATAGGCGATGCGCGCGGAATCGCCGAGCATCCCCGAACCCGAAGCCAGATTGACGATGGCCCCGCCGCCTGCCGCCGCAATATGCGGGATCGCGTGACGGCAGCAATAGAGATAGCCGGTGGCATTGATGTGCAGCGTGCGCTCCCACACGTCGTTGGGAATGGTCACGGCGTTGGTATCGCCCATCATCGTGGCCATGTCGGTCAGCGCCGCATTGTTGACCAGCACGTCGAGTCGGCCAAACGCGGCAATCGTGCCGTCAATCGCGGCCTTGACCGCATCTTCGTCGCCAATGTCGAGCGCAAAGCCAGCCGCCCTGTCGCCATAGGCAGACGCCACCTCCTTGGCCGCATCGCCAAAAATGTCGGTCACGGCAACGCGCGCGCCTTCGTCGATCAGGCGCTGGACCACGGCCTTGCCGATACCGCCCGCGCCGCCAGTCACAAAAGCGACCTTTCCGTCAAACCTGTTCATGCGTGCTGATCCTCTTCCATGGCGGACGCCCGGCGATTTTCCCCGCCGTGGCCGTCCCGAATTCTTGCGAAAATCAGACCTTGGGCATGATCTCTTCGGCCACCCAGCGCAGGCGTTCGATGTATTCCGACTTGTCGGTGATGCCCGGCGGCAGCGGCACGATGGTTTCGGTAATGCCGAGGTCCTTCAGCCAGCCGATCTGGTCGATGATCTTCTGTGCATCGCGCGTTCCGGGCGCGCGCGGATCATCCATCACTTCGTGATGTGCGCCCACGTTCAGCATTTCGAGCGCGAAGAATATCTCGATCGGGCGCCCATCGTATTCGGGTTGCGACTTGATCAGGTCGATGCAGGCGGGGAACGTCTCGGGCGGGGTGCGGAACGGCGACCAGCCATCGCCGAACTTGGCCACGCGCTTCAGCACCGGCTCGGCATCGCCGCCCAGCCAGATCGGGATGCGCGGCTTCTGGATAGGCTTGGGCTCGAACCCGGCGTTCTTGAAGTTGACGAACTCGCCCTCAAAGCATGGGCTGTCAGACGTCCACAGCTCAATGATCGCGGCCAGATATTCGTCCGCCATGCGCCCGCGCTTGTGGAAATCCACGCCCAGCATGTCGAACTCTTCCTTGAGCCAGCCCACCCCGAACAGCGCTTCGGCGCGGCCCCCGGTCAGCCAGTCGAGCGTCGACCACGCCTTGGCCTGCACGATCGGGCTTTGCAGCGGCAGGATCGAGACCGACGACGACAGCCGCAGGTTGTTGGTGCGCCCGCCGAGATAGCCCAGCGCCACGACCACGTGGAAATAATGATAACCGGAAAGGTCATAATGCTCTGGCGGGATCACGAAATGCTCGCCCAGCATGCACTTGTTGAAGCCCAGCGCATCGCCCTCGGCAATCAAGTCGCCCACGTCGGCGCCCGACAGTGCAAACTCCCAGGGCTGCACCATCGCCTTGACGTGCATGGAATTGGGAACGCCCATGTTGAGCTTCATCGTCTGTCCTCCGCCGGTTCGCGCGAGGCTCTCATGGAGCCGCCGCTGATTACGCGAGGATCATGCGCAGAGGCCTCGTGCTCACCACCTTCCCAAAGGAAGGGCACCTCGCGCAGCGGCAATATCGTCCGCCGTATCGATGTCGATCGCCAGCCCCTCGCGCCGCAGCACTGCCGCATGGGGCAGCCGCTCAAGGTGCCGGGCCAGACTGTCCGCGCCGAAGGCAAAGCCGACGCAGGCCGCAGCGCGCATGGCCAGCGCGTTGGTGCCCATGCCATGCCGGTCGGTCGCAATCGCCGCCCCCGCCGCTTCCGCTGCGCTGAGAAGCGCAGTGACGTCTTCGGCGCAAATCAGGGGCAAGTCGGCATGAACGATCAGCAGGGGTTCACCGGCAAGCGTCGCGCACACCCGGTCCAGTTCAGCGTTCAAGCCCTTGCCATGGTCTGGCTCCCATACCGTGCCGGGACTAGCGCCTGACATGGGCGACAGCACCCGGATCGAACCGATAGCTGGCACACCGGCCAGCGTGGCGATCACATGATCCGCCATGCCTTGCGCCAGCGCTGCCGTCTCGGTGCCATCCAGCGCGCCTGCCAGACGGGTCTTGCGGTCCGCCGCCGCCTTCAGCGGGACGATGGCGGTCCAGGTCATCGGCCTGCAATGCTGGCGGCAAGGTCCAGCGCGGCCCGCGCCACCCGCGCCTTGTCATCATCGTCGCGCATCAGCGTATCGGTGCGCGCAATCGCTATGCCATCGGGCGCATCGTCACCCTGATCGATTACCAGCCCGTCCAGAAAATCGGCATAGTGCGCGGCGATGGAGGCATTGGCGAGGCGGATGCCCAGCTCTTCCATCAGCTTGGCGGTCGGCCCTTTCACAGCCTTGCCACCGATAATCGGCGACACTGCCACAACCGGCGCTTTGGTGACCGCCAAAGCATGGCGAATGCCGGGAACTACCAGCAGCGGATCGATGCTCAGGAACGGATTGGACGGCGCCACCAGTACCGCGTCAGCCCCGGCGATGGCGTCCAGCACGCCGGGTGCAGGCAGCGCGGCCTCCGCCCCATCAAACAAAATCCGGCTCACGCGCGGAGCGCACCGCCGCGCCACGAAATAGTGCTGGAAGTCCAGCAATCCCTCGTCCGTTTCAAGCTGCGTCGCCACGCGCGCATTCGCCATCGGCAGGATCGTAGCACCGATGCCGAAGCGGACCGCGAGATCAGCGGTGATCGCGTCCAGCCCCTCGCCCGCCGCCAGCCGCGCGGTGCGCAGCACATGCAAGGCCACGTCGCGGTCGCCCAGCTGGAACCAGTCCGGCCCGCCCAGATCGCGCAGCGTCTCAAGAAAGCTCCATGTTTCGTCTTCGCGGCCCCAACCTTGTGCCCGGTTGGCCTTGCCCGAAAGCGTATAGAGCAGCGTGTCGATATCGGGCGACACGTGCAGGCCGAGATGGCGGAAATCGTCGCCGGTGTTGACGATGGCAGTTACGTCCGATGCGGGCAGCAGGCGCAGCAGCCCCAGCACCAGCTTGGCCCCGCCCACGCCGCCGGTCAGCACGGTCACTTTCACTGGAACAGATCCTCGGCCAGCGGGCGCGTCAGGTCAGCCGCCGGGCGCGCCGCGCCTGCCACGGCGTAGCCGCGCACGATCACGGCGGGAATGCCCTCGCCGCCCTCGCCCATCGCCAGCGCCGCCGCGCTGGCCAGCAGGTCGGCCACGGCAATCTGCGTCACTTCCAGCTTGCGCCCGTCCCGGTCGAGCAGCCCGCGCCGGTCATCAATGGCGGGCAGCCCCGCCGCGCCGATGCCTACGGCCACCACGCCCATGCGCCACGGCCTGCCGAAACTGTCGGAAATCACCACAGGGCACCCCAGCGCTTGCGAAATGCGCGCCGCCGAGGCATCGGGATCGACCGGCAGCAGCAGCGCGCGTTCATCATCGCCCGCACCGATGTTGGAACGGTCGATGCCCGCATTGGCCATGACCAGCCCCAGCTTGTGCCGTGTGATCAGCACATTGGGCACCGCGCGCACCACGTCGCTCGATTCCTGCAAAACCAGTTCCACCAGCCGCGCATCCTTGCGCGTCACTTCGGCCAGACGCAACGCTTCGGCACCGGGCACCACATCGCCCAGTGCCACCGAACGGCCTTCGGCCTTGGACACGATCTTCTGCGTCACAATCAGCACATCGCGCGGGCCCAGTTGCGTTTCCGCGCTTGCCACCGCGCGGGCCAGCGTTGCGATCAGGTCTTCCCCTGCCCGCACCTCGCCAATGGCGGTCAGCGGAATGATCTCGATGGCAGACACGGCGCGCGCGTTCCTCAAAGGCTTTGATTCTCCCGCTCAATCAACAGGAAGAATCAGCTCTCCTGTGATGCGAATGCCTGCGCCGTCAACCTTGTAGGTCTTGTTCATGAAGATCAGGATCGAGGTCATCGCCTCGGCTGCGGCGGAATTGGCCAGCGCGCCTGCGTGCAAGCCCCGAAGGCCCATCGCATCGGCCAGCGCCACCACTTGCGCACGCGCCGCCTTGTCATCGCCGAACACCAGCACGTCGCAGCCCACGTCGAGATCCTGCGCCAGCTTGTGCGCGGCCACGTTGTGAAAGCCCGAAACCATCGTCACGCCTTCGCCCAGCAGGCCCTGCGCGCGCACCGCGGCCGATCCTTCGGCGGGCAATTGGACGCGCATCACCTTGGGCGGCACCAGCGGCACCGTGGTGTCCACCACGATCTTGCCCGCCACGTGCGGCTTGATGTCGGCCAGCGTCGCTTCCTGCGCCGAAAACGGGACCGTCACGATGATCAGATCAGCCCGCGCCGCCGCGTCCGCATTGGCCATGCCGACAAGGCCGTGGCCCAGTTCAGCCGCCTTTTCCTGCGCGGCGTCGGCCTTGCGCGATCCGATCAGGACCGTGCGGCCCGCACGCGCCAGACGCCACGCAATCGCCGCACCCAGATTGCCGGTGCCGCCGATAACGCCAATAACCTGCCCGCTCATGCCGCACCTGCCGCAGCGTGGGCCATGAACCGCTGCATATCGGCGTAAACGCCCGAATGCGCGGTAAACCCGCCATCGGCCACGATCGACGCACCGGTGATATACCGCGACTGGTCGGAAGCAAGGAACGCCGCCACTTCGGCAATGTCATCGGGCGAGCCAAGGAACGGGACGAGGTTGTGCTCCTTCATCAGCGCCTGCGCTTCGGGCGGCAGGTTTTCGTCGAGCGCCTCGGTCATCACAAGGCCGACCACGATCACGTTGGCGCGGATGTTCTGCTTGCCATATTGCGTGGCGACATAGCGCGACAGGCCGAGCAGCCCCGCCTTGGTCGTGCCATAGGCCGGGTAATCGAGATCGCCCGCCAGCCCCTTGCCCGATCCGGTAAAGATGATCGAGCCCGAGCCCTGCTTGAGCATGTGCGGGATCGCGTGCTTGGCCGCCAGCATCGAGCCGGTCAGATTGGTGGCGAATGCCTTGTTCCAGAATTCCACGGTCATATCGGTGATCGCGGCGTCTTCGAACATCGCGCCGGTCTGCGCGGCGTTGCTGTGCAGGATATCGAGCTTGCCGAAGGTCTCGACCGTGCGCGCGATGCCCGCCGCAATCGAGTCTTCGCTGGTCACGTCCATGCCGATGGCCAGACCTTCGCTGCCCAGAGCCTCGATTTCGGCGACGACACCTGCCAGCTTGGATTCGGTGCGCCCGGTGATCGCCACCTTTGCGCCGCGCGCGGCGAACATCTTGGCGGTGGCCCGGCCAATGCCGCTGCCGCCGCCCGTGATAATCGCAACCTTGCCCTCAAGCGGACGGCTCAGATCAACCATTGCATTACTCCGTCATCGCCGGATGATTGTCCGGCACCAGTTCATAAAGCGTCGTGCGCTGGCGCGCCGGGCGTCCGGCACTGTGCGCCAGCGCAATCATCTCCGCAGGTCCGAATTCCTGCCCGTTGACCCCGCCCGCCGCGCGCGTGATCGATTCATCCATCAGCGTGCCGCCAAGATCGTTGGCCCCTGCCGCCAGAACGGCCGCCGCTGCTTCCGGCCCCAGCTTGACCCATGACACCTGGATGTTGGTCAGCACCGGATGCAGGACGATCCGCGCGATGGCGTGCATCAGCACTGCCTCGCGATAACTCGGCCCGGAGCGCGCCAGCCCCTTGCGCCAGATCGGCGCTTCCATGTGGACGAAGGGCAGCGGCACGAATTCGGTGAACCCGCCGGTTTCCTCCTGCAGGCTGCGCACTTGCGCCAGATGCCGCGCCCAGTGGCGA
>JAZKBJ010000252.1:0-3808 GCA_040388685.1 Pseudomonadota bacterium
CTTGGTGCCGAAGACCAGCACGCGCTTGCGCTGATAATCGTGGAGCAGGGTGAAGAACGCGAGGGGGGCGACGACAAGTGCCGCACCGCCTGCGCCAAGGAACCAGCGCAGCGGCAACCCGGCGAGGAACATCACCACCACCGCACCGAACGAAATGGCAAGCCCGGTCCCGAGATCGGGCTGGAGCATGACGAGCCCCGCCGGAATGCCCAGAAGGATCGCAGCAGGCGCGAGCGAGCGCCAGTTCTGAACCTCGCCCACCGGCAGGACCGAATAAAACCACGCGAGGACAAGGACGATGCCCGGCTTCATCAACTCGGACGGCTGCAGCGTCATGAAGCCGAGGTTGAGCCAGCGCTGGCTTCCACCGCCGATGCCGCCGATGAGTTCGACCAACACCAGCAACAGGCACAGCCCTGCGTAAACCGGGATGGCGATGCGCCGGAACAGTTCCTGCGGCAGGCGTGCGATGACCATGGCCATGATCAGGAACACGACGAAGCGCACGAGGTGCGACATCGACCAGGTTTCAAACCTGCCTCCTGCTGCGGAATAGAGCACTGCTGATCCGAAGGACACGAGCGCTGCAAGCGGCAGGAGAACACCCCAGGGCTGGCGGGCAATCGCCGCCGGAACATAGGCGCGAGGCATCATTGCCCACCTGCCGGTGCCGGCGGCACGGGTGTCGCGGTAGGGATGGGAACAGCGACGCCCGGGTCAGGTTCGGCACCCGGCACAGCAGCGTCGGTCTGTGCGTCTGCAGGCTCGGTATCGGGCTTGCGCGCCTCTTCGACCCGCTCGGTCAATTCTTCGTCGTCAGGGACCGCCTTGGGGGCCGAACCGCCATACTTTTCGGCAAAGGCATTGTAACGTGTCGCCATGCGCTGCTGGACATTGCCGCCCCACTGCTTTTCGAAGCCGTCGAGGACTTCCATCGCCTTGTCGGGGGCGAAGATGTAGGTCATCACGTCGCGCGCAATAGGGTAGGCCGAACCTGAGCCGCCGCCATGCTCGATCGCCACGGCGCAGGCGTACTTGGGTTTGTCGAACGGGGCGAAGCAGATGAAATGGCCGTGGTCGCGGTGCTTCCACAAGCCGCCCTTGCCGTTGCCGATGTTGAGACCGACGACTTGCGCCGTGCCGGTCTTGCCCGCCAGCAGCACATTTTCGACCGGAAGCCGCGCCTTGCCCGCCGTGCCGCGACCGTTGACGACTTCGCTCATCGCGGCGTGAATGTAGTCTAGGTGGTCCTGTCTAAAGCCCATCGACTTGGGCAGGGCGGCGTTCCGGTCAAGCAGCAACCGGGGCATGACCTCGCGGCCCGAAGCGATGCGCGAGGCCATGACGGCCTGCTGCAGCGGATTGACCAGCATGTAGCCCTGCCCGATCGTGGCGTTGACCGTGTCGTAGACGGCCCATTCCTTCTTGTACTTGCGCAGCTTCCACGCCGGGTCCGGTACGGTGCCGTACGACTGGCCAGCGTAGGGCATGGGGAATTCCTGCCCCAGACCAAGGCGCTTTGCCATCGTGGCGATCACGTCCATGCCTAGTTGCTGTGCGAAGTGGTAGAAATAGACGTCGCAGGATTGATAGATACCTTTGGCCATGTTGGTGGTGCCGTGACCGCGATGGTTCCAGCAGTGGAACACGCGGTTGCCCACGCGCAGCCCGCCCCCGCAGTTGACCGTCGCCTCAGGATCGAGCCCGGCCTCGAGAAAGGCCATTGCGACCATCGGCTTTACGGTCGATCCGGGCGGATAAAGACCGCGCAACACCTTGTTGCGCAAGGGGACATGGTCGTCCTCGGAGAGCATCTTCCATTCGATGCGGCCGATGCCGTCGGAAAAGCTGTTGGGATCGAAACTGGGCATTGATGCCATGGCAAGCAAATCGCCGGTTTCGCAGTCCATCACCACCACCGAACCGGATTCGAGGCCGATGCGGCGAGCGGCGTAATCCTGAAGGCCAGCGTTGATCGTCAGTTGGATCGGTTTGCCCGGCACGTCTTCACGTGTGCCGAGGTCGCGCACGATCCGCCCCGAGGCGGTCGCTTCGACGCGCCGCGCGCCGGGAACCCCGCGCAACCGCGTCTCGAACTGCTTTTCCAGGCCGTCCTTGCCGATCTTGAAGCCCGGCGTGATCAGCAGCGGGCTGCGTTCTTTCTCGTACTCTTCGGCAGAAGCGGCGCCAACGTAGCCTACCAGGTGGCCGACAGCCGCGCCGGTCGGATAGAACCTCGAGTAGCCGCGCTGCGGGATGACACCGGGGAGTTCGGGCAGGCGCACCGAAACGGCGGCGAACTTTTCCCAATCGAGGCTGGATGCGACTTCGACGGGCTGAAATCCGCGCGCTTTCTCCAGCTTGTCACGAATATCGCGCACCCGGTCTGGCGGCAGGGCGAGCAGATCGGCCAGCGTCTTCATCGTCTGGTCGGCATCTTCGACCCGGTCGGGGATGAGATCGACCCGGAAATCGGCGCGATTGGCGGCAAGTGCCTTGCCAAACCGGTCCAGCACCCAGCCGCGCCGAGGCGGGATGAGCGTAAGGTTGACGCGGTTGCTTTCGGACGCGGCCTGGTATTTCTCGTTCTGCGCTACCGCCAGATAGCCGAGGCGCGTTGCCAGCAATATGCCGACGCCACCCTGCAACGCACCCATGACGAACGTGCGACGCTCGAAGCGATTGGTCAGAACGGCCGAGGTGAGGGGCAGACGGGAATTCATCGTCACAGCCGTTTGAGCGGCAGCAGGCGCACCCGGTCAAGCACGGCGACAAGGCCGGTGACAGCCGGGTAGAGCATGACTGCCATCAGCAGCTGTGGCAGGATCACGGCGGGCAGGGGATATCCTGTCGCCAGACCGGCAAGCGTTGCGCAGATCAGCAGATACCCGGCCGTCAGCGTTGCGGCCGCCAGCCAGTCCTGTGCAAAGCCGCGCCAGCGGAAGCGCTCGTCGAGCACTTCCATGACCAGCATCGTCACCGACCACAGCAGAATGCCCGATCCGAAGGTCTGACCCGAATAGAGATCGTCAAACAGTCCGAGCGGAAGGCCCGCCCAGACGGGCAACATGCCGGGACGCAACATGCGCCACGCGAGCAGCATGAGATAGGACAGCGGCGGCAGGACCGGGGCCGAAGCGATGATCGGAGAGAAGCTGGCCATCGAGGCAAACATGATCGTCAGCCAGGGCAGGCCGAGTGCGACAGCCGGATGGGGCGCGCGGTTGATCCGCTTGCGCACCACTTCATCCGAAGCAGTGCCAAGGCCGCTCCAGTTCACGGTTCCTGTGCAGCGCTGACCGCGCCGTCCTTTTCGATCTGATCGAGCTGCGCGCGCGCCTGTGCCTGATAGGTCGGTTCCACCACCACGAATTCGTTGTCGGCGGGGTCGGCGGCAAGGTGGCCGATGGCACCATCACGGTGGGGTTCCGTGGCGACGGCGACCGGGATTCCGGGCGGGTAAAGTCCGCCTGACCCCGACGTCACGAAGACATCGCCCTTCCTGACCGGATTCACGCCCATATTAATTAGGCGAATGTCGATCCGGCCATTGGATGCGCCCTGCACGAACGCGGCCAGCCCATCGCGGGCACGGCGAACGGGGACGACGTTGTCAGGATCGGTGATCAGCAGCACGCGCGCCGTGTCGGGACCCGCCTCGATGACCCGGCCAATCAGGCCCGAGGCGGCGCGTACGGGCTGACCCGGTTGCACGCCTTGCCTGCGTCCTGCATCGATCACCGCGAAACGGCGCGTGCTCGATGCCGTCGATCCGATCAGGTGCACCGTTGCCACCGGTTTGCGCGCA
>JAZKBJ010000252.1:3818-8648 GCA_040388685.1 Pseudomonadota bacterium
AGGGTCGATGATGCCGAGAAGAGCCTTCAGTCGGCGGTTCTCGTCCTTGAGCGATTGCATCGAGACAGCGTCGGCGCGCGCAGCGTCAACCTCGCGGCGAAGCTCGGCATTTTGTTGCCCTGCCTTGAAATAGGCGCCGAAGGCAGCGAGGATGCCCTGACTTTCACTACGACCTTTCGCGCTGGCAGCCCCCAAAGGACGCGCCACTTCCGCAGCGGAACTGCGCGCGAACGAGAACGCATCCGGGTTGAGCAGAGAAACCACCAGCACGACAACGCCTGCCACGACGCCAATGATGGCGATCACGTAGCCGGTGAAGATTCCGTACTGTGCCCTGCGCGAATAGCCCGGGCGACGGTCCTGCGGCCGCGCCATGCGATCACCCTTTCAAGCCGGCTCCGCCTCAAAGCCGCATTGCAACCCGTAAGTCTTGAGGCGATCAAGCCCCAGCCGATTACGCCGTCGTGAGAACGCCGCGATAGATCGGATCTTCCATGGCCCGGCCGGTGCCCAGTGCCACGCAGGACAGGGGATCTTCTGCCACGCTGACCGGGAGGCCGGTCTCTTCGCGCAGATGTTCGTCCAGCCCGCGGATCAGCGCGCCACCGCCGGTCAGCACGATGCCCTGATCAACGATATCGGCGGCCAGTTCCGGCGCGGTGTTTTCGAGCGCGATGCGCACGCCTTCGACGATGGCACCAATCGGCTCGGACAGGGCTTCGGCGACATTGGCCTGCGTGATCGTGATTTCCTTGGGCACGCCGTTCACAAGGTCGCGGCCCTTGATTGCAATGGTCTCGCCAATGCCGTCTGCCGGGACCATGGCGATGCCGTAGTCCTTCTTGATGCGCTCGGCCGTGCCTTCGCCGATCAGCAGGTTATGGTGGCGGCGGACATAGGAAACGATGGCTTCGTCCATCTTGTCACCGCCCACGCGCACCGAGGTGGTGTAGGCGAGGCCACGCAGCGACAGGACGGCGACTTCGGTGGTGCCGCCGCCGATGTCGACGACCATCGAGCCGACCGGCTCGGTGACCGGCATGTCGGCGCCGATGGCAGCGGCCATGGGCTCAAGGATCAGATAGACCTGGCTGGCCCCTGCGTTGCTGGCGGCATCGCGGATGGCGCGCTTTTCAACCGAAGTCGCGCCCGAGGGCACGCAGATCACGATTTCGGGGTAGCGCAGCAGGCTCTTCGATCCGTTGACCTTGCGGATGAAGTGCTTGATCATTTCCTCGGCCACTTCGATGTCGGCGATAACGCCGTCACGAAGCGGGCGGATGGCTTCGATGTTGTCGGGCGTCTTGCCCATCATCATCTTGGCGTCGTCACCCACGGCCTTGACGCGCTTGATCCCGTTGATCGTTTCGATGGCGACGACGGAAGGTTCGTTCAGAACGATGCCGCGATCCTGCACGTAGACCAGGGTATTGGCCGTGCCGAGGTCGATCGCGATGTTCTGGGAACCGAATTTGAAGAATCGGGAAAAGATCGAAGCCATCAGGGAATCCGTAAATAAACTGCGGTTTGGCGCACGGGCACGCGCCAAACCCCTCCAGAATGTGCGCCCGGGAAGGCGGCTCATTAGCAGGGGTCTGCACTAAAACCCATAGGCTTGTGCCGCATTGGATGGATAACTTCTCGGCTTGTCTCGAAATAAGGCGGGTTCGGCGCTAGGGTCGGTCCGGCCATGCGAGTCATCCGCCGTCTTCCCGAAACCCTGATCAACCGCATCGCTGCCGGAGAGGTGGTCGAGCGGCCTGCCAGCGCGCTCAAGGAACTGGTCGAAAACGCGGTGGATGCGGGTGCTGCCCACGTTCACGTGCGCCTGTCAGAAGGCGGGCTGGCGATGATCGAAGTGTCGGATGACGGCTGCGGCATGCGTCCGGACGAGATCGAACTGGCGCTGGAACGCCATGCGACCTCGAAGCTGCCCGATGAGGCGATCGAGGAGGTCGAGACGCTCGGCTTCCGGGGTGAGGCGCTGCCGTCGATCGCCTCGGTCGCGCGCGTCACCATCGAGAGCCGCCCGCAGGGCAGCGCCGATGGCTGGAAGCGGGTCGTCGATAACGGTGCGCTGCTCAGCGAAGGCCCCGCCGCGCTCCCGCCGGGAACGCGCGTGCGGGTGGAGCACCTGTTCGACAAGATCCCCGCGCGGCGCAAGTTCCTGCGCAGTGCGCGCTCCGAATGGGCCGCGTCGCTCGACGTGGTGCGAAGGCTGGCGATGGCGCGGCCCGACCTTGGGTTCACGCTTGAGAACGACGGCCGCCGTGCGCTCCATGTGCAGGCGGGCGAGACGCTGGAGGCCCGTGTCGCTCAACTTGTGGCGCGCGAACTGGCGGGCAATTCGGTCGCGGTCGATCTGGAACGCGGCGATTATCATCTGACCGGCGTTGCCGGCCTGCCGACCTACAACCGCGGCGTGGCTGATCACCAGTACCTGTTCGTCAACGGCAGGCCGGTGAAAGACCGGCTGCTGATCGGCGCGGTGCGCGGGGCCTATGCCGATATGCTGGCGCGCGACCGGCACGCCGTGCTGGCGCTGTTCCTGCAGGTGCCAGGATCGGAAGTGGACGTAAACGTCCATCCCGCCAAGACCGAGGTGCGGTTCCGCGATCCGGCGCTGGTGCGCGGGATGGTGGTGTCAGGCCTGCGTCACGCGCTTTCTACCGGCGACCGCCGGTCGGTGCAGGCGCCATCGGCAAGCGCAATGGCGGCGTGGCAGGCGGAACCGCTCGCGCCTCCGCCTCCGCCGGGCGAATACCAGGCGAGCATCTTTTCGCAGCCATGGCGGCCTGAAACGCGGGTATCCGATGCCGGTCAGGCGTGGCGCGGCTACGAACAAGCGCTGATGGCCCCGCCCACCGCGCGCGCCGAACCGGCGGCGGAGCCGGTGGCGGATGGCGAGCGCTATCCGCTGGGCGTGGCGCGCGGACAGGTGGCCAACACCTATATCGTTGCCGAAGCCTCAGACGGGCTCGTAATTGTCGACCAGCACGCGGCCCATGAGCGGCTTGTGCTGGAGCGCTTGCGAGCGGCAGGAGCCGGGCAGGGCACGACCCCGGCGCAGGCGATGCTCATCCCTGAAGTTGTCGAACTGGAGGAAGTTGCGTGCGACCGGCTGGAGGCGGCGGCGGAAAAGCTGGCCGAATTCGGGCTGGTGCTCGAGCGCTTCGGACCTGCGGCCATGCTGGTGCGGTCGATTCCGGCGGCGCTCGCCAAAGGTGACCCCACCAAGCTGGTGGCCGACGTGGCCGACGATCTCGCCCATCATGGCGACGCGCTGCTGCTCGGCGAAAAGCTCGACCTGATCCTTGCCACGATGGCCTGCCACGGCTCGGTCCGCGCTGGGCGCGTGCTGTCGGTCGCGGAAATGAACGCCCTGCTGCGTGAAATGGAAGTGACGCCGCGCTCAGGCCAGTGCAATCATGGCCGCCCAACCTGGGTGAAATTGGCTCACGATGACATAGAAAAGCTGTTCGGGAGAAAGTGATGTTGACTAAAATCACACCCGTGTTGAGTCTGTCAGCATGCTCTCATCTAAGAGGATAGAAACATGCAAGGGTCAGAGAAATCAGATGTGATTTGCGGTATCATAATGCCAATTTCTTATTCGGATGAGCAACATACTGAGAAGCATTGGGCTGATGTAAAGAGCATAATTGAAGAAGCGATCAGTCGGTCTGGATTTATATCTCAACCGGTTTGGGAAGGTAGTTCCCATGATATTATTCAGACGAAGATTCTTCAAAACATTTTTGAGAATGAAATCGTTGTATGTGATCTTTCTACCCGCAATCCAAATGTTATGCTGGAAGTTGGCATTAGATTAACCACAAGGAAGCCAACTATACTTATTGCAGAATATGGTACAAATTTACCATTTGATACTTCTATTATTCAGACTGAATTTTACGATTTTAATTTGAAGTATGGAGAAATGTCTAGATTTATTGATAATTTAACGAAGTCTATTTCAGAAAAGAGCTCTGCATTTAAATCAGGAAATTACAAACCTTACTTAGAATCATTTGTTTTTGAAAGGATTATACCAACAAGTGTATCAGTTTCGTCTGAAGAACGGCTGACAACACTTATACAAAAGATGGACGAAATTGTAAATAGAACTGAATCAAATTCATCGAATAGAAAATTTGTTGAAGCGACTTGGAATGATTTTTTATCCGCTTCCCGAGAGAGATCCGACGTCAAGGTTGAGAGTGAAGCGGTTGAACTAGCGAAAGCTTTGTCAGAGTTTTCTGGTTTAGATATTGGGGATATAGTTTTTCATGAAAAATTCGGGAATGGGGTTATTTTATGGAAAGATGGAAACAAATTTGAAGTAAATTTCGAACGCCTTGGGAAAAGGCGAGTGATCGGCTCATTTTTGAAGAAGGTCCGATGAAATGAAGTTGCTCGGTTTAGAGTGGGTATTCGGAAGCGGACTGTTAATAGCGATGGCCCTATCGGCCTGCGACGAAAAGAAGCCCACCGACGCGGAGGCCATTGCCGCCGTCAACGCAGCGCAGGACAGCAAGCCGCCGGTGCAGCCGCTCGAACCGCAGGCAATTCTCTATCCCGACATCACCAACGGCAAGTTGCACGGTACGGGCTGCGCCTTCGTGGCCGATGGCGGCGGCATTGGTGCCGTGCTGCTGGCGCAGGACAAGCGCGGTGTGATCAAGGTGGATGGCCAACTGGTCGTGCTAGCCCCCGATACCGGTAGCACGAAGATGCCCTTGGGCAGCTGGTCCCGCTATACAGGCAAGGCGTTTGCGCTGACCCTGACTGCTTCCGGGCCAATCACCGCGCTTGGCACCGGCAAGAAAT
>JAZKBJ010000252.1:8710-9947 GCA_040388685.1 Pseudomonadota bacterium
CATCGATTCCTTGAGCTTGGCGATCTCGATGCGAGTGGCGACGCGCAGTGCAGGGATATCTAGCGCCGCCAGGGCATTGTGGGGAGTGAGGCCGGTGCCGGGTCGGGGATGATCCGGTAACGCGCGAGGATCACGCTGAACACCCCGAACAACAGCAGTCCTGCGGCCACCAGCGTGAACGCCCAGCCCATGTCGCGCAGATCGTTGATCGCCCCGCCCAGTGACAGGACTTCGCTGCTGCGTTCAAACCATGCGGAGCGAAGCAGGGACCACCCGATCAGGGCGAACACCACGGCACGGGCGGCGTGGCCCGCCCGGCCGATCGGGCATGTCGGCTTCGGCGCGCGGTGCGATACGTTGCGCATGAACGATGCCGTCCAGGCACCCTTGGCCTGAAGCATTCCCGCCACGATCAGGGCCAGTCCCAGCAGGCCCAGCACCGTCGATCCCAGCGTGAAATCGAGCACGCTCTCGGCCATTTCGGACGATTGATCCTCGCCGGACTTGCGCGCGCCCATGGCAATGCGCGCGGCGGTCCACGCCATGCCCAGATGGACCAGTGCGCTGGCGAAATAGCCGGTCCGGTGCGCCATGCCTTTGGCGTCCGATCCCTTGCGTTCGATGTCGAACAAGGCGCAGGACAGGCGGTAGATCGCGTAGCCAACCAGTCCCGCTGCGGCGAGGTAGAGCGCCAGGGAACCTCCGGGTACGCCGCCGATCACCGCAAAGGCATCGCCCGCACCATCATCGACATCAGCCTGCCGCGCAGTGGTCAGCGCGAGATAACCGAGGAGAATGTAAACGATCCCGCGCGTGGCAAAGCCCAGCCGTGCCAGCCCGGCAACTTTCTCTGATTTGTCGACCATATGCAGTTCAGGGCTCCCCGTTCAGTCAGTCACCGAACGCCCCCGCTCTGCATTTGTGCCCCAAACCGGGCGCGAAATCAGACGTTGAATTTGAAGTGGAGCACGTCGCCGTCCTTTACCACGTATTCCTTGCCTTCCTGCCGCAGCTTGCCGGCATCGCGCGCCGCGCTTTCACCGCCAAGCGAAACGAAGTCGTCGTAAGCAATGGTTTCCGCGCGGATGAAGCCGCGCTGCATGTCGGAGTGGATTTCGCCCGCCGCTTCCGGTGCCTTGGCGCCCTGATGCGTTGTCCAGGCACGGGCCTCCTTGGGGCCGACCGTGAAGAACGTGATGAGGTGCAACAGCTCATAGCCAGAGCGGATCACGCGGGC
>JAZKBJ010000253.1:0-3701 GCA_040388685.1 Pseudomonadota bacterium
TCGAGCTTGTAGACCGTCTGCGTCGGGCTGGTCTCGGCATTGGTGTCGCTGCCGAACGTTGCCCCGAGCCGCTGCCACGTCGGGATCGTCTCGCCTTCCTTGAGGTACTTCGATTCGCGGAAGGTGAGGTGTTCGATCAAATGGGCATAGCCGCGTTGCGGCTCGGTCTCGTACATCGAGCCTGCGTCGACCAGAACGCGGATCGAGACCTGTTCTGGCGGCACGCCGTTATGGCGCACGGCATAGCGGATGCCGTTGGACAGGACACCGAACGTCCACGCCTTGTCCTGCGGAACATCCGACCCCTTGTAGAGCCACGGCACTTCCGCCTTTACCGGTGCGCGGGCGGCAATCGGAGCCGTGCTCAGCAGCAGGAGGGGAAGAAGAAGGCCAAGGCGCCGGGCGCGCTTTTCAGGGAAATGCATCGCCCGACTATAGGTAGCCTTGGGATTAAGGGCCAGTGAATAGGCCTGTTATGGCTGGCCTTGTTGCGGCCCTTGCGCCGCGCGCATCGCCTCGACTTCAGCGGTAGTCTTGAAGTCGACCAGTTCGACCTGGAAAACGAGGTCGGAATTGGCCGGAATTGGCCCCGAAACTTCGGCACCATAGCCAAGCGCTGCCGGGACGCAGAAGCGCCAGGTGCTGCCCTTGGCCATCAGTTGCAGGCCTTCGGAAAAGCCGGGAATGACGCCTTCGACCGGGAACGCGGCCTGCATGCCCTGATCGAACACCGCCCCTGTCGCCGCAAGGTAGCCGATATAGTTGACCAGCACGATGTCAGACTTGGCCGGCTTTGTCGCGTCAGCCGGTTTCAGGTTCAACATGCCAAGGCCGCTGGCGCTCTGTGCGCTACAGGTGCGCAAACCCGGTCCCACGATGGGAACCAACGGAAGAACGATCGCCTGGGGTGCAGGGGCCTGGCTTACCGGTGCTTTGGCTGGCGCAGCAGCGACAGCGGGAGCGGCCAGAGCCATCAAGAGGACCGGGAACAGGCCCGGGGCGATTCGGCGTGATGCCTTGGCGGGGTTCGTCATGGCTGCGCGTATAGCCACGCGGCATTGCCCGCGCCACAGATCAGGTGAGCCTAACAAACAAAAAGAACCGGCCCCACTTCATAAATGCGACATATTCAGTCCACTTGACCCTGCCCGTAGCGCGCCTACATGCGAATCATGTTTATCGAGACCGAAACCACGCCCAATCCCGCCACGCTCAAATTTCTCCCCGGAGAACAGGTCATGGCATCCGGCACGCGCGAGTTCACTTCGCCCGAAGCAGCGGAAGTTTCGCCGCTCGCTCAGGCGCTGTTCGACCTTGGCGATGTGACCGGCGTGTTTTTCGGGCGCGATTTCGTGTCCGTCACCGCAGCCCCCGGCGTCGAGTGGTCAAGCCTCAAGCCGCAGGTGCTCTCGCTCCTGCTCGATCACTTCGTAGCGCAGGCCCCGCTGTTCACGCCCGGCACCGCCGCCGGGATCGCCGTTCCCGCCGAAGCGGACGACGATTTCAACGATGATCCCGCCGATGCCGACGTCATCGAACAGATCAAGGACCTGATCGAAACCCGCGTCCGCCCCGCCGTTGCCAACGACGGCGGCGACATCATCTATCGCGGGTTCCGCGAAGGCGTGGTCTATCTGCAGATGCAGGGTGCCTGCTCGGGCTGCCCATCGTCGTCCGCCACACTCAAGAACGGCATCGAGAGCCTGCTCAAGCATTACGTCCCCGAAGTCAGCGAAGTGCGCGCTGCATGATCTTGCGGGCCTGACAGGATGCGCAGGCTGGTCATCGACTGCGCAACGGAAAATTGCTCGGTCGCGCTGATAGAAGGCGGAATCCTGATCGCGGGCGAATGCCTGTCGCTCGGGCGCGGTCATGCCGAACGACTCGTGCCGATGATCGCGGACCTCCCCGATAAGGGCCGCGCCGACGCAATCGCCGTCGACATCGGACCCGGCAGTTTCACCGGCATTCGTGTTGGCCTTGCTGCTGCCCGCGCGCTGGCGATGGCGTGGGGCGCGCGGCTCGAAGGCTACGAAAGCCTTGCGCTTGTCGCGGCCATGGCCAATGCCGAAAGCCCCGGAACCGCAGTCGACGTCTGCATGACAGGCGGGCACGGCGAATGGTTTTTCCAGCCGTTTGCGGCCGATGGTTCACCGCTCGCTGCGCTTGTCTCTCTAGCCCCCGCAGAGGCCATTGCGCGTTCGTCCGCGCCGCTGATCGCCGGCAGCCAGAGCGCAGCAATCGCACAGGCCCGCCCCGGCACCCGGGCGCTGGACCTGCGTCCCGATGCCCGGCGTCTGATGCTGCTCGCACCGACTGCGCTGCACGACGATCCCCGCCCGAGCTACGGACGCGCGCCCGACGCGCGCCTGCCAACGGCTGCCTGACCACGGCGACGATCCGACGATGAGCGCGCCTCCGCCCGACGACATCGACCGGATCATGTCCGTTATGGCATGCGCCTTTCCCCCCGAATATGGCGAAGCGTGGAACAGGCGCCAGGTCGGCGATGCCTTGATCGTCGGTAACTGTCGTTATGGTCTTATTGCACCAGATGGTTCCAGCCGTTTCGAATGCGATACTGAGACAGCAGGCTTTTTCTTGGGTCGCAGCGTTCTCGACGAAGAAGAGTTACTCCTCTTCGCAATTGCACCAAAGTATCGTTTGAAAGGACTAGGTCATCGACTGCTCGGACGATTCATCGCCGAAGCGCAGGCAAATGGCATGGCCCGCGTATTCCTTGAAATGCGCCGCGACAATCCGGCCGGCCATCTCTACGCGGCGCATGGCTTTCGTGAAATCGGCGTGCGCCCAGCTTACTACCGCACTGCGGAAGGCCACCGCATCGACGCACTGAGCCAGGAACTTGCCTTCGATGGCCGTGCAAATACTTAGTTAAGCTTGACCTACCCTTTCTCGGGATTCGAAAAAATTGTCGGATACGGTTGTGTCTTTGTACATAAAACTATAAAAGGTGATCTGGATCACCAATTTAAACTTCAAAAGCCAATATGCTCCAGACGAGCGCACAACAAAGGCCGGTTCGCAATGACTGATATGCAAAATGACATGCGTGAAACCCTGATCACGCTCGCTTCCGACATCGTGGCTGCCCATGTGAGCAACAACAGCGTCTCGGTCAGCGACCTGCCGACCCTGATCACAAACGTCTACACGGCGCTGGCAAACCTCGAAAAGCCTGCGCCCGTCGTGGAAGTGATGCCGGAGCCCGCCGTTTCGATCCGCTCGTCAATCAAGAACGATCACATCGTCTGCCTCGAAGACGGCAAGAAGCTCAAGATGCTCAAGCGCCACCTCGCCACGCGCTATAACCTGACGCCTGATCAGTATCGCGCACGCTGGAACCTGCCCGCCGACTATCCGATGGTTGCACCGGCCTACGCCGAAAAGCGCCGCGAACTGGCCAAGAAGATTGGCCTCGGTCGCAAACCTGCGCCAAAGCGCGGCCGCAAGCCCGCTGCTGCCTGATCGGCACACCTAGGGTCCTGACCCTACAGCCGCGCAATCGTATTGCGCGCTGTTGAAGATTCGGCCCGCCGCTCTATAGATCGGCGGGCCGATTTCTTTTCGCTGCAATCTTTCTGACGGAACTCCTGTGCACCAGGCCATCGACATCGAAGCCCTCTGCGCCGAACGGGGCCTGCGCATCACCGACCAGCGGCGCACCATCGCGCGCGTAC
>JAZKBJ010000253.1:3711-5155 GCA_040388685.1 Pseudomonadota bacterium
CCCGACGTTGAAAAGCTGCACGAACGCGCATCCTCGATTGATCCGCGCATCTCGATCGCCACAGTCTACCGCACCGTGCGCCTGTTCGAGGAGGCCGGCATCCTTGACCGTCACGATTTCGGCGATGGCCGCGCCCGCTATGAAGCGACGCCTGAGGCCCATCACGACCATCTGATCGATGTCGAAACCGGCAAGGTCATTGAATTCGTCGATCCCGAACTCGAACAGCTCCAACGCCAGATCGCCGAAAAGCTGGGTTATCGCCTCGTCGATCACCGCATGGAACTGTACGGCGTCAAACTTGAACGCGACGGCTAACAGCTTCAGCCACGCCGGTTATTCGCTGGCAGGGCGTTTACGCATCGCTGCGCGGATTGCGTGCATGCTGTTGCTGCTGCTGGCCTGCATCCCACTTTACTACATCTGGCGCGCGTTGCGCCTGCACAACCCCTGGCCTCGCCACTTCCTCGGCGGCATCGCGTGGATCGCTGGAGCGCGCGTGAGGACCTCGGGCCAGCCCTCGCGCAAAGGCGCGTTCCTTCTCGCCAACCACGTGAGTTGGCTCGACATTCCGGTTATCTCCGGCGTCACGGGCAGCGCCTTTGTGGCACATTCCGGCCTGGCCGATCACGGCGCGCTCAAGTGGCTGTGCGACATGAACGACACCGTGTTCGTCGCGCGGCATGAGCGCCGCTCGGTCCACACCCACGTAGAAGCAGTGCGCGCCGCGCTCAGCGATACCGGAGCGCTGACCGTCTTTCCCGAAGGCACGACGAGCGATGGCACCGGCCTCCTGCCGTTCAAGTCTTCCCTCCTGTCTGCGCTCGATCCCCCGCCGCCCGGCATCGCGATCCAGCCGCTCTGGCTCGACTATGGTCCCGACGTGGCCGCGATGGCGTGGGTCGGCGAGGAGCCGGGCATGGACAATTTCCTCAAAATTCTCGCGTGTCGGCGCCGCCAGCCGGTCACCGTGCACTTCCTTGCGCCGCTGACGGTTGAGGAATCGGCCAACCGCAAGACCATGGCGGCCGCCGCGCGCACGCGCATCCTCGAAGCCATGGCGCGCAACCGGTAGCCAAGCGCGGGCAAATCCCGTATCGGCCCGGCCATGTCCGCGCCCACTTCTCCCAAAACCTTCCACGTCAAAAGCTTCGGCTGCCAGATGAATGTCTATGATGGCGAGCGCATGGCCGAACTGCTCGCCGCGCAAGGCATGACCGCGGTGGACAGCAACAGCAGCGCCGATCTGGTTGTGCTCAACACCTGCCACATCCGCGAAAGGGCGACCGAAAAGGTCTATTCCGACATCGGCAGGATTGCGAAAAACTGGGATGGCCCTGCCGGCACCGCACCCATGATTGCGGTAGCGGGATGCGTTGCCCAGGCTGAAGGCGACGAGATCATGGCCCGCGCACCCAGCGTACAGATCGTGGTTGGGCCGCAA
>JAZKBJ010000254.1:0-3897 GCA_040388685.1 Pseudomonadota bacterium
CGTCGAACGTGGAGTGGAGGTGGAGCACCTTGAGCGGTGCGCCCTTGGCCCGCGCGGTCATGCCGCCTGGTCGAGCAGCCGTTCGATGGCGGCAATCGACTCCGGTTCATCGAGCGTGGGCGCGTGACCGATGCCGGCGATGGTGACGAGCCGGGTGCCGGGGCTCTGGGCCATGCGCGATGCGACCGGCGCTTCGAGAATGTCCGAATTTTCGCCGCGCAGGATCAGCAACGGGCGCGTGGCGAGGGCACTGTACAGAGGCCACATGTCGACTTGCGGGGTTGCACCTTGCGGGGTTTCAAAGGGTTCGGCGATCTTCATGTCATAATCGAAGGCGACACGGCCGCCGGTGCCGAGTGCCATGATCCGCTTGGCATAACGCAGCCAGTCGGTGATTTCCCAATCGGGATAGATATCCCCATTGCTTTCCTGCAGCGCGCGGGCGGCGTGCATCCACGTCTCGAAATTGCGGCCCTGGCCGACATAGCCGCGAATCCGTTCGATCCCGGCGGCGGAGACTTCCGGGCCGACATCGTTGAGCACGGCGGCTGCGATGCGCTGCGGATTGCTGGCGGCGAGCAGCATGGTGAGCAGGCCACCAAGCGAAGTGCCGATGGCGACGAAGCGGGTGATGCCTTCCTGCGCAAGCAGGGCCTCGACGTCCTGCAGGTATTGCAGGGGCTGGTAGGTCATCGGGTCCTTTGCATAATCGCTATCCCCGCGCCCGCGCATTTCGGGGCAGAGCACGCGCCACGTGCCCGCGAGCCGCGCGGCAAGGTCTTCAAAATCGCGGGCGTTGCGGGTGAGCCCCGGCAGGCACAGCACCGGAGGGCGCGAGGTATCGCCGGGATAGTCACGGAAATGCAGTTGCAGCCCGTCGCTGCTGGTCCAGCTACGATCTTCGAAAATGCCCATGATCGTGGTGAAACCGCCCTTCGCCTGACCTAAATCGGTGCCGCCCGCTTGCAGGTGAGCGGCGCGGTGCCCACTATTGCCGGATGCAGCCGCTCCCGCAAGCCGCGATCTATCGCGCATCGCCCCGGATTATGGCCATAGCGGACTGGATCGGCGATCCCGTTCGTGCGGCGGACTTCCCCGAAACGCGGCTTCGCTGGCGCAACGACCGGGCAGCGGCAGAAGTCGGCCTGGACGGGCTGACCGACGAAGACTGGGTGCGGCATTTCGGGCGGTTCGACCCGCTGCCGGAAAATATGCCCGGTCCGCTGGCGCTGCGCTATCATGGGCACCAGTTCGGCGTGTACAATCCCGATCTGGGCGACGGGCGCGGGTTCACCTTCGCCCAGATGCTGGATGCGGAGGGGCGGCTGATGGACCTTGGCACCAAGGGATCGGGCCAGACGCCGTGGAGCCGAAGGGGCGACGGGCGGCTGACGCTGAAGGGCGCGGTGCGCGAGATTCTGGCGACCGAGATGCTCGGCGCGCTGGGGGTGAACACCAGCCGCACGTTCAGCGTGATCGAGACCGGCGAGCAGCTCTATCGCGGAGATGAACCCTCGCCCACGCGGTCGGCCGTGATGGTGCGGCTGAGCCATGGGCATATCCGCATAGGAACGTTCCAACGGCTGGCCGCGCTGGAGCTGGAGGACGAGATGGCTGGGCTGGTCGCCTATTGCCTGGCGAATTTTCCGGGCGGGGAATTTGCCGACGCGCCGCACCCGGCTGTGCGGTTCTTCAATCAGGTGATCGAGCGCATGGCCGATATGGCCGCCAGCTACATGGTGGCGGGCTTCGTCCACGGGGTGCTCAATTCCGACAACATGAACGTGACCGGCGAGAGCTTCGACTACGGTCCGTGGCGGTGGCTGCCCAAATGGGATGCCAGTTTCACCGCCGCCTATTTCGATCATCAGGGGCTCTATGCCTATGGCCGCCAACCCGAGGCGATCCACTGGAATTGCGGGCAGCTGGCGGTTGCGCTGCGATCTTGGGTGGAGGCCGCGCCGCTGATCGAGGCGCTGAACCGTTATCCCGAACTCTACGGCCAAGCGATGACGCGGCGTTGGTGCTGGCGGCTGGGCGTTGAACCGCGCGGGTTGGAAGAAGACACCGCGCTTATCGGGGCCTGCGAGAAGGCGATGGTGGCCAGCGGCATGGGCCTGGACGCGTTCTTCTTCGCGCATCGCGGCGGGCGCGGGACTTTTGCTGCAACCGGGGAAGATGCAGCATTGCAGGCGGCGCTTGCGCCTTATGTCGCCACCGACAGCGCTCATCCCTACTGGTCCGATGGCGTGCCGCAATCCATGCTGATCGATGAAGTCGAGGCGATCTGGGAGCCGATAGCTGCAAACGACGACTGGACGGCGCTGGAAGCCAAGGTTGCTGCCGTGCGGCGGATGGGCGCGGCCATGGGCAAACGGCCCGAGCCGCAAGGGCACAGGCGAGCCTGAATTTGACGCGGGGGCTATGGTCTGCGAGATGAATATTGTTTAATCGGTAACCGGTGAGAGGGTAGAAACCCACCTCTGGGTTCCGCAGCCGGCGTTCGCAAGCGCACGAGAAAAGACAGGTTGATCCGTGGCAGTTGCCGAAATCGTATCGTATGAACCCGCCACCGGCGCCGAGATCTGGCGCGGCAAGGTTGGTGACGTGGATGACGTGGTGGCCCGCGCCCGGCGCGCTTGGCCAGCCTGGGCAGCGCAACCGCTCGCCACCCGCATCGAACTGCTGCGCCGTTTCGCCAATGAAGTGCGCAAGGACGCCGACAAGCTGGCGACGATGATCTCCCGTGAGACGGGCAAGCCGCTGTGGGAAGCGCGCACCGAAGTCGAAAGCGTGATCAACAAGGTCGAGATTTCGGTTCGCGCCTATGCCGACCGCACATCGCAGCGCAAACTCGATTCCGCATTGCAGGGCACGGCGGCGCTGCGCCACAAGCCGCATGGCGTACTGGCCGTGCTGGGGCCATACAACTTCCCGGCGCATCTGCCCAATGGCCACATCGTGCCCGCGCTGATCGCCGGCAATGTCGTGGTGTTCAAGCCGTCGGAAAAGACGCCCGCCACCGGTGAAATGCTGGCGCAGTGCTTCAACCGCGCGGGGATTTCGGCAGCGGTGGTGCAGGTGCTGATCGGCGGACCGGAACAGGGACAGGCGCTGGTCGCGCATGACGGTATCGACGGCGTGCTCTTCACGGGCTCTGCCCATGCAGGCATTGCGATCAACCGCAAGCTGGCGTCCAATCCGGGCAAGATGGTCGCGCTCGAAATGGGCGGCAACAATCCCATCGTGATGTGGGATACGCCCAAATTACAGGATGCGGCATCGCTGATCGTGCAATCGGCGTTCACCAGCGCCGGGCAGCGCTGCACCGCCGCGCGCAGGCTGATCGTGAAAGCGTCGATCTACGATGAGGTTGTCGACGAGGTGAAGCGCCTGGCCGACCGCATCATCGTCGGCGCGCCGTTCGACGATCCGCCACCGTTCATGGGCCCGGTGATCGACAACCGCACCGCAGACGGCCTGACCGAAAGTTTCGTCTACCTGCTTTCCTCGGGCGGACGTCCGATCAAGCATATGGTGCGGCTGCGCGACGATCTGCCGTTCCTCAGCCCTGCGATCATCGACGTGACCGGCGTGGAAGAACGGCCCGACGTGGAACTGTTCGGCCCGCTGCTGCAAGTGGTGAAGGTCGACGATTTCGACGAGGCGATTGCCGAGGCGAACAACACCCGTTTCGGGCTTTCGGCTTCGCTGATCGGAGGCACGCCGCAGGACTACAACCGGTTCTGGGCGAATATCCGCGCGGGCGTGGTCAACTGGAACCGTCCAACCAACGGGGCCAGTTCTGCCGCGCCGTTCGGCGGCATCGGGCTTTCGGGCAATCACCGCCCGAGCGCCTACTATGCGGCGGACTATTGCGCCTATCCGGTCGCCTCG
>JAZKBJ010000255.1:0-698 GCA_040388685.1 Pseudomonadota bacterium
TCGTGCCGAGATCGTGCGGGTGCACGCCCTCCAGCGCGAAGCTGACGATCCCGGCGCTGTCTTCCGGCCCGAACAGGCGGACCGAATTCATCGCGCGCAACGCATCGCGGGCCTTGCCGACCAGCGCGGATTCATGGGCATGGATTGCGCCGAGGCCAATGCCTTCAACGAAATCGACTGCCGCGCCGAGACCGATGGCTTCGACGATCGCGGGGGTGCCGGCTTCGAACCGCTGCGGCGCCGGAGCGTAAGTCGTCTTCTCGAACGTGACCCGGTCGATCATCGCACCGCCGCCCTGCCACGGCGGCATGGCATCAAGGATTTCAGGCTTGGCCCACAGCGCGCCGATACCGGTGGGGCCATAGAGTTTGTGTGCGGAGAAGACGTAGAAGTCGGCGTCCAGCGCCTTCACATCCACGCTGACACGCGCAACCGCCTGACAGCCGTCGAGCAGGATTTTCGCACCGACGGCGTGGGCAAGTTGCACCGCGCGGGGTGCGTCGAGCAATGAACCGAGCACGTTGGAGACATGCGCGAAGGCGACCAGCTTGTGCGCCGGGGTCAGCATGCGTTCGGCGGCGTCCAGATCGATCCGGCCATCTTCGGTGAGCGGACAGACGTCGATTTCCACCCCGGTACGGTCCCGCAGCAACTGCCACGGCACGATATTGGAGTGATGCTCGACGGCCGTGAGCACG
>JAZKBJ010000255.1:708-8180 GCA_040388685.1 Pseudomonadota bacterium
CCAGCGTGGACAGCAGGATGCGGTCACCGGCCTTGAGGCTTTGCACACCCCAGGTCTGCGCCACGAGGTTGATCGCCTCGGTCGCGCCGCGCGTGAACACCACTTCGCTCTCATCGCCGCCGATCAGGCCTGCGACCTTGCGCCGCGCGGACTCAAACGCCAGCGTCATGTCGGCGGAGCGGGCATAAACGCCGCGATGCACCGTAGCGTAATTCGCGCCGAGCGCTGCGGTCATCGCACCTATCACCACTTGCGGCTTCTGCGCGGTGGCGGCGGTGTCCAGATAGTGCCAGCGGCTACCGTCCGGGTTTACGAGGCCGGGCCAGATCGCATTGCGGGTGAGCGTAGCGGTCGTCACAGGATCGCCTCCAGCGCATCCAGCGCGGCCTGGGTAAGCGCCTCTTCATCGACAGCGCCAACGAAAGCTTCGGCGATGAAAGCCTGCAGCATCAGCTTCTTGGCCTGCGCCGGAGTGAGGCCGCGCTGGGCCAGGTAGAACAGGCCCTGCGGATCGAGTTCGCCAACCGCGCAGCCATGCGCGCACTTCACATCGTCGGCATAGATTTCAAGCTCAGGCCGGGCGTTGGCGGTCGCGGTGCGATCGAGCAGCATCGCGCGGATCGATTGCGAACCGTCGGTGCCGATCGCCCCGCGCGCCACGGCAACCTTGCCGAGATAAGTGCCGGTGGCGTGGCCACCGAGGACCGAGCGAATAACCTGGCTGGAGACAGCGTCCGGCTCGGCATGGGTGACTTCGGTGACGATCTCGACCGTCTGGTTGCCGCCCGCGATCTGCGCCGCGCCGAGGTGGAAATTCGCGCCCTTGCCCAGCTTGACCGACACCGCGATGCGGCCATAGGCCGAGCCTGCGTTGAGCAGGCGCAAGTCGAACGATGCACCGTCTTCGAGCACGAGTGCGATTTCGCGGGCGTCGGCGTTTGAACCGTCCAGAACCAGCGCTAGCGCACCGCCTTCACCAGCAGCCACCCGAATGTCCTGCACCGCCACCGGCCACAGCGCCTCAAGCGAGGCGATATCCGCATAGCGGAACGCCTCCTCTTTGCGGGTGGGAAGGGTAAGCGTATCGCTCACGCCGCCACCGCCTCGTAGCCCTGCTCTTCAAGTTCGAGCGCGAGTTCCGGCCCACCGGTGCGGACGATGCGGCCACCGGCCAGCACATGCACGAAGTCGGGCTTCACGTAATCGAGCAGGCGCTGGTAGTGGGTGATCAGCAGCACGGCTTTATCCGGCTTGCGCATGATCGCGTTGATGCCTTCGCCGCAGATGCGCAGCGCGTCGATGTCGAGGCCGGAATCGGTCTCATCGAGGATCGCCAGCTTCGGGTCGAGAATGCCCATCTGCACCATCTCGGCGCGCTTCTTTTCGCCGCCCGAGAAGCCGACGTTCACCGGGCGCTTGAGCATGTCCATGTCCATCCGCAGCAGGCCCGCCTTTTCCTTGGCCAGCTTGAGGAATTCGCCGCCCGAAAGCGGTGCCTCGCCCCGTGCCTTGCGCTGGGCATTGGCGGATTCGCGCAGGAACTGGACGAAGGAGACGCCGGGGATTTCGACCGGATACTGGAAGCCAAGGAACAGGCCCGCTGCGGCGCGTTCGTGCGGCTCCAGATCGAACAGGTTCACACCATCGAGCGTGGCGCTGCCGCCGGTCACTTCATAGCCGGGGCGCCCGCCGAGGGTATAACCAAGCGTCGACTTGCCCGCGCCGTTCGGCCCCATGATCGCGTGGATTTCGCCCGCATTGATGGTGAGCGACAGGTCCTTGAGGATCTGTTTGTCGGCGACAGTGGCGGAAAGGTTTTCGATTGTCAGCATGGGTTTCTCGCTTAGCGCCGTGGCGCACCATAGGAGCGGCTCGCAGGCCGGGCCGGGCGCGACTGCGCGCGCAGATCGTCATAACGGGCTTTCATCGCGGACACCGTATCGCGCGCAACGCCCGCAGGGTCGGCCAGCACTTCTTCCGCCGTGTAGCGCACGACCTGAATGCCGACTTCAGTCAGGCTCTTGTCGCGGCGGTGTTCGATTTCCGCCGAAACATCGCCTTCATCGATCAGCACCACCAGCTTGAGCGGCAGGCAGCCGAAGTTGGCAATGGCCGAGCCGATGACCGTGAACGCCTTGGGCTTGTACTGGCCGAGGTCTTCGTGCGCGAGTTCGGCAGCCAGCGCGGCCTGTGCCGGGCTGGGATTGCGGCGCTTTTCACGCGCAAGTTCGTGGATAGCATCGAGCCGCGATTCAGCAATGTTCCAGCCGCGCCCCTTGCGCTGAAGCTTGGGCGCGTCTTCGCGGTCTTCCGGCGGGCGCAGGGAGAGGGTCTTTTTCATTTGTCGTCCCTCTTGGGATTGGCACAGTTGACGAGAAAATCGGCACGCGCCTCATCAAACAGGTCACGCCAGGCGCGCTCGATGGCGCGGGCGTCTTCCAGCTGCTTCTGACGCGCGTCGACCTGCAGCAACGCGGTCGTCGTGCTCGCCTGACCAGCGGGCGTAGTCGCTGCCGGAACGACCAGAAGCGCGGCGCGCTCTGCGGCTATGGCGCGCTGCTCTGCATAGGCGGCGGCGGCAAATTGCGTGCGGCGATGCGGCTCGCCCTTGATGAGATTACGGATTTCCGTGCGGTCACACGCTTTCACCGCCGCGAGTACCGGCGCGGCCTCGGGCACGTCGAGGCCCAGCGCGAGGATCGAAAGGGCAATCACCCCACGCTCCCTTCAAGGCTGATGCCGAGCAGCTTCTGCGCTTCGACCGCCATCGGCAACTGCTTGAGCACTTCGCGCGCGAAGCCGTTGACGATCAGCGCGACGGCGCTTTCCTGATCGAGGCCGCGCTGCATCGCGTAATAGAGCTGGTCGTCGCTGATCTTCGAGGTCGTCGCCTCATGCTCAATCGTGGCGGTGGGGTTGCGCACTTCGATGTAGGGCACGGTATGCGCGCCGCAGTCCGCGCCGAGCAGCAGGCTGTCGCACTGCGTGAAGTTGCGCACGCCGTCCGCGCCGGGGGCCACGCGGACGAGGCCGCGATAGGTGTTATTGCTCTTGCCCGCCGAGATGCCCTTGGACACGATGGTCGAGCGGGTGCGCTTGCCGTTGTGGATCATCTTGGTGCCGGTATCGGCCTGCTGATGATTGTTGGTGACGGCCACCGAGTAGAATTCGCCAACCGAATCATCGCCGTTGAGCACGCACGACGGATACTTCCACGTGATCGCCGAGCCGGTTTCAACCTGCGTCCACGAAACCTTGGACCGCTTGCCCTGGCACAGCGCGCGCTTGGTCACGAAGTTGTAGATGCCGCCAAGACCCTCGGCATTTCCGGGATACCAGTTCTGCACGGTAGAATACTTGATCTCGGCATCGTCCATCGCGACCAGTTCGACCACGGCGGCGTGAAGCTGGTTCTCGTCACGCTGCGGCGCGGTGCATCCTTCGAGATAGGAGACGTAAGCGCCCTTGTCGGCCACGATCAGCGTGCGTTCGAACTGGCCGGTGTTTTCCGCGTTGATGCGAAAATAGGTGGAAAGCTCCATCGGGCAGCGCACGCCTTCGGGGATATAAACGAAGGTGCCGTCTGAAAAGACCGCGCAATTCAGCGCCGCGAAGTAGTTGTCGTGCATCGGCACGACCTTGCCGAGCCACTTCTTGACGTGTTCAGGGTATTCGCGGATCGCCTCGGAGATCGAGCGGAAGATGACGCCCGCCGCTTCCAGTTCCTTGCGGAAAGTGGTGGCGACCGAAACGCTGTCGAACACCGCATCAACCGCAACCCGGCGCGCGCCTTCCACCCCGGCGAGCACTTCCTGCTCTGCCAGCGGAATGCCAAGCTTTTCGTAAATGCGCAGGATTTCGGGATCGACCTCGTCCAGGCTGCCCAGCTTGGGTTTGGTCTTCGGCGCGGCCCAGTAATAGGCGTCCTGATAATCGATCGGCGGCACGTTGAGCTTGGCCCAATCGGGCGTGGGCATGGTCAGCCAGTGGCGATAGGCCTTGAGCCGCCATTCGAGCATCCACTCCGGCTCGTCCTTCTTGGCCGAGATATAGCGGACGGTGTCCTCGTTCAGGCCCTTTGGCCCGTATTCCTGCTCGATATCCGAGGACCAGCCGTGTTCGTAATCGGCCACTTTGGCGGCAGCGTCATGCGCGGCCTGATCCTTCATCGTTACGTCTTCAGTCATGCCATAACCTCCGCCACCGGGGCCGCGATTGCAGCGGGACGGGACAATTGGGTAAGCGGAATTCCGGCCAGCGCGCCGCGCAACGCGGCATCGACCGCAGGCCAGTGCGGACGGACGGTGCACGCCGCTTCCAGCGTGCAATCGTGACGCCCATGCTCGCTGCACGGGGTGAGTGCAATAGGGCCTTCAACCGCCTCGACGATATCGGCGAGCGTGATGGCGGCTGCGGGCCGCGCAAGCTGGAGCCCGCCATGCGCGCCGCGAACCGACTTGAGCAGCCCTGCGGCGGAGAGCTTGCTGACCAGCTTCTGCACGGTTGGCGCAGGGAGCCCGGTTTCATCGGCGAGCTGCTGGGCGCACACTCTCGCCTGGCCGCAATGGCGCGCGGCGGCGCTCATCGTCACGACGGCATAGTCGGCCATGCTTGAAAGGCGCATCGTCCTGAGCTTCCCGAAAAGCCTGAAAACAAATCAGACCGAATCACTCCGGTTATCTAGGCGCGGTGGCGTCGGGATACAAGCTGGACAAAGCTGGCATGAAGGACAGGCAAAAAAAATGGCGGCCGAGCCCCCGCAGGGTCACCGGCCGCCTTGAAGTCGAGAACCCGATACATTCCTGCACCGAGCCCTTCGGGTCGCACGAGTTAGCTACGCAGTTGCGCGTGCCGTGAATTGTATGGATTCGACAAAATCGGTGGCAAACCGGCAACATTGCCGGCGAAAACGATTACAATTGCAGTCATATTCGAGAAGTTCGCACTTGGCCCACGCTGTCTCCGGGCGCATGAGTACGTGATATGCGGCACAGACCTCCTCGTCTGGCGCAACTAACGCGAATCAATCAGCTTTCTGATCCGGAACCGATTGCCTGTGACTGCCTTTTCCCTGCTGCGACCTTTGCTTTTCCAGATCCCTGCCGAACCGGCCCATCGCCTGACGATCAAGGCGCTGGGGCTGTTGCATGGCGGACACCGCGCGCCGCCCACGCCAACTCTGGCGCAGCGCATCGGCGGTATCGTGTTCCCCAATCCGGTCGGCATGGCGCCCGGTTTCGACAAGAACGCCGAAGTGCCCGACGCGATGCTGGGCTTGGGCTTCGGCTTTGTCGAAGTGGGCACCGTCACCCCGCTGCCGCAGGAGGGCAACCCCAAGCCGCGCCTTTTCCGTCTGGCGGAAGACCGCGCGGTGATCAACCGCATGGGGTTCAACAATGAAGGCGCGCAGGCAGTGACCAACCGGCTCGTGCGCAGGCGCGAAACCGGCGCACACGGGCTGCCAGGCATTGTCGGGGTGAACATCGGGGCGAACAAGGATTCGGCCGACCGCATCGCCGACTATGCGCAGATGACACGGTTGATGGCGCCACTGGCGTCCTACCTCACGGTCAACATATCCTCGCCCAACACGCCGGGCCTGCGCGCCCTGCAGGACGAAGGCGCGCTTTCAGCGCTGCTCGACGCGGTGTGCGACGCGCGCGGCAACATGGGCACACCAGTGTTCCTCAAACTCGCACCGGATCTCGAACCCGCCGATATCGACGGCATCTGCCGGATTGCGCTGGAAAAGAAGCTGGCGGCGCTGATCATATCGAACACCACGGTGACGCGGCCGGCGCTACAGTCGCGCCATGCCGCCGAGGCTGGTGGCCTTTCGGGCGAGCCGCTGCGCGAACTCGCGCTGCAACGCCTGCGCGATTTCCGCAAGGCAAGCGGCGGCGAGATTCCGTTGGTCGGCGTTGGCGGCATTGCCACGGTTGACGATGCCTGGGCACGCATCCGTGCAGGGGCCAGCCTGATCCAGTTCTACAGCGCCATGGTCTATGAAGGGCCGGGGCTGGCTCGCAACATCGTGTCGGGCCTCGAACGAAAGGTGCGCGAGGCGGGCCTTACCTCGATTGCAGAAGCTGTCGGCATTGCAGAGGCGGGCGGCAGCGAATAGCTTGGGCGCCATGGATTTCCTGCGCCCACTTCGTTTCGCCCCAATCGCCGCCGCCTTGCTCGCGAGCGGCTGCGTCCCGCCTCCCGGCGCGCCGATTGCACCGCCTTCCCCGCCGAGGGCAGCAACCGAGGGCGTGGCCGACAGCAGCCCCGGTCTCGTCTCAGCCGCCGATCCGCGCGCTGCTGAGGCTGGCGCGCAGATGCTGCGGCTGGGCGGCAGCGCGACCGATGCCGCCATTGCGACGATGCTGGCATTGACCGTGGTCGAGCCGCAGAGTTCAGGCATAGGCGGCGGCGGGTTCCTGCTCATGGGCGACGCATCGGGCCTGGTCGAAACCATCGACGGACGGGAAACCGCGCCCAAGGCGGCTGGCCCACAGTGGTTCTATGCGGGCGGCAAGCCGCTGGCATATGGTGACGCTATTCCCGGCGGACGCAGCGTGGGCGTGCCCGGAAACCTGCGCCTCGCGGCCCTTGCCCACAACAAGCACGGCAAGCTTTCGTGGCGGACGCTGTTCCAGCCTGCGATCCGGCTGGCGCGCGAGGGCTATGCGATCAGCCCGCGCATGCGCGCGTCGCTGGCGGGAGCCGCGCGCACCGGGGCTTACGATCCGGCGGCGCGCGCGCTGTTCTATGGCGCGGATGGCCAACCGCTGGCTGCTGGCACGGTGGTCCAGAACGCAGCGCTGGCGGCAACGCTCGAATCCATCGCCGCGCGCGGGGCAGACAGCTTCTACACCGGCGACAATGCCGCGACGATCGCCGCCAAGGTGGGCACCGCACCCACCAATCCCGCGCCAATGACCACGGCGGACATTGCTGCTTACAAGGCGGTGGAACGCGCACCGGTGTGCGGCCAATACCGCCAGTACCGTGTCTGCGGGATGGGGCCGCCATCATCGGGTGCGACGACGGTCTATGCCATTCTCAAGCAGCTTGAGCGCTTCGACATGAAAGCTCTGGGACCAGCGAATGCGACCGCATGGCACCTGATCGCCGAGGCCCAGCGTCTCGCCTATGCCGACCGTGACCAGTATCTGGCCGACAGTGACTTCGTGGGCGTGCCAGTCGCGGGCCTGGTTGATCCCTCCTATCTCGCCGGACGGTCCCAGCTGATTTCCGAGGGCGGAACGATGCCGACCGCCCTGCCCGGCACGCCGCCGGGTGCGAAACTGGCGTTTGCCAAAGCCGAACCGCAGGACGAACAAGGGACGACGCACTTCGTGACGGTGGACCGCTGGGGCAGCGCCGCGAGCTACACCTCGACCGTGGAAGGGCCCTTCGGATCGGGACTGATGGTCGGCGGCTATTACCTCAACAACGAACTTACCGATTTCAATATCGTGCCC
>JAZKBJ010000255.1:8190-21313 GCA_040388685.1 Pseudomonadota bacterium
CGAAGGAGCGGCCCATTGGCAGACGTCCTGATAGGTCGGAGTTGTGCCAGAAGCGGTCACCGGGTCGCCGTTGCCCCCGCCCCGATCAGCAACCGGGTCGATGACTCTTCCCGGGCCGCCCGAAATCCGACGGCAAGCCGACCGCCAACCGGGTAGAAGGCGGTAAGCGTCCCCGCAGTTCGATGGCACCGACGCTGATCTACGGCCCGGACGGCAAGCTGCGCCTGGCGATCGGCGCCGCAGGCGGCGTGACGATCCCTGCTCAAGTGGCGAAAGCGATCATCGGCGTGCTCGACTGGAACATGTCCGCGCGCGATGCCATCGCGCTACCGGTAGTCTTCGCACCGGGCGGAGACACGGTCTTCGTTGAAAAGGGCACATCACTTGAAGCGATGATCCCCGCATTGCAGAAGCTCGGCCATGCCCAGGTTATTGCGCGCAGCCCATCGTTCAAGGCCAATGCCATCGAGCATGTCGGTGGCCAGTGGCGCGGCGCGGCCGACCCGCGGAGCGAAGGTGCCTCGGTCGCACCCTGACCTGTTGCCGTAACGGAACTGCGCCACTAGGTTCTTGTGCAACGATCAGGAGCCGGGGGAACGCACCCCGGCATCCGACACTTCCGGGGCCGAGGAACCACACGTGCAGCTTTCCGACTTTGAACAGTTTCCCAATCTTGTCACGATGTTCCTCGATCGTGCGGGCAAGCGAGGCAACAGCCCATTCCTCTGGGCAAAGCGTGACGGGCAGTGGCATTCGCAAAGCTGGGCAGAAGCGTCGGCCAAGGTCTGCCTGCTCGCCGAAAACTTGCGTGCACTGGGCCTGAATCCCGGCGACCGGGTCGCTCTGGTATCGGAAAATCGCCCGGAATGGGCCATCGCCGACCTTGCGATCATGGCGGCAGGGCTGGTCACCGTGCCGACCTACATCACCAATACCGAGCGCGATCACCTGCACATTCTCGAAAATTCGGGCGCGCGCGCGGTCATCGTCTCGACCTCAAAGCTGGCGCAGCCGCTGCTGCCCGCCGCGCTTTCGGCGCCGGGCGTGGAGCATGTGATCGGAATCGATCCACTGCGCCAGATGCAGGCGGGCAAGCTGGCGTTTCATGACTGGGCGGCGATGACCAGCGGCGATGCGGCAGCGGCGCGGCGCAGCGTGGACAATCGGCTGGTGGCGATGGGCCGTAGCGACCTTGCCTGCCTGATCTACACCAGCGGCACGGGAGGAAGCCCGCGCGGGGTGCGGCTGCATCACGGCTCGATCCTGTGCAACGTCGATGGCGCGGCGCGCATCCTTGCCGAGGATTTCGGCTGGGGCGAGGAAGTGTTCCTGTCGTTCCTGCCGCTGTCCCACGCCTATGAACACACCGGCGGGCAATATCTGCCAATCGGGATGGGCGCGCAGATCTATTATTCCGAGGGCCTCGAAAAGCTCGCCTCCAACATCGAGGAAGTGCGCCCGACGATCATGGTGGTGGTGCCGCGCCTTTTCGAAGTGCTGCGCACGCGGATCATGAAGCAGGTCGAAAAGCAGGGGAAGGTTGCAAACTACCTGATGGACCGCGCGCTGGGCATCGGCACGCGCAAGGCGGCGGGCAAGGGCCGCTTGATCGACGCGCCGATGAGCCTGATCCTCGAACGCACGCTGCGCCCCAAGATCCGCGCGCGCTTCGGCGGGCGGATGAAAGCGATGGTCTCGGGCGGGGCACCGCTCAATCCCGAGGTCGGCGTATTCTTCGATGCGATGGGGCTGACCATGCTACAAGGCTATGGCCAGACCGAGGCGGGGCCGGTGATTTCGTGCAACCGCCCCAAGGTGGGCCTCAAGATGGACACGGTCGGCCCGCCGATGCGCGGCGTGGAACTGAAGATTGCCGAGGATGGCGAGATCCTCGTGCGCGGCGAACTGGTGATGCACGGCTATTGGCAGAACGAGGCCGAGACCGCGCGCGCAGTCCCGAAGGAAGGGCCGAACGCAGGCTGGCTGCACACCGGTGACATCGGGCACCTCGATGACAAGGGCCGGATCGTCATCACCGATCGCAAGAAGGACATGATCGTCAACGACAAGGGCGACAACGTCTCGCCACAGAAGATCGAAGGCATGCTGACGCTGCAGCCCGAGATTGCGCAGGCGATGGTGAGCGGCGACAAGCGGCCCTATATAGTCGGCCTGATCGTGCCCGATCCCGAATGGGCGCTCGACTGGTCACGCAAACAGGGCGAGCACTTCGATTTCAAGGCCTTGCAGGACTTGCCCGCATTCAGAAACGCAATCCGCGCTGCAGTTGACCGGGTGAACAAGGACCTCTCGGTTACCGAAAAGGTCCGCCAGTTCACCTTCGCGGACGAGGCGTTCGGCATCGATAACGAGGAAATGACGCCGAGTTTGAAAATCCGGCGGCACAAGATCAAGGCGCGCTATGGGGCGCGGGTGGATGCGCTTTACAAGGGGTGACAGACCCACCCCCGACCCCTCCCGCAAGCGGGAGGGGGGAAGAAGGTGAATGCCCTCCCGCAAGCGGGAGGGCCGCGAGACTTATGGAGCCGCAGGCGGAATTGGTCGCAGCGGGGTGGGCATCCGCACTCGATCAGCGCCCCGCCATCGCCTTGACCCGCGCCAAATAGGTCCGCCCGATGCGCTGGACGGTACCGTCCACCAGTTCGGCCGACCACACGCCCAGCCCGTCATGCTTCAAGCCTGCGATGCGGTCGCGGCGGACGATGGTCGAGCGGTGGAGGCGGATGAAGCATTCCGGGTCAAGCCGCGCTTCCAGCCCTGCGATGGTGTGGAGCATCATGTAGCTGCGCGCACCTGCGTGGAGCCGCACGTAATCGCGCTCGGCGTCGATACGCTCCAGATCGGCGGCGGCGACGCGGATCAGTTCGGACCGGTGCGGCACCCAGAACTCCTCGATCCATTCGCTGGCAGGCTTTTCCGGCGTAAGCGATGCTTCGGCAGGTGCGGCGCGGCGCACTTGCGCGCGTTCGACCGCGCGTTCCAGCCGCTCCTGCGCGACCGGCTTGAGAACGTAATCCACCGCATCGCAATCGAACGCCTCGACCGCAAAATCATCGTGCGCGGTAACGAAGACGACCGCCGGACGATTGGCCTGGCCCGACAGCGCGCGGGCGACGCCGAGCCCATCGACTTCGGGCATGGTCATGTCGAGCAGGACGAGATCGGGCGTCAGCGCCTCGATCAGGCGCAGCGCCGCCGCGCCGTCGCTGGCGGTGCCGACCACCTGGAGCGCGGGGATGCGCGAGCACAGGATTTGCATGCGCTCAACGGCCAGTGGTTCATCGTCTACGATCAGCGTGCGCACGTCATTCCCCTCAACATTCGTTTCGCACCACCGGCAGCGTCAGCACGGTCGCGTATCCCCCCGCAGGCAACGGGCCGCTTTCGACTTTCGCGGCCTCTTCGCCAAAGCGCGCGGCAAGGCGGCTGCGCACATTGGCAAGGCCGATGCCGGTGCTGCCATTGACGAAGCCTTCGCCGGGACCATCGTCGGCCACGCTCAGGATCAGGAAGCCGCCCGCCTCGCGCGCGGAAATGCGGATGGTGACCGGGCGGATTGTGGTCGAAACCGCATATTTGATCGAGTTTTCGACCAGCGGCTGCAGGATCATCCCTGGCACGCAGGCGGTCATCAACTCGTCCGGAATATCGAATTCGCACTTGAGCCGCTCAGGAAAGCGGACCGCCTCGATGTCGAGATAGTGCCGCTGCAGTGCGATCTCGTCCTCCAGCGGCATGTCCGACGTGGGATCGCCCGCAAGGCTGTGGCGATAGAATCGCGAGATCGACTGGATCATGCGTTCGGCCTGTTCGGCACGCCCGACCATGACCAGCGCGGACAGCGAATTCAACGTGTTGAACAGGAAATGCGGGTTCACCTGATAGCGAAGTGAGCGCAATTCCGCCGCCTTGGCCGCGCGGGCATATTGCCCTTCACGATATTCGGCCGCGCGAAGCTGCTCGCCATTGCCCAGCGCGAGATAGAGCGCGGCCCAGGCGATCAGCAGGAAGTAGCGGCCCAGCGCCACGTCGGTCAGCTGCCGCCACAGGCCTTCGCTTTCCATGGATTTGCGAATGATGGTGACGTGATCGGGGCCGCGCACGTCCTCGGCCACGACCTCGGAGGGTGCGGGTTCGGGCACATCGGGCGTGGTTGCCTTGGCAGGCTTGGCCCGGGCCGCGCGAGAGGCGATTTCGGCGCGCAACCGGGCAAGCGCCTGCGAATCGCGCAAAGCCTCGGCGGCGGCGCGCTGCGCGGCGGCGCGGGCCTTGCGCATGTCCGCCGCCGTTGTGGCGGGCGGCGGCGGAGGGACGAGGGCAGCGACAGCCTCTGGCGCGGCGGGCGGTTCCGGCGTGGCGATTGGTTCCACCGATTGCACTTCGTCGTCCGCGTCGCTGCGGATGAGATAGCCGCCGGTGCGCACTTCGGACGTGCCATCGGCAAAGCGACGCACGACAAGGCCGGGCTGGGTGATGACCATGCTGCCGTCCTCGTTATTGACGACCTTGGTGTTCCGCATGGCTTCGGCGGCCGCGCGCTCGCCCATCGCTTCGAGTTCGGCCAGCGTTTCCTCGTCAATGACCATATCCGGCGACAGTGCGGCGCGCGGGGACGCGCTGGGACGCGGCGCTGCACTGGGGCGCGGGGCGGGAGCGGGCGGTTCCGGAGGCTCGGGCGGAATGAATCCTTCATCAAGCACATCGACCAGCACGTTGCCCGCCATGTCGTGCCGGATCTGCACGCCCGGCGTGCCGTTCTGACTGCGCACGGTGACGGGTTTTTCCTCGCCCGTATTGTTCTGCGTTTCCGTCTGTTCCGTGCTCTGCTGCGCCGAAATGCGCTCGATCATGCGCTGTTCGACCGGGGCGAAAGCCCACTGGTTGATGGCAGCGAGCGCCAGCGCAGCGGGCAGCATGATCACCAGCGCGGCGGCAATGCGCACAGCGAGCGAGCGCCCGTCGAACCGGCGCAGCAGCGGCCAGCAGGCGACCGTCACGACAATCCCGGCAGCGGTCACCGCGCCGCGCCGCCAGAGCAGATCGGAAAAGTCGCCGAGTTCGACGACCAGCCCGCGCACGGTGATCAGCAGGAAATAGCACAGCCACAGCGCGCAGGCGGACAGCACGACCTGCCGCGCCGGTACGCGCGGGATGCCCGGATCGATCTTGTCCAACGTCATGCGCCCCAGCCTAAACGCGAACGGCCCGACACACCAGAACGGTGGTCGGGCCGGATATGCGGTTGATCGAGAAGGATCAGGCCGTCAGCAGGCCCTCGTCCGCGATCTTCTTCTTCCACACCAGCGGCGCGAGCTGGTGGACGTTGTTGCCTTCGCTGTCGACGGCGACGGTCACCGGCATGTCCTCGACGGTGAATTCATAGATCGCTTCCATCCCAAGGTCTTCGAAGCCTACGACCTTGGCCTGCTTGATCGCACGGGCAACGAGATAGGCAGCGCCGCCCACCGCCATCAGGTAGGCGGATTTATGCGCGGCAATGGATTTGGTGGCGGCGGGTCCGCGCTCGGCCTTGCCGACGCTGGCGAGCAGGCCCAGATCGAGCATGAGGTCGGAGAAACTGTCCATGCGGGTGGCGGTGGTGGGGCCAGCTGGACCGACCACTTCCTCGCGCACCGGATCGACCGGGCCAACATAGTAGATCACGCGCCCTTTGAAATCGACGGGCAGTTCCTCGCCCTTGGCCAACATGTCCTTGATGCGCTTGTGCGCGGCGTCGCGGCCCGTCAGCATCTTGCCGTTGAGCAGCAGGCGGTCGCCCTGCTTCCAGCCCTGCACGTCCTCGGCAGTCAGCGTATCGAGATTGACGCGCTTGGCGGCGCTGTCGGGCGCCCAATGAACCTGCGGCCATTCGTCCAGCTTGGGCCGTTCGAGATAGCTTGGACCGGACCCGTCGAGCGTGAAGTGGGCGTGGCGGGTGGCAGCGCAGTTCGGGATCATCGCAACCGGCTTGCCCGCGGCATGGCACGGCGCGTCCATGATCTTGACGTCGAGAATGGTGGAAAGCCCGCCCAGACCCTGCGCGCCGATGCCGAGCGCATTGACCTTGTCGAAGATCTCGATGCGCATCTTCTCGATATCGGTCTGGGCCCCGCGCAGCTTGAGCTGGGCCATGTCGATCGGCTCCATCAGAGCCTTCTTGGCGAGCAGGACGCAGTGTTCCGCCGTGCCGCCAATGCCGATGCCGAGCATGCCGGGAGGGCACCAGCCCGCGCCCATCTGCGGCAGCATCTCGATCACCCAGTCAACGATCGAATCGCTCGGGTTCATCATCTTGAACTTCGATTTGTTCTCCGAGCCGCCGCCCTTGGCCGCGACGTCTACGGTGATCGTGTTGCCCTTGACCATTTCGACGTGAAGCACGCAGGGCGTGTTGTCGCGGGTGTTGCGGCGGGTGAAGGCCGGATCAGCTAGCACCGAGGCGCGCAGCTTGTTGTCGGCGTTCAGGTAAGCGCGGCGCACGCCCTCATCGACCACGTCCTGCAGGGAAAGGTCTGATTCGAGGCGGCAATCCTGGCCCCACTCGATGAAGACATTAACGATGCCGGTGTCCTGGCAAAGCGGGCGGTGGCCTTCGGCGCACATCCGGCTGTTCGTCAGAATCTGCGCGATGGCGTCCTTTGCGGCGGGGCCCTGTTCGGCCTCGTAGGCATCGCCCAGCGCGCGGATGTAGTCCATCGGGTGGAAATAGCTGATGTACTGAAGCGCGTCCGCGACGCTTTCGATAAGGTCCGCTTCCCGGATCGTGACCATTTCCGCCATGTTGCCGACTCCCTCAGTGGCTCGTGAACTGCGCCTGCGCATTACGCGGCAATTTGCGACAAGCAAACATCTTGGAAACAGGAGGTCGATAATCTACAGGCGTTGGCGAAACTTGAAGGCCGCGCCCGTCAGGTGCGCAAGCTTCGGAACATGAGGGTTCAAATGACCGTGGTTGAAGACCGCCCGGCTGCTGGCGATATGCTGATTGCGCGCCGCGCCATGATCGACAGCCAGCTTCGCGTCACCGGCGTGAATTCGCCCGCGATCCTTGCTGCATTCAATGCCGTTCCGCGCGAAGACTTCGTTCCTGCAGACCGCCGCGCCGTCGCCTATGCCGACCGCGCGGTGCCGTTGGCCGATGGCAAGGTGCTTTCGCCCGCGCTGACCTATGGCCAGATGCTCGAAGCTGCCGATGTGACCGGGGCAGACAACGTGCTGGTTATCTCGGGCAACGGCTACCTCGACGCACTGGCTTCGAAGCTTTCAGGCAATGTCACCCGGGCAGAGAGCCTCGCTGCTGCTCAGGGTGGCCCTTATGCCCTGATCCTGATCGACGGTGCCGCAGAAGTGCTCCCCGATTCGCTGGCAGTGCTGCTGGCCGACGACGGCCGCGTGGTGACCGGTCTGGTCGAACGCGGCGTTACCCGGTTGGCCCTTGCGCGCAAGGCTGGCGGCAAGGTGATCGCCACGGCGCTGGGCGAGGCCGATTTTGCGGTCCTGCCTGATCTTGCTGCGCCGAAGAAGTGGAGCTTCTGAGCCTCATGCCTGCTGACAAGGCGCTGCGCCTCCTGCTGACGGCGAGCGCCGCCGTTCTCGCCGCGTCGCCTGCCATGGCGGACGATCTGCGCGAGGCCCTGGCAAGCGCGTATAACACCAACCCGTCGCTTCAGGCAGCGCGCGCCAACCAGCGCGCAACCGACGAGGGCGTGCCGCTGGCGCGGGCCAATGCCCTGCCGAGCCTGTCGGGCAGCGCGAGCTACACCGAGTTCCTCAAGAAGAGCGCGAACAGCTTTACCGCGCCCGACCGGGCGGTTTCGGCCGACTTGAGCCTTGGCCTGCCGGTTTACGCAGGCGGTTCGATCAAGAATTCGATCCGCGCCGCGCGCACACGCGTCGAAGCTGGACAGGAAGACCTGCGCGCAACCGAATCGGGCGTGTTTTCGCAGGTTGTCGCTGCCTACATGGACGTGATCCGCGACAGCGCGATCGTCGGACTCAACCGAAACAACGTCGAAGTGCTCGAGGTCAACCTCAAGGCAACGAGCGACCGCTTCGAAATCGGCGACCTGACCCGCACCGATGTCGCGCAATCGAACTCGCGGCTGGCGCTGGCGCGCGCTGATTTGCGCAGTTCCGAGGGCAATCTCGTGGCGAGCCGTGAGCGCTACATTCAGGTCGTGGGCAAGGCCCCGGTCGATCTGCAGCCGCCACCACCGCTCCCAGGCCTGCCCGCCACGCCCGATGACGCGGTGAATTTTGCGCTCGAGAACAACCCCGACCTGCTCGCCTCGCGCGAACGCAGCAAGGCGGCGGGCTTTGACGTCCGCGTGGCCGATGCAGCCAAATTGCCGAGAGTTTCGCTGTTCAGCGGCGGCAATTACACAAACTATCTAAACACGCTGGGCGGATCGTCTGCGGGGGTGTTCACGCAGAAGCAGACCACCGCGCAAGCCGGGGTAAGCCTGTCGATCCCGCTCTATCAGGGCGGCGCACCGGCTGCGCAGACCCGTCAGGCACAAGCGCGCGAAAGCGCCACGCTCGAGCAGGAAATCGCGGTCGAACGCGACGTGATCGCCACGGTGCGATCGTCCTATGCCTCGTGGAAGGCAGCGAACGACATCATCGCGATGAACCAGACGGCGGTCGATGCCGCAGCGCTGAGCCTTGAAGGCGTGCGCGCGGAAAACACCGTGGGCAACCGCACGATCCTCAACATTCTCGATGCCGAGCAGGAACTGCTGCGCGCGCAGGTCCAGTTGGTGGCAGCAAGGCGCAATGCCTATGTCGCCGGCTTCAACCTGCTGGCAGCGATGGGCAATGCCGATGCGAAAGACATCGGTCTCGATGGCGGAGCGCTCTATGATCCGCAGGTCAACTTCGACCGGGTGAAGGGCCGCATCTTCGATTGGGACCGTGATCCCGATCCCAAGGCGGTCTCGACACGCACCGTTGACACGCCCGCGCAGGATGCGACAATCGCACCTACGCCGCGTCCTTAAGAGAATCGGCGTCAGGGGCTTTTGGGGGTAAAGAGTTTCGATGCGTCAGGCCGGTGAACCGTCCGTCGAGGAAATCCTCGAATCGATCAAGAAAGTCATCGCGCGCGATAATCGTGCAGAGGCGGCTGGGCGTGCGGAGGCGGTTGCCCGCACCCGTGCTGAGCCTGCGCCACGCCCTGCCCCCCGCCCTATCGAAGTGCTTGAATTGACCGAGGCTGCTGCCGAAGAGGAAGAGCAGGCCGAAGAAGCGGGCCTGATCGCGGATGCCGCCACGGAGTCGATGCGCGAATCACTGGCCGCGCTCTCCATGCTCGCGCAGCCGGGCATGGCCCCGCAGATCGTGCGTTCGGGCGAAACCTCGCTCGAAGGCCTGGTGCGCGAACTGCTCAAGCCGATGCTGGCAGACTGGCTGGAAAAGAACCTGCCGACGATGGTCGAGAAGATGGTTTCGGCCGAAATCGCGCGGATCGCTGGCAAGCGCGGCTGACCGCACCGGAATTTCCGTTTTGCGCCAGCGCGGGGAAGCGCTAATCCGGTTTCCATGAAAACTTTCTCGTTGCTCGCGGCGACTGCGCTCGCTGCCGCTTTCGCACCTTCCGCTCTTGCTCAGCAGGCTGCGCCGCTTTCCGCACAGGATCTGGTTACGCTGAACCGCCTTGGCGGCACGGCGATTTCCACTGACGACGCTTTGGCAGCCTATGTGCTGACCACGACCGACCCTGTCAGCTACAAGCGTACGCCGTCGCTGTGGGTGAAACCGGTGGCGAAGGGCGAGGCCCGCCGCATCGACGTGGGCGGCAGCGTCAGTGATCCCGCATTCGGCCCCGATGGCGCGCTCTACTTCCTCTCGGACCGCAAGGTCGGCGAAAGCGAAAAGACGCAAGTGTGGAAGGTCGATCCGGCCAGCGGCGTGCTGACGCAAGTTACCGCGTTCACCGCCGACGTCTCGGGTTTCGAGCTTTCGCCTGATGGCAAGCGCATCGCGGTGTGGGGCGATATTGCGCGCACCTGCCCAACCTTCGGCTGCGACAGCGATGGCAACACCGCGCTGCCCGGCCCCGGCACCGGCAGGCACTACACCGATGGCGCCGGCTTCGTGCGGCATTGGGACCAATGGGAAACGCCGGGCAACTACAGCCGCGTCTTTGCCTTCGACCTTGGCGCGGACGGCAAAGCAACCGGCAGCGGCGTGGCGCTCGATGGTCCGATTGGCACGCTGACCGGCGACAGCCCGGTCAAGCCGTTCGGCGGCGGCGAGGATGTGGCGTGGGGCGCGGATTCGAAGTCGGTTTTCTTCGTCGCGCGACAGGCGGACCGTAACGAACCGACCTCGACCAATCTCGATGTGTGGCAATCGAAGCTCGACGGCGGTGCGCCGCTCAACCTGACGGCGGGGAACAAGGCCACGGATAACACGCCTGCCCCTTCGCCCGACGGCAAGTGGCTGGCCTATGCGGCGATGGCGCGACCCGGATACGAGGCCGACCGGCTGGTCGTGAACCTGATCAACCTGCAAAGCGGCGAGCGGCGCGAACTGACCGGCGCGTGGGACCGCTCGGTTGCCTCTCTGGTGTGGACGCCGGACTCCAAGGCTCTGATTGCCACCGCCGAGGACGTGCTGGATACGCCCGCCTTCCGGATCGACCCGGCGAGCGGGAAGGTCACGCGGCTGGTGCTGAATCCGAAGCGCGAGGGGCATATAGGCGCAGTCGTCCCGCTAAAGGATGGGCGCATCGCCTACACGCGCGATTCGCTCGTCGCACCGGCCGAACTCACCATCGGCAAGCCGGGCAAGGCGGGCACGCGACTGACCGATGTGGCCACAACTGCCCTTGCCGCCCGCTCGCCGGTCGTCACGCAGCGCTTCAGCTTCAAGGGCGCGGATGGCGACACCGTGTGGGGGCAGATCACCAAGCCTGCCTGGGTGAAGGGCAAGATGCCTTCGGTGCTGTTCGTGCACGGCGGGCCTCAAGGATCGTACAACGACAGCTGGTCCAACCGCTGGAACCCGCGCGTCTGGGCGAGCCAGGGCTACGCCATCGTCTCGGTCGATTTCCATGGCTCCACCGGATACGGGCAGAAGTTCACCGATGGAATCAACCGCGAATGGGGCGGCAGGCCTCTGGAAGACCTGCAAAAGGGCTTCGCCGCCGCGATTGCGCTCGACCCGCAGATCGACGGCGACAATGCCTGCGCGGCCGGCGCATCCTATGGTGGCTACATGATGAACTGGATCGCGGGGCAGTGGCCCGACCGGTTCAAGTGCCTCGTCCAGCATGACGGCGTTTTCGATGCGCGCGCCATGGCCTACGAGACTGAGGAACTGTGGTTCGACGAATGGGAGCACGGCGGGCACCCCTATTACGAGGCGCCTGAAGAATTCGAAAAGTGGAACCCGGTGAATCACGTCGCCAAGTGGAAGACGCCGATGCTGGTAATCACCAGCGAGAAGGACTTCCGCATTCCCTACACGCAAGGGCTGGCCGCATTCACCGCGCTGCAGCGCCGGGGCATTCCGTCCGAATTGCTGGTGTTTCCCGATGAAAACCACTGGGTGCTGAAAGCGAAGAATTCGCTGCAATGGCACCAGACCTCGTTCGACTGGCTGGCTCGCTGGCTGAAAAAATGATCGCGACCGAAGAAGGCATCGAGCAGGCCGAGCGCGCGCTCGAACTGCTCGGCGGGTTCCATCCCAAACGCCAAATCCTGCTGTGTGCAGGGCCGGAAAAGGACAAGTGCGCGCCGCGCGAAGTGGGCGATGCGGCGTGGAACTACCTCAAGAAGCGCCTTGGCGAACTCAAGCTCGGCGGGGCACAGGGCATCCTGCGCAACAAGGTGGGATGCCTGCGCGTCTGCCTCGTCGGGCCGGTGGCGGTCGTCTACCCCGACAACGTCTGGTATCATTCCTGCACCGCGCCAGTGCTCGAACGGATCATTCAGGAGCATGTCATCGGCGGCGTCCCGGTAGAGGAATTCCGGCTCAAGCCCCCTCGGGCATAACCTTCGGAACCCCTTATTACCCAAGGGGTTGATGGGGCAAGACACCATCCCGAAGGACATTCCCATGGCTCAGCCCAGCTATACCGACGCGATTGCCCTGCTCAAGGCCGACCACCGCGCTGTCGAAGCCCTGTTCGAGAAGTTCGAAAAGGCGGGCGACGACAAGAAGCAGGCGCTCGCCCAGCAGATCTGCAACGAACTCAAAATTCACACCGCGATCGAAGAAGAGATCTTCTACCCCGCGCTGAAGGGCAAGATCGAGCAAGAGACCTATACCGAGGCCTATGTCGAGCATGATGCGGCCAAGCTGCTGATCAACAACATCATGACCTCATCACCCGACGACACGTTCTTCGATGCCAAGGTCAAAGTGCTGAGCGAAGAGATCAAGCACCACGTCCATGAGGAAGAGGCGCGGTCCGAAGGCATGTTCGCGCAGGCGCGCGAGGCCGGACTCGACATGGTTGCGCTGCGCGATGAAATGCTTGCGCGCAAGATGGAACTGACGAAGTTGGCCAAGACCGAGGCGCTGCCCGAAGCGGAACTGCGGGTCATGCAGGCCTGACGTTACCCCGCGCGGCTGGTTTTGTAGGCATTGGCCGCGCGGCGGATGTGGGTGTTGGCGATGGCGGCCGCCCACGCCTCGTCGCGCATGGCAAAAGCGCTGACCAGATCGCGGTGATCGCGCTGGCTTTGCTGCATGTCGGCCCGGTCATATCGCTCGGCGGTGCGATGAACGACGATCTGGCTGACGACAAAGCGGAGCAGTTGTGCCAACCGCTCCGATTGCGCTGCGGCGAGAATTACCGCGTGAAACCGGCGGTTGCCTTCGACGAAGCCTGAAACGTCAGCCTCGCCGATCTGGCCAATGGCCCTGTCGATGAAATCGCAGTGCTTTTGCAATTCGGCAATCTGGTCGTCGCTGATCAGGCGCGCGGCGCGGCTCGCGCAATGGCTTTCCAGCATCGCGCGCAAGGTCAGAGAGTTCCTTGTAGGTTGTGAACCCTTTCTTTTTGCTGATTTTCTTGGTGATTTCTCCCTCGAGCTTGATTTCGCTCTCGTTGGTGACTTTGAAGCCTGTCTTACCTGTTTGGAGAGTCATC
>JAZKBJ010000255.1:21323-21960 GCA_040388685.1 Pseudomonadota bacterium
ACGAACACCCGGTTAGTGCCAGAGCGCTGCAGCAGCATCTCCGAGACGAGTTCGGCTATCGCTTCGCGCACCGGCGTGCGCGAGAGTCCGCAGAACTGCGCGCATTCGTCTTCCGTGACGAAGCCGCCTGCAGGAAAATGGCCCGACAGGATGCCGGCGCGGATCTTGCGGTAGGCGTCCTGCGAGGCTTTTGACACAGACCCTCCTTACAAGCGGGAAGGCGGCACTAACCGCCACTTTCCCGCCGCTCCTCTTACTTCGACGTTGTCAGAACGAAGCGCCCACTTCCACCCCGATCAGGCGGCGCGCGCCCGGGGTGATGAACGAACCGCCGAATTCGATCGCCGGAATAGCCTCGGCGATGAACTTGCGGTCGAACAGGTTGTCGGCAAACACCGCGATCCGGTAGCGGTCAGTGGTGATGCCCGCGCGCAGGTTCATCACCCCGAACGCCTCGCGCTTTGCCACATCATAGCGCGCGTTGCCGACGAAGCCCGGAAGCGCCAGCGCCGAGATTGGCAGGAGGCCCGAGAACAGCGTGGGGCGCTCCTGATCCTGCACCGAATGGAACCAGGTTGGCCCGGTGATGCGGTAGTCGGCGCGGAACAGCAGCTTGGCGCTGTCAGACAGTGGCGCG
>JAZKBJ010000256.1:0-4520 GCA_040388685.1 Pseudomonadota bacterium
CCCGATCCGGCCCTGCCGGCATTGGCTGCCAGCGCCTGCGTCGGCGCGGAGGCTGGCGCCGTGTCTTCGTCAGCCACCGGGGGCGCAGCAACAGCGAGCGACTGTGCGGGTTCGGGCGCTGTTCGCAACCGCGCCTCGATCTGCTCGAGGCGCGCGGCCTGCGCTGCCAGCAGCTCGTTCTGTGCCGCCACTTGGGCCTTGAGCTGCGCGACCTGCGCTTCGAGCGAGACGTCTGCGGCGATCGCAGGCGTGGCGGTCGCCAGGCATGTCGCCGCGAGCAGTGCTGCGATCTTCCTCATTCCATCCCCCTTCGAGTCGCGCCCTCCTAACGCGACTGATAATCGTTCGCAATAATTTGTTGCTGAATCGTATCTCAATGTTTCTGCCGCTCCCGGCGTGGAATCACGCAATCCAACCCTGCGGTCTGGCGCGCGCAGGCTCATCCGTGACTTCCGGAACGCAGAAATTTGCGACTCCGATTGCCTTCTTACGATCAGGCCATGACCCGTTGGCCGGGCCAGAGTGAGCAGCCCCTAGATTTCTGGACGCCGTCCCCCACAATCGGCTCAACATCATTCATCCTTAAGCCAGGCGACACCGCGGCATCCCAGGCTGCCAGCAAGGCCAAACGGTCTGGTGCGCCCAATCAACCGCCACGGACTGAAGGGGACTCCATGGAGTGGCAAAAACCTAGAAAGATAAGCCTTTTTTCATCGCGCGCGGCTGTAGCAAACCTTCACTAAATGCGGACAACGCGCTCCAAGGGCGCGTACGACCGCAGCCGTTCGCGACAGCGCACGGACAGCGCGAGCGCGCGCGCAGGCAGGCGATGCGGGCTTGCATCGCTTATCATTTCAACTAGACACCCCCTGCCTGCGGCGACATTCCGCAGGCACAAATGATCGCGCCGGTGCCCGAAAGGGCTTAAACGGGAACGCGGTGAGGATCGGCTTCGTGCCGGTCCGAAGCCGAGGCTGTCCCTGCAACTGTAAGCGGCGAGCGCGATGCAACCGCTTCCCCCGGAATCACGGGGAAGTAGCCACTGGGCCGGACGCAGAACCATGCGAGGCCTGGGAAGGCATGCATCAAGCGATGACCCGCGAGCCAGGAGACCTGCCGGCGTCTGGTCGCTCTTGCCCTGGCCCAGGGGATGGCCAAGGCACGGTGAACTCCGTCTGAGCGACGTTCAACCGCCGGCACTCGTCGGGCGACGGCAACGTCGCGCGCGCGGGCGTCCGGTTCAGTCGCAAGCTGCCGGAGCACTTCGTATCGTGATCAAGCCCATTCTTCCTGCCAGCGCGCTGGCGCTGTCCCTTTGCGCCACGCCGTGCCTTGCCAACGCAGCCGAAGACGACGCCGCAGCTGCCGGCATCGCCGTGTTCGGACGCGGCGAAACCATGATCGGCACCGCCCATGCCGCCAGCGAAGGCAGCGTCGGCGGGGCCGACCTGCTCGTGCGCCCGCTGCTGCGCGTGGCCGAACTGTTGGAGGCAGTGCCCGGCATGGTCGCCGCGCAGCATTCCGGCAGCGGCAAGGCCAACCAGTACTTCCTGCGCGGCTTCAACCTCGACCACGGATCGGACTTCACCACCTATATCGACGGCGTGCAGATGAACTTTCGCACGCACGGGCATGGGCAAGGCTATCTCGATCTCAATGGCCTGATTCCCGAAGTCGTCGCCCGCGAGGACTTCCGCAAAGGCCCCTATCGCGCCGATGGCGGCGATCTCGCGCTGGCCGGAGCCGCATACATGGCCACCGTTGACGGCTACGACAGTCCTTGGGCCTCGTTTGAAAGCGGATCGTATGGCTGGCGCAGGCTGGCGGCGGGCGGAACCATGCACCATCTGGGCGCAGGCGACCTGACGCTGGTGGGACAGGCCAAGATCTATGACGGACCGTGGCAGGAGCCCGAGCGGCTGCGCCACTATGCCGGCTTCGCCAAGTATCGAGCGCCGGCAGGCAAGGGAACGCTGGAAGCATCGCTGCACGCCTATCGCGCCACTTGGCGGCCGACCGAGCAGATCCCCGAGCGCATCATCGGCACGCCGCTCTGCCCCGACGTCTTCTGCTCGCCCGATCCATCCGCGCGGGGCGAAACCACGCGCCTGATCGGCAACGTCGCGGTGAAAGAGCCGACATGGCACGCCAACGCCTATGCCCAGTTCTACGACTGGTCGATGTTCTCCAACCCGACTTATGCCGATCCCGACGGGACCAGCGCGCAGATCGCGCAATTCGACCGGCGCTGGGTCATGGGGCTTACCGCACAGAAGAACTGGTCGATCGGCCCCTCGCTGACGCTGTTGACCGGCATCGAGAGCCGGTACGATGCGATCGGCAACGTCGGCGTGAACCGGACGGTCGACCGGCGCTTCCTGGCATCGCTGGGCCACTACCGGGTCAAGGAACTGTCGACCGCGCTCTATGGCGAAGCAACCTGGGCACCGCTGGCCGGACTGCGCCTGACGGGCGGCCTGCGGGGCGACTACTACCGCTATTCCATCAAGGCGCGCGGTGCCGCCGCGGCGGCGCTGGGCCAGGGGGATGGATCGGCATTCCTGGTCTCACCCAAGGCGTCCGTGTCCTGGGTCGTGACGCCGCAGCTGGAAGTCTATGGCAACTGGGGGCGTGGCTTTCACTCCAACGACGTGCGCGGCACCGTCAACGCGACAACGCCGGTTCCGGCGCTGGTACGCGGATCGGGTCGCGAACTGGGCGCGCGGGCGCAGTTTTCCGGCATAACGCTGACACTGACCCGTTGGTGGCTGGGCGTGGACAGCGAACTCCGCTTCGTCGGCGATTCCAACGCGGTGGAACCGTCGGGGGCCAGCCGCCGCAAAGGGTATGAGGCCACGGCCTTCTGGCGGGCGCTTCCATGGCTTGCGCTGGATGGCAACTACACCATCAGCCATGCGCGCTACGACAACGGCGACCACATCCCCAATGCCTTTGAAAGCGCAGCGGCGGCGGGCGTGGCCGTGATCCTTGATCCCTGGAAGGCCAGCGTACGGGTACGCCACCTCGGGCCTTCGCCGCTGATCGAGGACAACAGCATCCGCGATCGCGGCAGCACGGTGGTCAATGCCCGCGCCGCATGGACCGGCAAACGCATCGAACTTTACGGCGAAGTGCTGAACGTGCTGGCCAGCAAGGACAAGGACATCGCCTACTACTACGAATCCTATATCCCGGCCTTCGATGCCGATGGCCCTGCCGCCGGTCGATTGAGCCGCGTGGTAGAACCGCGAACGCTGCGCTTTGGCGCAAAGGTCACCTTCTGATGGCCGCGCTTCTCAAGCCGCGCGACCGCGCGCCTGCCTCCACCCCCTCGCTTCGCCGCAGGATCGGCTGGCTGTTTGCTGGGCTGGTGGGCGCCAACCTGCTGGCGTGGATGTGGGCGTTCAGCCTGTTTCATGCACAGCCGGTGATGCTGGGCACCGCACTGCTGGCCTGGGGGCTGGGCCTGCGCCATGCAGCCGATGCCGATCACATCGCCGCCATCGACAACGTCACCCGCAAGCTGATGCAGCAGGGCCAGCGCCCGATCTCGGTCGGGTTCTGGTTCGCCATCGGGCACTCCGCGATCATCGCCGTGGCATCGACCACCATCGCGCTGACCACGAGCGCATTGGCGCAGTTCAGCGCCTTCAAGGACATCGGCGCGCTAATCGCGACATCGGCCTCCGCCCTGTTCCTGTTCACCATCGCGGCGATGAACCTCGTGATCCTGCGCTCGGTCTGGCGGACGTTCCGGCACGTCCGCGCCGGGGGCAGCTACGTCGAGGAGGATCTGGACATCCTGACTGGATCGCGCGGCGTGCTGTCGCGGGTGTTCGGGCGCCTGTTCCGGCTGGTGGCAAAGCCATGGCACATGGCACCGCTGGGATTCCTGTTCGGGCTGGGGTTCGATACCGCGACCGAAGTCGCCATCCTTGGCATGTCGGCCAGCCAGGCCGCCAACGGCCTTTCCATCGCCACGATCCTGGTGCTGCCCGCGCTGTTCGCCGCCGGCATGGCGCTGATCGACACGGTCGACGGCGTGGTCATGCTCGGCGCCTATGAGTGGGCGTTCGTGAAACCGATCCGCAAGCTGTACTACAACATCACGATCACGCTGATTTCGGCGGTGGTGGCAATCGTGATCGGCGGCATCGAGACGATCGCGCTGATCGGCAGCAGGTTTGCACTGACCGGCTGGCCATGGAGCTTCGCCGCCGATCTGGGCACGCATTTCAACAGCCTCGGCTTTGCCATCATCGCCTTGTTCGTGGCGTGCTGGGTGGCAAGTTTCGCCATCTACCGCTGGAAGCGGCTCGACGAAATCGACGTTGTCACAAGGCCTTGAGCGCCAAGGCGATTGCATCGGCCGCGATCCGCGGCTAGATCGCCTGGCGAAGGTCCGGCCTCGGCAAGGCCTTCACATGATCGCGCCGGTGCCCGGAGACGGGCTTAATCGGGAATGCGGTGCGGGAAGCGAACCTTCCCAAATCCGCGGCTGTCCCTGCAACTGTAAGCGG
>JAZKBJ010000257.1:0-3932 GCA_040388685.1 Pseudomonadota bacterium
CTGGTGCCGGAACCGAGCCGCCCGGCGCGCAATGTGGCCGATTATGGCGAGGACCATGTGCGCGCAATTCTCGCGGTTCGGCGGTTGCAGCGTGATTCCGCGATGACGCTGCCCCAAATCAAGCACATCCTCGGCGGCGGCGTGACCCACCGCCCGGTCGGTGCAACGGCATTCGGGCATCTTGAGGAACTTCTGTCCGCGCGGGTTGGCGTGAAAAGCAGCCTTGTTCCGTTGAGCACTCTGGTGCAGCAGAATCCCCACGCAGCGGACGACGCGAAGGCGCTTGCCCAGATCGGCGTCATCAGTCTGGCCAGCGGCAAACGCGGGCCCGCGCTAAGTGTCACCGACGCCGGACTGGTCAACATCTGGGGGCGGATGCGCGAGGCGGGTTTCGACGAGGCGCGTGGTTTCCCTCCCGAAATTCTGGGCTACTACATCGAGGCTGCGGAATATGTCGCCGCCAAGGAAGCCACGATCTTTCTGGAACAGGTCGAGGGACGGATCGAAGAAGACGAGGCGGCAAACATGCTTGAATTTGCCTTGCCCACCATGCTCGAATTCTTTGGGTTGATCCGGCTCAAGGCCTTCTTGAGCAATGTTGCCCGTGCAACGCGGGGCGATGGGGCACAAGTGGTGGTCCCGCCGACGCCGCGAATGGCCGACTAGAGCATTAGGCACGTTCCGATCGGTCGCGCAGCCGCGAGGCGATCCATTCATCTTCGACGGAATGGGAAACGTCGTCTTCGTCGGCCCAGAATTGGCGAATCGCCGCACCGGAAACCATAGCTGCAGCCGCGCGAACATCGCGGCGGGCGGATTCGCTGTCCCATCCCAGCTCAACCAGGCGGCGCTCCCAGGCCTGGTACACCGGATTCCGCAAGGTGCCGACCTTGGCGCGAACCGCAGGAAACAAGTCGATATCCTTCGAGGTCTCCAGCGTAATTCCCATGGCAACCCAGAAGCGATCGCTGAAAAAGAAGTCGTGAAACTCCGCCAGCATTGCGCGAAGCACGTCCTCCGCGTCGCCCGGTGCGGACAGCCAGCCCTTGCTGTCGTCGCGGGCCATGGTCAGCGAATGCTCGATGGCAAGCAGGATGATTGCGGCCTTGTCGGGAAAGTGGTGAAGGACCGCCCCTTGTGACACTTTTGCCGCCGCAGCCAATGATCTGATCGTCAGGGCGCGAACGCCGCCTTCAGCAACCAGACGATAGGCTTCGCTCGAAAGCCGCGTGCGCATGGCCTCGGTGCGTTCGGTCTGGGTTCGGCGCGTGGGCGCTGAAATTCCGGTTGGTCTGGTCACGTGCGCCGCGATGCCAAACGCTCCCGGCAAGTCAAGCGCGGGGTTTTGCACGCGCAGCTTTCCATCGCTCAACGCTCGTCCAGAATATGCTGATGGCGGGCGCGGATGACTTTCTTGTCGATCTTTCCGGTGGCGGTCAGCGGCACGGTTTCGAACAGGATACGGTCGGGCAGCCACCAGCGTGCGACGCGGCTTTCGAGGAATGACCTGATCGCAGTCTCGCCAACGTCGCTGCTGTCATGGCGCTCCACGATCATGATCGGGCGTTCTTCCCATTTCGGGTGACGGACACCCACTACGGCGGCGACCTTTACGCCGGGACAACCTGCGGCGATGTTCTCCAGATCGATCGAACTTATCCATTCCCCGCCAGACTTGATCACGTCCTTGCGCCGGTCGGTTATCCGCATGAAGCCCAAGGCGTCGATGGTCGAAACGTCGCCTGTATCGAACCATCCGTCAGCGTCGCACGCGCTTTCTGCGCTTCGGAAATAGCGTTCGATCACCCACGGCCCGCGCACTTTGAGCGCGCCAGAAGTTTCGCCGTCGTGCGGCAGCGCCGCGCCCTCATCGTCAAAGATTTCCAGTTCGATGCCAAACAGCATCCTGCCCTGCCGGGTCCAGATCTGGTCGTTCTCGGCATCGCGCCCATGTGCCGCCAGCGCCGGCGTGGAACTGGCAACCACGCCAAGCGGGCTGGTTTCGGTCATGCCCCAGATCTGCCGGGTGCTGACGCCGAAGCGGTCAAACGCAGCGGCCATATCGCGCGGGACGGCCGAGCCGCCGATGAACACCCGCTCAAGCGTTCCGGTATCGCCGCCGGTGCGTTCGAGGTGGTCGAGATACATCGTCCAGATCGTGGGCACGCCTCCGGTAAAGGTGACGCCTTCCGACTTGATCAGCTCATCAAGCGACGCGCCGTCCATCTTGTCGGCCGGGAGCACGAACTTGACGCCGTTGATCGTACCGGCAAACGGCAGCCCCCAGGCGGTCGCGTGATAAAGCGACTGGCACGGCATGACCACGTCGAACGCCGAAAACCCCATCGCGCCCGACAGCCCCCCGGCAAGCGCGTGAAGCACGACCGAGCGGTGGGAATAGAGCACGCCCTTGGGATCGCCGGTCGTTCCGGAGGTGTAGCACAGGAATGCCCCGGCCCGCTCGTCCAGCTTGGGCCAGTCGAAATGGGCCTTGAAAGGCGCGATGGCTGCGTCGTAGACGATATAGCCGGGGGTTTCAGAGGGTTCGCTGCCCAGCATCACGAAGTGCTCGACATCCGGCAATTGCGGCCTGATCCGCTCAACGATCTGCGCCATGTTGCGATCAAACAGCAAGGCCCGCGCCCCTGCGTGCGTGATCGTATAGACCAGATGTTCATCGGTCAGGCGGGGGTTGGCAGTGTGAAGCACGGCGCCGATGCCGGGCACGGCGTAGAACAGCTCGAAATGGCGGTGGGTGTTCCATGCCAGCGAACTGACGACATCGCCCGCCGCTATACCAAGCGATCGCAGGAAATGGGCGGCCTGCGATGTCCGGGCAAGGCACGCGGCATAGTCATACCGCCACAATGGTTCATCGACATTGCGCGAGACGATTTCCCGCGTCGCATGGGCCGTTGCGGCAAAGCGCAGGATGTCGATGATCGCAAGATCGCGGTCCTGCATCAAACCCGGCATCATCGATCAGGCGCCTTTCAGGAACGGCATGACCAGTTCCACGAAGCGGTCGCGCTTTTCGATCTGGGTCCAGTGCCCGCACTTGCCGAAGACGTGCAATTCGCTGTTGGGGATCAACTGGTTGAACCGGATCGACTGCTCCAGCGGAACGATTACGTCATCGCGGCCGTGGACCATGAGCGTTTCGTGAGGCAGGGCGCGCAGGTCGGCTTCGTCACTGGCCAGTGCAGCCAGCCAGCGCTGGCGTGGTTCTGGAAACAGGCTTGCATAGGCTTCCTGCGCACCGGGCCGGATGCTGGCCTCATAGCGTGAACGCACGATCTCCTCCTTCACCAGTGCCGGATCATGAGCGAAGGTTGTCATCAGGTCGCGCATGGCGTCAAGCGAGGGTTCGTAGCCCCAGACCCTTTCGAGGCCATCAGTCAGTTCGAATTCAAGCCCAGCCGCGCCCATCAGGACGATGCGCCCGACCCGCTCCGGATGGCGGATCGCCAGCGCCAGCGTCAGCGCGCCGCCATATGAATTTCCGATGAAATGTGCGCGGGTGATGCCAAGTGCATCCATGAAGCCGATCAGGTGCGCGACCCACCGTTCCATCGCAAAGCCGTGAATGTCGGAGGGAAAGTCGGTGTAGCCAAAGCCCAGCGTATCCGGCGCGTAACAGGCAAACTGCTCGGCAAAATCGGGGATCACCCCGCGCCAGTTTGCATAGGCGGTTACGCCCGGCCCGGATCCGTGGATCAGGATCAGGGGATCGCCACTGCCCGCCTGGATATAGTTGGTGCCGATCCCGCCCACATCGATGGTCAGGCCGATTTCTGGATTGCTGCTCATCAAACTGTTCTCCCCGCTTTTCATTGATCCGGCCTTGATCAGAGCATTGTCGTGCCGCCGTTCACGCTGATCACCTGGCCCGTAACGAACGCGGCTTCGGGCAGCGCGAGATAGGCCACCAT
>JAZKBJ010000257.1:3942-8418 GCA_040388685.1 Pseudomonadota bacterium
CGGGCGGCCCATCGGGATGATCGCGCAGACCTTGTCGACCAAATCCGGGTTGCTCTGGCGCACGTTTTCCAGCTGCTGCGTCTGTACGGCGCATGGCGCGACCGTGTTGACGGTGATCCCATCCTGCGCAAATTCGCGGGCGAGGCCGGTGGTCATGCCGTGCACACCGCCCTTCGCCGCGTTGTAGGCTGCGTGATCGAACAGGCCATTGCGCACGGAATCGGCCCCGACCATCACGATCCGGCCATAACCCGCCGCCTTCATGTGCGGCAGGGCCAGCCAGCAGCACCAGATCGCCGTCCACAAATTACGGTCGATTGTCGTGCGCAAGGTATCGGGGGTATGGTCGAGGAAGGGGCGCAGGATACCGCCCCCGGCGTTGTTCACGAGAATGTCGATCCGCCCGAACCGGGCCATCGCGGCCTCAATAAGCGCCCGCGCACCTTCTTCGCGCGACAGGTCGCCCGCAAACGGCATCGTCCTGTCTGTGCCAAGCTCGGCGCAGGCTGCCTCGGCAAGATCGGGCGACAGGTCGGCTACGACCACATTCGCGCCGTCGGCCATCAACCGCCGTGCAATGGCAAGCCCTATGCCGCGCCCGCCGCCGGTTACGATGGCGATCTGTCCCCCCAGCGGACCTGTGCGCTCAACCATCGACCGTGTCCGCGGCGCGTGCCAGAATCGGATGGCCCTTGCCAAAGCGCGGATCGGGAAGCCCGCCCCATGTGTCCATGACCTCGGCCTTGTGCTCCAGTTCACGCGGCCCCCGCGCGCCATCCGGCTCGAACAATTCCATCCCGAAGCTGAGTTCGTTGGTGTTTCCGTCGGGATCGAGGAAATAGAGGAAGATGCTGGTGGAGGGCAGGTGGCGGCCCGGTCCGTAGACGATCGGCACGCTCGCCTTCTTCAGCCGGTTCATGCCCTGACCGATATCGTCGATATCGGTCACCATGAAGTTGATGTGGTGCAGCGTGTTGGCGGAACCTTGCAGCAGGGCAAGGCTGTGGTGCAGGGGATTGGGCCAGCAGCGCAGCCATTCGGCAAGGCCCTCGACGCGGTCGGACACGGCAAAGCCCAGCGCCTCGGCCCAGAACCGGTGCGCGGCGGCAAGGTCGGTCACGTTCAGGACAAGGTGCCCCAGCCGCTCGATCCGGGCTTTGGTTGGCACGTAGACCGTGTCGGCCTTGGCCTGACCGGCGTAGAAGGTGCAGCCCAGCCCCGAAACCGGGTCGGTGAACGCGAGGGCCCGCGTCACCAGCAGGTTCGCGCATTCTGCCGTGCCGAGCCAGCGCAGATCGGGGCACAGGCCTGACAGCCGTGTAGACGCGCGCTCAAGATCGGCCTCGCCTTCAAGCTCGAACCCTGCGCCAGCAAGGCCCGGAGGCCCTTGCACCAGCACGATGTCATACGGTTTTTCGCTGCAGCGCAGCCAGACTTCGCCATCCTGTTCGCGTGCCGGTTCAAGCCCCACGATGTCACGGTAGAACGCGGTGGTTGCGGCAAGGTCGGCGCATTGAAGGCGGCAAAAGCCAAGCCGTGCAAACCGGATCGGATGGTCATTATCGGACGCGGTCATATCCGTCGTCTCCATCACAGGATTATGCTGATGCGGGCGTGTGGGCGCAGCGCTTCCATGTCGAGCACGCAGGTCTTGCGCGATATCTTCATCGCGCCGCCATGCAGGACGATCTCGTGGAGATAGTGCCCAACGAAGGCATCGCTGGTGATGTCCTTGCTGCGCCACACGACGAAGGACGAACGTGCGCGGATGATGTCGCCCTCGCGGCGCACGCGGACGTTGGAGACCAGATGCCTGACCTTGGACCGCGGATGCTCGCTATGGGCGCCGACCTTGTTCAACCGGATCACGCGCTCGCGCAGCCGCACATGGTCGTCGTTGATATAGAACAGTGACTCATTGGGGTCTGCCGTATCGCCATCAATGTCGCTCGGCGGCACGAAATAGTGCGCGTCGGGCGTGTAAAGCGCCAACCATTCGTCAAGCTGCCAGCGGTCCAGCAGGTCCGCTTCGAGATAGAGCAGGTCTTCCACCTGCAGGCGCAGAAGCAACTCAGCGCCGGGACTGATCGTATCGGTCATGTCAGGCCTCCACCGTCGCGACGCGCCTGTCCCATTCGCGCCAGAAGCAGCGCATCTGCTCCTCGTCGTCGAACTGTGCCGTTCCGGCGCGATTCATGCCTTTGGAGATGTCGTTGAACAGCGCGTCGCCGCCGGTTGCATAACCCTGCTGGCACTTTTCGATGGCTTCGACATCGTCCGGGGTGGCAAAGCCGCCCGGTCCCAGGAATTCGGTAAAGTTGTAGAGGCGGTACTTGCGCAGCCACTCGCTTTCTTCGCGCGGCGCCAGCGCCCATGCGTTGATTTCCATGTAGTCGGGCGCGGTCGGGTAAAATGTGCGGATGGTGACCGCCATGATGTCGTTCACGACCAGATTGGGGAAGATCACCATGTTGCGGTTCTTGTGGGCGATACGGTCGGCCCGCTCTGGCCCGACGCGCAGTTCGAGCGCGGCGTGAATCGCGGCGATTTCGGCCTTGCCCTCGTCGCCCCACAGCGGCACCCATTGCGCGATCGGGCGGCCCCATGGTGCGGAATATTCAACCGCTGCGTGGCCATTGCCAAGATCGTGCGCCACGCCGCTCAGCGCGGTTGCCCCCAGCGCGCCGTTGGCATTCTTGAGATAATCGAGATAGGTCGAATGGTTGCAGGCCGCGTGATAGCCGTCGTAGCTGTTTTCGGCGAGCAGCTTCCAGTTTCCGCGGATCGCGTATTCCTGCGTGCCGCCGACGATCTGCATACCGCTGCCCGAATGTTCGGACACCAGCTTCAGGAAATCGCCTGCGCCAGCCAGATAGGTCGCAAGGTCTTCGCCGTCGCGGGCAAAGCTGATGAAGAAGAAGTCGCCGAACCGCTCCATTCGGGGCACGTGCACCATCTGCTTTTGCGGATCGGTCTTGAACCCCTCGGTATAGCCCGAGCTTCCCGGAAGGCTCATCAGATGGCCGTCAGACCCGAACGTCCAGCCGTGATACATGCACATGAAGGCGCGTGACGAGCCGTTCCGCTCCCGGCAGACGAGCGCGCCGCGATGCGGGCAAGCGTTGAAAAGCGCGTGAAATTCGCCATCCTTGTCCCGCGTGAACAGGATCGGGCGGCGCGCAACCCTGCGAGTGATGAATGCGCCGGGCGACGGCAGTTCCGATGCGTGGCCCAGATAGAGCCAGCAGCGGTCGAAAATGGCGGCGCATTCGCGCTCGAACGTTTCCCGGCTGGTAAAGGCCTGCCGGGAGACAAGGAAGCGGCTGGCCTGCCTGTCGTCGATTATTTGCGGATGGTCCGCCATATCGGTTCCTCTGATACCGGCTTTTTCAACAAACCGTGCGACCGTTATGTAAAAACGATTCAAATATGAGTCAACAGGTTTACAAAAATCCATTTCTGCGTGAGATGGACGCATGACAGACCTTGATGATGCACAACGACGCGTGCAGCTGGCTGCAGCGGCTTTGGCCAGAGCGGGGCTGGTCCATGCCTATGGCCACTGTAGCGCCAGACTGGACGACGGTGCCTTTCTGGTCAGCGCGGCTCTTCCGCTTGCGTTGGCTGCGAGTTTGCCGGGGACGGTTTGCCGGGTTCAGGGGGCCTTGCCCGACGGGGTGCTGGGGGAAGTGCGGATTCATCAGCAGATCTATGCCTTGCGGGCGGACGTCGGCGCGATCTGCCGGATCATGCCGCCGGCGGTCATGGCGCTTTCAACCCAGGGCCTCGTTGCTGTGCCGAGGCATGGCATCGGGGCCTATTTCGCGGACGTGCCGCTGTGGGAAGATCCGCGCCTGTTGCGCAATGACGCATCGGCCGCAGCGCTGGCTGCGCGCATGGGGGATGCTTCCGCGATCGTCATGCGCGGCAACGGGGCGGTGGTCGCTGCTTCGTCGATGGAGCAGGCCGTCACACTCGCCTGGTTCCTCGAAGATGCCGCCCGCGTGGAGCGGGACGTGCGTGCGATGGGATTCGATCCCGGATCAGGCAGGCTCGATCGCGATGAGATTGCCGACAGGCAGGTGTGGGCCGGCGGCGTGGCCGAACGGATGTGGGATTACCTGACCAGTGAATGATGTGCGCCCCGGCGATGAAAGCGAAGCCCGAATCGATTGCGCGCCCAATTTCCGGAGCGTGCAAGGCCTCAGGATCGGCAGTGGTTTGCCCATCAGGGCTGGGCGCATCTATCGCTCGGATGCCATCACAGCGGCATCTGATGGCGATGCACGGCGACTGGCGCAGTGCAATATCGACCTGGTGATTGATTTGCGCAGCGGCACCGAACGGACTCTTGCGCCAACCGGCACCTGGACCAGCCAGCCGCCCGAAGTGCACGCCGTCGACATGCTTGCCCACGTCGAAGGAATCCGCGATCCTTGGGACAGTCTGCGTCACCAGCCCGATGCGAATGGCGCG
>JAZKBJ010000258.1:0-278 GCA_040388685.1 Pseudomonadota bacterium
GGTCCGCCTCGATCCGCGCCAGTTCGGCACGCAGCGCATCGACCATCGGTACGGTCATGGCATTGGCCGCGTCAGGCCGGCACAGCGTCACCACGCCGACCCCGCCGCCGATATCCGCAAATTCAATCACGACGCTTTCTCCAGCATGGCGAGGGTAGTCGGGTGTTCGGGCACGCCCGGCACGTCAACTCTCAACCGCAGCAGCGCACCCGAGCCCGTCACGGCGGCATTGCCCCCGGTCGAAACCAGCAGCGATGTGAGGTCGCCCGGTTCGAATC
>JAZKBJ010000258.1:288-8871 GCA_040388685.1 Pseudomonadota bacterium
TGTCAGCCGGTCAGTCTCGTTGCCGCTTGCATCGAAGTGCAACAGCCTGCCGCTTTCCCAGCAGGCGACCCACAGCCCGCCCTCACGGTCCACCACCATGCCGTCGCTGTCGGGCAGGGGGATGAACAGCTCCGGCGCTCCTGCCTTTCCATCCGCCAGCGGGTAGCGCCACACACCGCACCCGGTCTCGGAATGGTAGAGCCACTTCCGGCACGGGCTGAACCCTATGCCGTTGGAAGCCTGCACATCCCGCCGCAGTACGGTGACATTGCCGTCCGCATTCATGTGGAAAAACCGGCCCGGCGCAGGCGGTTCGCCGCGCTCCATGATCGAGACGAAATCGATGGTTCCGCCATAGAGCCCGCCTTGCCCGTCACCCTCCATATCATTGACCGCAATGATCGGCTCGCCCTCGATCGTGTCGAGCACCATGCGAGTCAGCCCGGTGGCGGGGTCGACCGCCACGATCCCGCCCCGGCCGCTGCACAGCACATGGCCCGAGGTGTCCATCACGATCCCGCCGACCCAATCGCGCCCCGTCAGCATCGCCTGCACGTCGCCCTGCGTATTGCGGCGATAGACACTGGCTCCAAGCAGATCCGAGAACCACTGCGAACCGTCGAGCGCGCCGCGCGGAGCCTCGACAAAGGCGTAGCCTCCCGCAAGTTCCTCGAAAGTCCCGGCTGTTTCCTCGCTCATGTCACTCTCCGGTTTGCGGCGGCGTTCGCGCCGATCCTTGTTCTGATTCGTTGAGGCCAGACAATCGGTGCTCGGCCCGTCCGGCGGTAGCCATGACTTCGGACAGGTGCCCCGTCCCGCGTTGCGTCTGGCAAACGCGCCGCTTCGGCGGTAGGTCTGCCAGGATGCCAGCGACCCGCAACTTCAATTCTCCGATAGGCGCGATCACGTTTGAAACCGATCCGGTGCGCTGGCTGGATCGCTGCGCTGCGTTCACCCAGCCCCAGCAGAAGCGCAGCCGCGAGGCGCTGGAACGGATCATCCGTTCGGGCACGCGGCTGTTCTCGGCCAATGGCTTCGAGGCAACCCGGATCGCCGACATCGTCGAGGACGCGGGCGTCCCGACCGGCACGTTCTACCAGCGCTTTGCCGACAAGGAGGCGCTGCTCGATGCGATCGTCGCCGGATACCGCGCCTGCCGGATGCGTGAAATCCGCGCCCTGTGTACGTCCGCGGCGGCGCTCGCGGCCAACCCTCGCCAGATCATCGAACTGCACATCGACATCGTGTTCAGCGCCTTCGCCAGCGATACAGGGCTGCTTCGCCTGATCGAACGAAGGCGGCTGGAGAACGGCCAGGTCCACCACGACCAGAGCGCTGCCAACGACATCGTCGCCGGACATATTGCCGACCTGCTGGTCGCTGCCCTGCCCCAGCGCGATCCGGTCAAGCTGCGGCGGCAGGTGCTCTATGCCCATTCGATCATCCGTGGCGCGGTCGTCTGGTCCACCCTGCCCGCCGGCGGGGAACAGGGACCGGGCCTGAAAGTCACCGACACGGCTTTCGCCACCGAAGCCCTGACGATGGCGCTGCGCTACCTCGAAATCGATTGATCTGGCGCAGGTCACCGGCGCATCCTCTCTCCAAAGTCACAGGCGACCACAGACCGCAAAACATTATATGAATAAGTCCTCAGGTTCATAAAAACACAACCCCGGCGCGACAGCAAGCCGGCAATGGGCCAAAATCTGCAGTGGGAGAGCTTCATGAACGACGTTCAGGAAATGATGCGCCAGCAGTATCCCGGCGCGACATGGGCCGATATCGCCCGCCGCGATGGCGAACTGCCGCCAGTGCTCGCGCGGCAATCGAACCCGGATCAGAACCTGCGCGATATTCCGTTCGCGCACTACATCGATCCCGCCTTTTTCGATCTTGAAATGGGGCGGATGTGGAGGCGCGTATGGCAATTTGCCTGCCGCGAGGAACACATTGCCGAAGTGGGCGACTGGTTCGTCTACGATATCGGCCGACTCTCGGTCGTCATCGTGCGCACCGAACTGGGACTGCGCGCCTATCCCAACTCGTGTCTGCACCGCGGCACCAAGCTCAAGCCTTCGGGCGCAAGCGGCTGGTCAGAGACGCTGCGCTGCCCTTTCCATAGCTGGGAATGGACGCTCGACGGTGCGCTCAAGAACATTCCGTGCAGCTTCGAATTCCCGCAAGTTGACCGGCAGAAAGCCTGCCTGCCGCAAGTCCGCGTCGAAAGCTGGAACGGCATGATCTTCGTGAACTTCGATGCGCAGGCGCCCGAGCTGACCGATTATCTCGAAGTCCTGCCCGACCATTTCGCCAACTGGGACCTGACCGGCTGGTACGTCGCAACGCACGTGCGCAAGCACTTGCCGTCCAACTGGAAAGTCGCTCTCGAAGCCTTCATGGAGGCCTATCACACACCCTACGTCCACCCCGAGATGACCAATGTGGTGGGTGACCAGAACATGCAGCATGATATCTTTTCGGATCACATCAGCCGTGATCTGTGCGCGATGGCGTCGTCCAGCCCCACCTCGACCGCGAACCTGACCGAGCAGCAATTGCTCGATATGATGCTGGTGGCCGATGGGGCGATGGTGGGCGAGAGGGCCACCGTGCCCGAAGGCAAGACGGCGCGCTGGGTCATGGCCGAGCAATTGCGCACGCAGATGCTGGAGCAGCACGGGCTCGATTATTCCGCCCATTCGGTGCCGGAAATGATCGACTCGCTCAAGTATCACGTCTTCCCCAACCTGCTCGTCTATCCCGCGCCCGGCCTGTGCCTGATCCAGCAGTTCCGGCCCGACGGCCACGACCACGACCGCGCGATTTTCGATCAGTACGTGCTTCATCCGCGCCCGCGCGATGGCAACTTCGAGGTCGGCGAAGTCGAGGAAATCGCCGAGCATGAAAGCTTCACCCAGATCGCGTCGATGGACCCGTTCCTGGCCAGCGTGCTCGATCAGGACACCGACATCATGCGCTGGCAGCGCGAAGGCATGTATGCCAGCGCCAAAGGCGGCGAGACATTGTCCATCTATCAGGAAGCGCGCATCCGCCACTTGCACGACACGCTGGAGAAGTATGTTTCGGCAGATCCGAAGCAGGCGGCCGCCCAATGACAGGGCATCAAATGAAGGCGCACCTTCAGGGCGTGCACCACTTCGCGCTGTCTGTGCCGGATCTGGATGTGGCGCGGCAGTTTTATGTCGACCTTCTCGGCGCTGAGATTATTTCCGAAACGACGTGGGAAGCGGGCAATCCGTGGATCGATGCCATCGTCGGTTTGCCCGGTTCAGCCGCGCGCAGCTTCATTGCGCGGCTGCGCAACGTGCAGGTCGAAGCGTTCGAATATACCGCGCCGAAGGCCCCGCCAGCCGACCCCGACCGGCCAGTGAACCACTATGGCTACACCCACGTCGGATTTCAGGTCGACGATATTCAGGCCACATACGACAAGATGATTGCGGCGGGCCTGCGCTTCCATACCCCGCCGGATCTGTCGACGATCACCACAGACGCGCAAGGCCGCAAAACAGGCTTTGCCGCCACTTACGGTCGTGACTACTTCGGCAACGTCTTCGAGATTCTCGAAATCCACCCCAATGACAACATCAAGCCCATCTGAGAGGAAAACCAGGCATGGATCTGGAACTGAAAGGCAAGAAAGTGCTCATCAGCGCGGCAACGCGCGGGCTTGGTCGGCAAATGGTCGAGCAATTCCTCGACGAGGGCGCGATTGTCTCCTTCTGCGGACGTCGCGCCCGCGCGAGCGAGCCCAACCCCAGTGACGGTAGCGTGTTCTCCAACCCGCTGGCCGGTGAAGGCGTCGAAGATGCGCTGGAAGCGCTGCGGGATCGCGGCACGGTCTACGGCTCGGTGGTCGATTGCGGCTATTACGATCAGGTGACTGCGTGGGTGGAACAGGCGGCGCAAGCGATGGGCGGCATCGACATCGTCGTATCCAATGCCAGCGCGCTGGGCGGCATCCCGCGCAACCGCAAGGGCTGGGACATCAACTACAACGTCGACATGATGTCCGCCGTGGCGATGTTCGATACCGCGCTGCCCTATCTCAGGCAGTCGAATGCGGCGGCCTTCGTCCAGATGTCGACGATCACCGCGATCGAGAACCACGCGTTCGGCGAATCCGGCCTGAGCTATGGTGCGATGAAGGCAGCGCTGATCAACTACACGCACCAGTTGGCAATCGATTACATGAAGGACGGCATTCGCTGCAATTGCGTGTGCCCGGGGCCTGCGTTCGTCGAAGACGGCAGCTGGGGCTTCCTCAAGGACGCCATGCCCGACTACTACGAAGCGAACCGGCTCAAGCATCCCGCCGGGCGCTTCGGCAAGCCCGAGGAAATTGCCAACGCGGTGCTGTTCCTTGCCTCGCCGCGCGCCTCATGGATCACCGGCGTCAATCTGACCGTCGACGGTGGATTCACCCGCAACGTGAAATACTGACGAGCACCGGCCCGGGCCAATGCCCGGGCCGGTAAAGACGCTTGCGCATGCACCCGGATTTGATATTAAAGTGATATCAGATTTAAGGGGGATGGACCTATGTCCGATTCGCATACCGCAAGCCGCGAGACCACCGCCTGGACCATCAGCGGATATTTCATGCTCGTCATCCTGATCGCGCTGGTCGTGCTAATGGCCGCGCGCGTTCTCGGCTTCGCCGCGAGCAATCCGGCCGAAGATGATGTTCCGGCCTTCCTCGCCAGCATCTTCCTCGGCCCGGTCGGCATCGTCCTGATCGCCAAGGGCTTCTACATGATCCAGCCCAACCAGGCCGCCGCGATCACCATGTTCGGCTCCTATCGCGGGACCGACCGCAGCCATGGTCTGCGCTGGGTCTGGCCATGGATGAGCAAGACCCGCATTTCGGTCCGCGCCAACAACGTCGTGTCCGAAAAGCTCAAGGTGAACGACCTGCGCGGCAACCCTATCGAGATCGCCTGCAATGTGGTTTGGCGCGTATCGGACACCGCGCAGGCGCTGTTTGACGTGGACGACTACAAGGCCTTCGTCTTCGTCCAGATTGAAAGCGCCGTCCGCTCGATCGGATCGCGCTATCCCTATGACGATATCGAGCATCAGGAAGTCACGCTGCGCAGCCACCATGACCAGATCAACGCCGAACTGCGCACCGAACTCAACGCGCGGCTGGTGCTGGCCGGGATCACGGTGGATGAATGTGGGCTCACCCACCTTGCCTATGCGCCCGAAATCGCGGGTGCAATGCTCCGCCGCCAGCAGGCCGAAGCGGTCATCTCCGCCCGCAAGAAGCTCGTCGAAGGCGCTGTCTCTATGGTCGAAATGGCGCTCAACCAGCTCTCGGAAAAGGGCGTGGTCGAGCTCGACGATGAACGCCGCGCGGCGATGGTCTCGAACCTGATGGTCGTGCTCTGCGGCGAACGCGATGCCCAGCCCGTGGTCAACGCCGGTACGCTGTACCAGTAGCGGTCAAGACACGATGGCAGCACCTCCAAAGAAAGCGTTCCCCTTGCGCATCGATCCGGCCCTGTTCGCCGCGATCGAGCGCTCGGCGGGCGCGGACCTGCGCTCGGCCAATGCCCAGATCGAAGTGCTGCTGCGCGAGGCGCTCGGTCGGCGCGGGATCAAGCTTGCTGTTGCCGAACCGGTGCGCCGGGGCAGGCCGCCAAAGGTGGGTGACTGATCCGGTTCGGCACGGAACGCAACGGCCTGTCAACGATTGCACGCTATCCCGGTGAAGCCAATTGCCGGACCGGACAGCGATGATGAACCTGAGCGAACCCAACCCCTTTCTGGCGATCGACCGCCGCCACCGCAGCCACCGGGTCTGGGTCCTGCTGCTCGGAGTAGCCGTCCTCGCGGCCATTCCGGCGAGCGCGCTGATGGGGCAGGCACCTCGCTCGCCCTACACCGTGATCGAAACCGGACGCAGCTACGGCGCGCTGCAGCAAGCGGTCAACGCCATTGGCGATGGCTCCGGCACGATCCGCATTGAATCCGGCACATTCCGTGATTGCGCGGTTCAGCAGGCGGGCGATGTCGGCTTCGTGGCGCAAGTCCCCGGCCAGACCATTTTTGACGGTGCCGCCTGCGAGGGGAAGGCTGCCATCGTAGCGCGGGGCCGCTCCACCCGCGTCGAGGGTCTGATTTTCCAGAACATCCGCGTGGCCGACGCTAACGGATCGGGCATCCGCCTCGAACACGGCAACCTCACTGTCCGCCAATCTTGGTTCCGCGACAGCGAGCAAGGCATCCTTTCGGCAGACGATCCCTCCGCCGCCGTCCTGATCGAAAAGTCCACCTTTACCCGGCTTGGCCGCTGTGACCGGGGCCTGTCCTGTGCGCATTCGGTGTACTTCGGCGATTACGGCAGCGTGACCATCCGCCGGAGCCGGTTCGAGGCTGGACACGGCGGACATTACGTCAAGGCCCGCGCAGCCAAGGTCGAAGTCACCGAATCCAGCTTTGACGATACCGCTGGTGCGACCACCAACTACATGATCGATCTTCCCGCCGGATCGGTCGGGCGTATCGCGGACAACGTCTTCGTCCAGGGCCGCGACAAGGAAAACTACAGCGCTTTTATTACCGTGGCCGCCGAAGGCCGCGTCCACACTTCTGCCGGGCTTTCGATTGCAGGCAACGATGCGCGGTTTGCGCCGGGCGTCAGCCGCTCGTCGGCGTTCGTGGCGGATTGGTCGGGCGATGCTCTGCAGATCGGCACCAACACGCTGGGTGCTGGCCTGACCAAGTTCGAGCGCCGCTAGTCTTGCCCTAGAGGGGGGATACCCCTACCTTCGGGGGGTGCCTAGCCACCTTTCCCTTCGCCTGACCGGCCGTTTGTGGGCTGCCTTGCTGGCCCTGACCGTGCTCTTCCACGCGACGGTTCCATTCGGCTCCCCGCTCCTGGCACGGAGCGGCTCTGCGTTCAGCGCGGCGACGACCGATCTGGCCGTCGCGCCCGAGCGGCGTCTGGTGACTCATCGCGCGCTGCTGCCGGCAGTTCCTCCACCGGCAATCGAATTTCCAGAACCCGACGTTCCGCGCGCAGAACCGGTCGCCTATCTCTGGCCGCCGCAAACTGCGCCGCCGAGCCCGGCGCCGCTGCTGCTGCGTCCCGCACCAAGAGCGCCGCCCACCGCCTGACCTGCCGCTTGCGTCCCATAGGGGCGCACTCCCAAACGCATGTCAGGATTTCATCAATGTCAAATTCCACCACCGCCTCGGCGGTCGATGCTCGCCGTGCCCATGTCGAGGCGCTGCTTTCCGCCTATCCCGATGTCACGCCCGAGGAACACGGCCTTATCGTCAGCTGGTTCCGCAAGGACGCCTCTGCGCTCGACGTGGCGCTGGTCGCCAGCAACCCGCAGGCCGAGCGCGGCTACCGCGCCTTTCGGGCGGCGCATGTCGACAAGTTTACCGCGAAGGACATGGGCCGGGCGCTGGCGATCACTGTAGCGGTCGCCCTTGTCGTGCTGCTGATCGTCTGGCGCGCCGTTTAACGCAGCAAATGCCCGGTGCGGTCGCGCTTGGTTGCCAGATAGCGTGCGTTGTGGGGGTTGGCGGGGAGTTGGTGAGCGACGCGTTCGGTCACCGTAACCCCCAGCCCCTGCAACGTCGCCACCTTTTGCGGATTGTTGGTCATCAGCCGCAGCGCGCGCACGCCGAGCAGGTCGAGCATGCGCGCGGCCACCGGAAAGTCGCGCGCCTCGCTCGGCAGGCCCAGCCGTTCGTTGGCGTCGACAGTGTCAAAGCCCTGATCCTGCAGTTCGTAGGCGCGCAGCTTGTTGATCAGGCCGATCCCGCGCCCCTCCTGCCGGAGATAGAGCAGCACGCCCCAGCCGCCCGCGTTGGCCTCATCAGCCATGGCGGTAAGCGCGGCATCGAGCTGCGGCCCGCAATCGCACTTGAGGCTGCCGAGCACGTCGCCGGTCAGGCATTCGCTGTGCAACCGCACCAGCGGTTCGCGCTCGCTGGTCTGCGTGCCCAGCACCAGTGCGACATGTTCGCGCAAGTCATCGCGCGCGCGGAACGCCACGATTTCGGCATGTTCGCAGGCGTGGACGGGCAGGCGCGCGCGGGCCTGGATGGTCAGGTTCAGCGGGTCTTTGAACAGGGCCAGGTCGGCAACCGAAACCTCTGCCGCGGGTTCAATGCCGGTGGAGACCATGAATGCGGGCAGGATTCCTGCCAGCCGCGCCAGTTCCATCGCGGTGATCGCAGCCCTATGCGGCCCAATCGCATCCGCCTTGAACGGCCCGCGCAACGGGCTGCCCAGATCCTGCGCCGGATCGGCCAGATTGCGTGCGGCGGAAAGGCTGAACGGCTCGGCTCCGTGGATCAGCACGGGCGCTTCGGGCACTGCCGCATCGCGCTGGTTGGCGAGCTTGAGCGTGGCCGCGCGCGCCGCCGAGATCAGCAGCCACGCGGCATAGATGCCCGGCTGGACGAAGGCGGTTTCCGCAGGCAGCAGGTCGAGCGCGCCATCATCCCCGGTCACCCGGATCGCCCAGCCGTGGCGCAGCGCGTCGAGCGCCAGCGCGACGTTGCGCGATTGGGCAGGGCGGCTGCCGGTCAAAGGTC
>JAZKBJ010000258.1:8881-11610 GCA_040388685.1 Pseudomonadota bacterium
GGCTGCTCCCACTTCCGCGTCTCTTCCACGAAGCGGTGCCCGCGCGTCTGCGCGGCGGCTTCTGGCGAGGCCCACATATGATCGAGCCTGCGCCCCTGATCCTTCTCGCGCCAGTAGGAGCGGTAGGACCACCACGAATAATTGCGTTCGGGCGCAGGGATGTGCTTGCGGCCAAGATCGACCCAGCCGTGCGCGTCGGCAAAACGCTGCAGCGTCTCCACCTCAAGCGGGGTGTGGCTGACGACCTTGAGCAACGCCTTGTGATTGTAGACATCGCATTCCAGCGGCGCGATGTTGAAATCGCCGACGATCAGCGTCGGCCGCTCGATCTTCTCCGCCCAGCGGGTCATGCGCTCCAGAAAGTCGAGCTTCTGGCCGAACTTGGGGTTCACCTCACGGTCGGCCACATCGCCGCCTGCCGGGATATAGACGTTCTCGATGATCAGTCCGCCTCCCGGCCCGGTCAGCTCGACGCCGATGTGCCGCGCCTCGCCATTGTCCTGCCAGTCATGCTTGCTGAAATCGCGGAACGGGATGCGACTGACCGTGGCGACGCCGTGATAGCCTTTCTGCCCATGCACCGCGCGGTGGGTGTAACCGAGCTTCTCGAACACCTCGTGCGGGAACAGGTTTTCCGGCGTCTTGATCTCCTGCAGGCACAACACATCGGGCGCCTCCTGCAGCAAAAAGCGTTCGACCTGATCGGCGCGCAAGCGGACCGAATTGATGTTCCATGTGGCAACCGAGATCATGGCGGTGCTTTAGGGTTGCGGGGGGGCGATTGCTAGATGGGATGTGGGGGCAGTGGGGGAGGGAAAGCGCCTCGGGAATAAATGTCGGCGCAGCTTTACAAGTTCAAGGCGGCTACGACGTGAGACGATAGCGTGGCTAAACGTCGGTAAGTGTTCCGTCGATGAAGGAAACTGCATCCGCCACAGACACAGTGAAAATACCGCCGCGCGATTCCCTCCAATGCGAAATCCCATCTTCGGCGCCGGGAATCTGGCGATTTGATGAGATGATCTTTTCAACGCTCTCTTCCAACGCGGCTTTCGAGAAGGGCGCGTGATGTATCGTCCTCAATCGACGTGGCGTACCTAGATGCACATCGATGATCGTCACATGATAAACCCCACCCTGTTCTGCAAACTCGGGAAGCAGTTCAATCTTCTGGATTTTGAGAATTGAATCTTCGTCCCCGGGACGGGTCGCGTAGTGCCAAATCTGACCTTCGACAAATTTGGTTCGAGGTGGCGTTATGCCAAATTTCACGCTGCCACTTAGAAAGCCTGCTGCCGCCATACTAAGTCGTTTTACAAATGAGTTCATTTGCCAACAGTAACACGGCGTCATCAGCCCACAACACCCCGGATCAGGTGGCGAAGATCGAACGATAAAACAAGAAAACCCTCGGACCGGGGGCATTGGTCCGAGGGTTCCATTTGCGTTCGTCACGCTTGACTGAGCGGCCACTAGGAGACCGGGCAACAGGGGGGAAACCCGCCTCGACCGCCTCGTCCAGGCCTTTCTAGGCCTCGGCGGCTTGCCCCTCGATGAACGGTTCTGACAAGCTTGTCGCAGTTTGTCGCAAGGGGGGCACGGTGGGGCGGTGAGGTGAGGTTTGGTGGCGATGGATAGTGAGGCAGCAGGTTAGCATCGCGAATCGTCATCCCGGGATTTTGCGGATGAAGCGTATGCGCTCAATGTTTCACGCAGAGACGTGGAGGAGGATGAGGGCGCCGGGAGGTGGCGCCTGCTGCGCAGCCACGAACCCGATCGATAGCCGGGTCGACGGCCAAGTTGGTGAATTGAGAAAGCCTCCGGCCAACATGCAACGTCTCAGCGATCTCTGCTCCCTCCGCGCCTCTGCGCGAAACAACTTTTCCAACCCGTCGGCATCACGATGCCGAGTCCGTGCTGAGCGTTACCGCCCCGGCGCGGTGCGGCGGGGGTCGGTCCATTTGAAGGTCTTGTCGTCCACCGCCACGCCATATTGGTGGCCGGTCAGGCGAATCGTCGTGCGCTTGTTCTGCGAATCGAGCGCGACCCACGAATCGAGCTGCAACCCGCCCGGCGCTGCGCCATTGCGCACGAAAATCATCGTGATCGTGCCGTATTCGGGATGCTTGGGATCGCGCACCTGCAGGCTGATCACGCCGGGATCGCCGGTGGGCAGCAGCTTGGCGAAGCGGGCGACGTCCTTGTTCGGATCGAGCAGCGCGCCGAGCGGGCTGTTGCTGATCGGCCAGCGCTGCACCTGCCGCACTTCGTAGTCGATCATGGTCAGCGCCTTGCCATCGCCCACGATCAGCAGGGGCACGCCCTTCTGGTACTGGAAGCGGATCTTGCCGGGGCGCTTGAGCGTGAGCACGCCCGAGGTGCTTTGCCCCGAGCGGTCGGTCTGCACGAAATTGGCGCGCAGCGTGCTGATGCCGCGAAGCGCGGTCACGGCGCGGGTGACGTCGGGAGAGGTGGCCTGTGCCTGTGCCACGGTGGGCGCGGCGAGGAGCGCGGGCGTGGCTGCGCTCAGGACAAGCGAAAAGGCCGCCAAAGGACGGCCCATCTTGCGGAATGTGGTCAAAATCGTGTTCATCGCCGTTCCTTGCAGTGTCGGCGTTGAACTCGCCGTGAACCGCCGGGTTCCAAAATGGAGTGGCGGTTCCGACGGGCGTTCCACGATATTGGGGGCAAAACGCCCTTACTTGATCTTGGCTTCCTTGAACTCGACA
>JAZKBJ010000259.1:0-4017 GCA_040388685.1 Pseudomonadota bacterium
CTTCCGTCATGGCGAACTCGAACGGACACTTCCGGCATCGTGCGCAACGGTGCTGCCGTTCGAACGCTTTGCCCGCGCGATCGATGCGCTGGACGACCGCCTCAAGCCGGGTGGCTGGCTTACGATCTGGAACGCGCACTTCCGCTTCGGCGATACGCGGACCGCACAAAATTACGACGGTCACGCTCTCGATTATTCACGAGGCGAGCCACAGACCCTTCTCTATGGACCGGACAACAGGCGGATAGACGGCGCGGACTACGCCGACATCCTGTTCCGCAAACGTGGTTAAGGCTTGACCGAAATCACCAGTTCGTCGGGGTGCGCAACATTGAGATTGCTGCGCAGGAGTTCGCCAACAAGATCAGGATCGGCGTGGCGCGGATCGAGCAGGGCAACGCGGTTCTTGAGCTGATCCCGCTCGTGCGAAAGCTGTGCGATTTCGCTTTCCCGCTGCTCCAGCAGACGGGCGTTTTCGCCCCATGCCAGCAGGCCGCTTGGCCCGGCAACGCCAATCGCGCCGAGCACCAGCAGTGCGACCAGCGCGAGCGACTGGGTCAGACTGTCTTTTGGAAGCAAGGCGACGCGGCGTGTCTGCATGGTATCACTGAATCATAATTCCCGTGCCGATTCAAGCCGGAATGACCGCAATTATGCAGAATTGCCCATCCTCGCAGAATTGACCCCCACCTAATACTAGTCGGAATGGCCGCAGACCCCGTCTCGGCCATACAACGGCCGCAGACGATGATGGATGGGCAATCCGATTGCCCAGTCCTCCGGCACGATAAACGAACAAGGGATGCGGAAGATGACGGAAGACCACAACTGGGACCTCGAAGCCGACGTCGTCGTGCTCGGCTCTGGCGGCGCAGCGATGACCGCTGCCATCACAGCACACGATTTCGGCGCGAAGGACGTGGTTATCCTTGAGAAGTCCGGGATGGTTGGCGGCACCACCGCGATGTCGGGTGGTATGCTGTGGGTTCCGAACAATCATCACCAGCACGAAGCAGGCGGCACCGATTCCGACGAAGAGATCGTCACCTACCTCGATTCGCTCGCGCCCGGCAGCCTCGATCCCGAAACGCTCTGGGCGTTCATGCAGAATGGCCCGGAAATGCTGCGCTACCTGGCGGACAAAACGCCGGTGCGGCTGCGTGCCTTCACCGATTTCCCCGATTACCAGCCCTATGCCCCCGGCGCGAAGCCCGACGGTGGGCGTTCGCTCGATAACGAAGCGTTCTGCTTCGAGGACCTCGGCAAGTGGGCCACGCGCGTCAATCCCAGCAAGATGGCCTACCCACTGCGCGGGAGCCTGATGGAAGCAATCAGCGGTTCGCTCGATGAAGCAACTCTCGCTGAACGCGAGGCCCATGACTATCGCGGGCTAGGTCAGGCACTGGCCGGATCGCTGTTCAAGGCTGTGCTTGACCGTGACATTCCGGTCGAGTTCGAAAAGCGCGCGCGCAAGCTCATCAAGGACGGCGACCGTGTCATCGGCGTGATCGCAGAGGATGCCAACGGCAAGGACTTCCGCGTGCGCGCCCGGCGCGGCGTCGTGATCGCCACCGGCGGGTTCGAATGGAACGAAAATCTGGTCAAGACTTTCGTGCGCGGTCCGCTCACCGGCCCGGTCAGCGTGCCCGAGAACGAAGGCGATGGCTTGCTCATGGCAATCGAGGCAGGCGCGCAACTCGGCAACATGCAGAATGCCTTCTGGATGCAGAGCACGCTGGAAATGAAGCCGGCACGCGGTGCCAAGCCCAACTACTTGCTCGGATCGGACGAACGCGCCCGCCCCGGCGCGATCCTCGTCAACAGCAAGGGCAAGCGCTTCGTCAACGAGGCCGCCAACTACAACGCGCTGGGCAAGTCGCTCCACGCCTTCGACGCGGGCACGCACACTTACGCGAACCTGCCCTATTGGCTGATCATCGACCAGCGCAACCGTAACAAGTACCACGCATTCAACACGGCAGCAGGCGCGCCGCCGCCGTCGTTCATGATGCAGGCCGATACGTTGGAGGAACTGGCGGCAGTGGCAGGCATCGATCCCGCCGGTCTTGTCGCCACCGTCGAGCGCTTCAACACGATGGTCCGAAATGGCCATGACGATGACTTCAACCGCGGCGACAACACCTACGACAATTTCTACATGTGGGGCGACATGGACTTCGAGCCCCCGTTCCGCACGCTCGGCGCAATCGACCAGGGTCCCTACTACGCGGTCAAGATGGAATCAGGCGCGCTCGGCACCGCTGGTGGCCCGAAGACCAACGCCGATGGTCAGGTCGTCAACTGGAACGGTGAGGCCATCCCCGGCCTTTATGCGGCCGGCAATGCCATGGCGGCTGTGCTGGGCGACATCTACGGCGGCGCAGGCGGCACGCTCGGGCCAGGCATGACTTTCGGCTACATCGCCGGGCGTCACCTCGGCACGCATATTCCCAACCACTGATGCTGCCTCGCTATCGTCGTGCCCGGCAGAACCGGCACGACGACAGCGTCAGCGCTGCTTCTTGGCGATCGTCGCGGTAAAATCGGGATCCTTGTTCGCTACCCAATCGACGAACTTGCGCACGGCCGGATTGTCCAGCAGCCCTTCCACATTCATGCCGTGGCGCTGCAATTCCGAATTGGTGAAATTGACGATCAGCGTCTGCTGGCAGATCGGATGCATCGGCACGGTATCGCGCCCGCCCCGGCTTTTCGGCACGGGATGATGCAGCACTACTGTCTTGCCGGTGGACCGCCCGCATAGCCAGCACGGTATTACCGGCGCCGGAGCGTCATCCTCGGCTTCCGCTGCGGGATAGGGTCCGTGCTTGGGATGCTTGCGCGCCATTGGTCTGCCTGAACTGCCTTTATCCAGAATGCCGGGAATTAAGGCAACTCTGCGTCGAAGTGGTGCGCCCGACGGGATTCGAACCCATGGCCCCCAGATTAGGAATCTGGTGCTCTATCCTGCTGAGCTACGGGCGCGCCTTCGCTTCCTTTAGGCAGGGCGCGCGGCGCTGGCAACGCGCTTTTGCCGGTCGGTCAGTTGGCTTCTTCGGGGGGGACAACCGGGACCAGCACAGGGGCCACCGGGATACCTTCCTCGACCAGTTCGCGCGCCTCGCTGAGCGTCGTGCGACCATGGATGGGGCCAGCGTCCTTCTCGCCATAATGCATGGCGCGGGCATCGTCCGCGAACTTGTCGCCCACCCATGTCGAGGTTTTGAGCGTTTCGGCCTGCATCGCCGCTACCGCCTTGAGCATGGCCATGGCTTCTGGAGGAAGCGGCAAGTTCGCCACTGGCTGCGGCGAAATGTCGGGCTTGGTAGCCGGGACGACAGCCTGATTGCCCTTGCGCCCGACATTCGGCGCCATCACGGCCTTGCCAACCTGTGCCGATCCACAAGAGGGGCAGGTCATCAGCCCGCGCGCGCACTGGTCCTCATAGTCCTGCGACGAGCCGAACCATCCTTCGAAACGATGCCCCAACGGCTCACATTGCAGATCGAAGACAATCATGACGCCGATCTAGGGATTTCGCGCTTGTTGGCAAGGCTGGGCAGTTGTGCGCGAACTTCAGCGGTCCGACCTGGATCAACCGTGGCGAAACCCAGCGAACTGCCCTCACCCATATCGAGCACCATATCGCCCCATGGGTCGATAACCAGCGAATGGCCGTAGGTGTCGCGCCCGTCCGCATGGTGCCCGCCTTGCGCTGCCGAGATCACCCATGCGCTCGCCTCCACGGCTCGGGCGCGTTGCATCAGATGCCAATGCGCTTTGCCGGTCGGCACGGTGAAAGCTGCCGGAATGCGGATCGCATCGCAGCGCAACCGCCCCAGTTGCTCAAAAAGGGCGGGGAACCGCACATCGTAGCAGATGGCCAGCCCAAGCCTTCCGAGTGGCGTTTCCACCGTCACCACCCGCTCGCCCGGGGTATAGGCCGCCGATTCCCGCCATGTCTCACCGGTCGCCAGATCGACATCGAACATGTGGATCTTGTCATAACGCGCCGCA
>JAZKBJ010000259.1:4027-4565 GCA_040388685.1 Pseudomonadota bacterium
GTCGTCGATCACGAAGCCGCGATTGGCCCACTTGCCGTCTTCACGCAGTACGGCCAACGAGCCAAGATCAATCCACAACCCGAGGTCACGCGCAACATCGCGCGCCGCCTTCAGCACCGGATTGTCCGCCTCAGCCACGATATGCGGCGTTGCGCGCGCGCGATCCCGGTCGAGCAGCCCGCACATCTCGGGCGTGAACAGCATCGCCGCGCCCTCGCCCGCCGCCCTGCGCGCCGCATCGACTATCGCTGCGGCATTGGCCTGCGGATCGATCCCGCTGGTCATCTGGAACAGCGCGACCTTCACCGGCCCGCGCACCGAAGCCTCGGTCACAGGCCGAGCCTCGCGTCCAGTTTGCCCTGGGCGTTCAGCGCGGCAAGATCATCCGAACCGCCGACGGCAGTACCGCCGCGCCTATCCGGATCGGGTTGCGGTGCTGCTATCGGTTGAGCTGTGCTCGCTAACCTGGCAGCGAAACGATCTCTCGATTGCAAATCTGATCTCGTCGGGACTCTTTGCCGATGGCGCAGCCGCCTGG
>JAZKBJ010000259.1:4575-10675 GCA_040388685.1 Pseudomonadota bacterium
ACCGCCGATGAAGATCTGCGGCACGGTCGAGGCACCGGGCGCACGCTCGGCCATTTCGGCCCGCTTCGGCCCGCCCATGGTCACGTCGTATTCCTCGAACGCCACGCCCTTGCTTTCGAGCAGCGCCTTCGCGCGCGAGCAATAGGGGCAGCCCCACTTGGTGTAGATTTCAACCTTGGGCGTGTCTGACATGCATACCTCGATCAGGGGGTCTTGAAATGCGAAAATCGCTATCACACATGGGGTGATGTGTCATGCGCCGCAAGTGCGGGCGTGACCATGAACCGCCAAGGCAGGCGCCGGGTTCCGGGTTTGCCGAGGCAAGTGCAGATTGCTCATAGATTGAGGATATTGCCATGAACCGTATGGACTTCACCCCCTATCGCCGCACCACCGTCGGGTTCGACCGCCTGTTCGACCTGCTCGAACGCCAGGCCCGCGCCAATGCCGGCGACAATTACCCCCCCTTCAACATCGAGCGCAGCAGCGAGGATGCCTACCGCATCACCCTCGCCGTCGCCGGGTTCAAGGCCGAGGACATCGACATCACCGCGCAGCAGAACCTGCTTGTGGTCAAGGGCGCGAAGCCCGAGCCGCAGGAACGCGAATACCTCCACGTCGGCATCGCCAACCGCGGGTTCGAACGCCGTTTCGAACTGGCCGATTTCGTCCGCGTCGAAGCCGCCGACCTCGCCGACGGCCTGCTGATGATCGACCTCGTCCGCGAAGTGCCCGAAGCGATGAAGCCGAAGAAGGTGCTGATCGGCGGACAGAACCAGCTCAAGGTCATTGAAGGCGACAACACCGCCGCTGCTTGAGCGGCAGTTGAATGAAGCGAAGGGCGGGCCAGCAATGGCTCGCCCTTTTATGTCATCGCCTTGCGTTGGTTATTCCTACCTGAAATAATGCCGAAACATTTCAAGGTTGGATGCCCATGAGTGCGATCGCATTGGCTACCCTCGCTGCCGTAGCGTCCGGGCTCTCGCTACCGGATTACAAAAAAGTGATCCAACCTGCAGACTATCCGGTCTGGGCTCTCTTAAAGACCGAAACAACGGCGGCAGTGGTCGAGTTCTATATCGACCTCGAAGGCCGCGTCTATGGCTGCAAATTGTTGGGCAACGTGGGGTCTCGCAAACTTGCGGGAGAGCTATGTCGCATCACGACCAAGCGGAAAGTTGGTCCTGCTCGGCTGGCTGACGGAACAGCGACGCATGGCTACATCAAGGATCTCGTCAGAATGTGGACAGCGGGAGGTCCCAGCGATGTCGCAAGGGCCAAGCTGGCGTCCGATCTTGAATTCACGGTCAAATCAGAAGCATTGAGCGGCGAAAAGCTTGAAGGTGGCCTGATTGTGGCTGTCGGCACCGACGGCGCAGTTCTCGCAGCGAGCACTACTCGTGCAGCCAGCCCGGCTTGACGAAAAGGGCAGGCCGATGACCTACGTCACCGAAATCCGCATCGCCCTCGTCCCCGAGGGCTAACCTCACTCACCAAGCCTCGGCGACATCCACCAGCGCTTCGCGGTCGAGAATCGTCACCCGCCCGCTGTTGAGCGCAACGATCCCATTGTCGACCCACGCCGAAAGCTGGCGGTTGATCTGCTCGCGCGACATACCCGCGAAATTGCCCAGTTCGCCCTGGCTCAGCGCGATCTTGAGCTGGTTTCCGGCTTCCGAATTATCCCCCATCATCAGGCGCAGCAGGAAGCGCGCCAGCCTTGGGCCGGAAGTGTAGGCGCGGTCAGCCTCGATCACCGCGTTGTTCTGCCGCAACCGCCGCGCCATCGCTTTGAGCAGGCGCATCGACAGCCCCTGATGCTTTTCGATGATGTCGGCAAAGGCTGTGCGGGTCAGGATCAGCGCCTCGACCGGCTCGATCGCCTCGACCGACGCGGTGCGGTCACCACCATCGAGAAATGCGATCTCGCCCAGCACGTGGCCGGGTTCGGCATAATCCAGAATGATCTCGCGCCCGTTGGCGGCAACCATGCTGACGCGGGCCAGCCCCTTCAGCACGATGAAGAGCGTCTTGCCCTCCTCGCCCTGCGCCATCAGTTCCTGGCCGGGCTTGTAGCCGCGCACCTGCCCGCGTGCGATGATGTCCGACAGTTCAGCCTGTTCGCAATCCGCGAACAGGCTTTGCGCCGTCAGAGTTTCTGCCAGTTTCGCCGCGTCCATCCTGCCATCGCCCCCAGAGCATCAAGGCGCGCAAATAATCAGGGAAAAGGGCTGCTGACCAGCCCCTTTAGACGAGGCGCGCCTGCTTGACCGCCGCTGCGATGAATTCCTTGAACAGCGGATGCGCGTCGAACGGGCGGCTCTTGAGTTCCGGGTGGAACTGCACGCCGATGAACCACGGATGGTCTGGCCGCTCGACGATTTCGGGCAGCAGGCCATCGGGCGACATGCCCGAGAACACCAGACCGCCCTTTTCGAGCCGCTCCTTGTAGGCCACGTTCACTTCATAGCGGTGACGGTGGCGCTCGCTGATCTCGGTCGATCCGTAGACATTCGCCACGTGGCTGTTGCCGGTGAGCTTGGCGTCATAGGCCCCAAGCCGCATCGTCCCGCCAAGATCGCCGCCCTCGGAGCGCTGTTCGAGCCCCTCCTCGGTCATCCATTCGGTGATGATGCCGACAACCGGCTCGTCGGTCGGGCCAAATTCGGTCGATGAAGCACCAGCGATACCGGCGGTGTTGCGCGCGCCCTCGATGCAGGCCATCTGCATGCCGAGGCAGATGCCGAAGAACGGCACCTTGCGTTCGCGCGCGAACCGCACCGAGGCAATCTTGCCCTCGGTCCCGCGCTCGCCAAACCCGCCAGGCACGAGAATGCCGTGCATCGGTTCGAGATAGGCGGCGATCTCGTCGTCGTCCTTCTCGAACAGTTCCGCGTCGAGCCACTTGACGTTGACCTTGACGCGATTGGCCATGCCGCCATGCGCCAGTGCCTCGTTCAACGACTTGTAGGCGTCCTGCAGGCCGACATACTTGCCGACCACGCCAATCGTCACTTCGCCTTCCGGGTTCTGGTAGCGGTCGACGATGTCGTCCCACACCGCCAGTTCCGGCTCGGGCGCGGTCAGACCGAAATGGCGCAGGACTTCGTTATCGAGGCCTTCGGCGTGATACTGCAGCGGCACGGCGTAGATGCTCGAAGCGTCAAGCGCCGGAATCACAGCCGATTTGCGCACATTGCAGAACTGCGCGATCTTGGCGCGCTCGCCCTCGGGCAGCGGCTTTTCGCAGCGGCACAGCAGGATATCCGGCTGAATGCCAAGACCGGTTAGTTCGCGCACCGAATGCTGCGTCGGCTTGGTCTTCAACTCACCCGCCGCCGCAATATAGGGCACCAGCGTCACGTGGACGAAGCAAGTCTCGTCGCGCATTTCATTGTGCAACTGGCGCAGCGCTTCGATGAACGGCAGGCCTTCGATATCGCCGACGGTGCCGCCGATTTCGCACAGCACGAAGTCGAGGTCGTCGGTTTCGGCCTGCGCGAATTCCTTGATCGCGTCGGTCACATGCGGGATCACTTGCACGGTTGCGCCGAGGTAATCGCCGCGGCGCTCCTTGGCGATGATGTCACGGTAAATGCGGCCCGAGGTGATGTTGTCCGCCTGACGCGCCGAAACGCCGGTAAAGCGTTCGTAATGGCCAAGGTCGAGGTCGGTTTCCGCCCCGTCGTCGGTCACATAGACTTCACCGTGCTGATAGGGGCTCATCGTCCCGGGATCGACGTTCAGATAGGGGTCGAACTTGCGGATACGCACGCGAAATCCGCGTGCCTGCAACAGAGCCGCGAGGCTCGCCGCCATGAGTCCCTTGCCGAGCGAGGAGACCACGCCGCCGGTGATGAAAATGTACCGCGCCATGGGAATTGGGCCTTAGCGTCATAAGTTGCAAACGTGCAAGCGGTTGCCGCTGTAATCTTCGCGGCAATCCACAGGCATTGATCGGGAACAACGCGAAAGCCACCCCGCGGCCCCATGGCAGCGAGGCGGCATCACCGCATTGCAGGTAGTATTACTGGCCGGCTGCGCCGCTCAGCGGATCATTGGCCGGAGCCGGTGCCTGCTGCTGGGCAGGCGCGGCGGCAGGTGCCGGAGCGCCCTGCGCTGGCGCCAGCGGATCGGCAGCCGGAGCATTCTGCACCGGTGTCGCGCGCTGGAGCGAAGTATCGATTTCGCGGCCCGAGGTCGTGCTCACCGCAAGTGCGGCAAGCGCAATGCTCAGCACCACGAACGCGGTCGCCAGAACGGTCGTAGCCCGCGTCATGAAGTCGGCCGCGCCGCGCGCCGACATGAAGCCTGCCGGGCTGCCCCCAACGCCAAGGCCGCCGCCTTCGGACTTCTGCATGAGGATCGTGATCACCAGCAGGGATGCAACGATCGCCTGGACGACGGTCAGGAAAATGAACAGCGACATGAATCTCTACCCTTGGCGCGAAGCCGCGCTGGAACTCGCGCCATGTAGGCGCGCGAACGCTCTGGCGCAACCCATCCGAAAATCAGGCTTCCCCGCTGCCCGCAGCCGCGATAATCGGCAGAAAGGCATCGGCGGTCAGGCTCGCACCGCCGACCAATGCCCCGCTCACGCCTTCGGCGGCCAGCAATTCACCCGCGTTACCGGCGTTGACGGAGCCGCCATAGAGAATGCGAACCTTTTCGCCCGCTTCCCCGTAAAGCGCGGTCAGGCGCTCGCGGATCGCGGCATGCATCGCCACGACGTCCTCGACAGCCGCGACACGCCCGGTGCCAATCGCCCAGACCGGCTCGTAAGCCACAGCCACCTTGCCCAGCGCAACGGCATCAACAGCGCCGTCCGCAACAGGCAACGAGCCGTCGACTTGGCCGGAAACGACTTTCACGGCCTTTCCGGCATCGCGTTCGGCCAGCGTCTCGCCAACGCAGACAATCACGCCCAGGCCAGCGGCAATCGCCGCCTCGGCCTTGGCTCGAACCAGTGCATCACCCTCGCTGTGATCCTTGCGGCGCTCGCTATGCCCGAGAATCACGAAGTCTGCTCCGGCATCGACGAGCATCGCACCCGAAACGTCACCGGTATGCGCGCCCTTGGCCTCGGCGTGGCAGTCCTGCCCGCCAACGCCCATCGCCGTCACCGCCTCGCGCAGGGCACCGATCAGCGTGAACGGCGGGGCAAGCGCCACCTGCACATCCGGATAGCGTCCGGCAGCACGATCGATCGCGCGAGCTTCAGACAGCATGGCGCGGCTGCCATTCATCTTCCAGTTGCCCACGATGTAAGGACGATGCGGCATGATTGGCCAATTCCCCTGAATAGTCTCGATGCAATCGATATTTATACGTACCGACGCATCCTGAGTCGCCGGGCGGCTATCAAACCTGCGCTGATTCTGCAAAACGCCTGATCGCAATTCGGGCAAAAACACCATTTCGGATAGGCCGGAATGTCTGCCCTCAGCGGCAGCGGCGCGATGGCGGGCATTGCGAGAAACACGAATGCCTCCTAAGGCATCGGCGAAATTCCATAAGGGCACGTTCGCGCGCCCAGACTGACGAGACGAACACCCGCAAATGCTCGGCTTCTTCCGCTCCTTTCTCAAGTCCCGCGTCGGCGTCGCCATCGCGCTCCTCTTCCTCGGCCTGATCGCGCTCGCCTTTGCCAGCGCCGATGTCACCGGCAGCGGCTTTGGCGGCATCGCCGGGGGCGACCGTGCGGCCAAGGTCGGGTCTGCCCGCATCGGCACTGCCGAACTGTCCAAGGCGCTCACCTCCGCGTTCGAGCAGCAGCGCCAGAAGTCACCGGGCCTGACGATGAAGCAGTTCCTCGACGGCGGCGGCATGGACGGCGTGCTTGACGACATGATCGACCGCGTCGCGCTGGCCGAATGGGGCAAGAAGCACGGCCTCGCCGTCAGCGACCGCCTTGTCGACAGCGAGATCGTCAAGATCGGGGCGTTCCAGGGTCCAGACGGCAAGTTCAGCCAGTCAGCCTACGATCAGTTGCTTGCCCAGCGCGGCCTGACCGACAAGGAAGTGCGCAAGGATCTCGCGCAGGGCCTGATGGCACGTCAGCTTCTCCTCCCGGTCGCGTTTGGCGCGCAGATGCCCACAG
>JAZKBJ010000259.1:10685-12938 GCA_040388685.1 Pseudomonadota bacterium
GAACGGGCCTGACGCCAATGCCGTCGCCGCGTTCTACACGGCGAACAAGGCCCGCTACATGCAGCCCGAGCGCCGCACGATCCGCTATGCACTGGTGAACGAGGCCAACCTCAAGTCCGTCCCGGCCCCGACCGACGCCGAAGTCGCCAATCGCTACAAGCTCAACAGCGCGGTCTATGCCGCCAGCGAACAGCGCACCGTCACGCAAGTGATCGTGCCCACCGAAGCTGCTGCCCGCGCGCTCGCTGCCGAAGTCGGCAAGGGTGGCTCGCTCGATGCCGCCGCCCGCACCAAGGGTCTTGCCGCCAGTAAGCTGACCGAACTCAGCCGCGAGGCGCTGACCAACCAGACCGCCAAGGCCGTGGCTGATGCTGCATTCGCTGCTGCACCGGGTTCGCTCGCAGCGCCTGCGAAGTCTGGCCTTGGCTGGCACGTGATCAAGGTCGATGCCGTAAACCGCAATCCCGGCAAGACGCTCGATCAGGCCCGCGCCGAAATCGTCGCTGCGATCACGCTCGAAAAGCGCCGCACCGCCCTGTCCGACCTTGCCGCAAAGGTTGAGGAGCAAGTCGACAATGGCACCGGCCTTGCCGATATCGCCAAGTCGCTCGGCCTGACAATCGCCTCCACGCAGCCGCTGCTCGACAACGGCACCGTGTTCGGCAAGGCCGCCGAGAAGGCCCCCGCCGAAGTCGCCCCGCTGGTTCAGGCCGCTTTCGCCATGGAGCGTGAAGGCGAACCGCAGCTTGCCGAAATCAAGCCCGGCGAAGTCTTCGCCATCTACGACGTCGGCCAGCTAACCGCGTCTACCCCCGCCCCGCTCGACCAGATCAAGGACGTGGTGACTCGTGACTGGGCGCTCGATCAGGGTTCGGCCAAGGCCAAGGCTGCGGCTGACAAGATCCTCGCCGCGCTGAACAAGGGCACCCCGCTCGCCGAAGCGATCAAGCTGGCGGGCGTCGCCCTGCCCGCTCCTCAGCCTGTCGCCATGGGCCGCCAGCAGCTTTCCGCGATGCAAGGTCAGGTTCCCCCGCCGCTCGCGCTGCTCTTCGCCATGGCCGAAGGCACCAACAAGCGCCTCGAAGGCCCCAACAAGGCGGGCTGGTATGTGGTCGCACTGAAGGACATCGTCCCCGGTGATATCAAGCGCGGCGATGCCGTACTGGCACAGGCCTCGCGGGAGTTCAGCACGGTCACCGGCAACGAATATGCCGAATCGCTGCGCCGTGCGATCCGTGACGATGTCGGCGTCGAGCGCAACGAGGCCGCGATCAAGGCGGTCCGCAACCAGCTGACCGGCGCAAACGCCCAGTAAGCCGATGTCCACGCTCGAAGCCGTCACCACCGCCGCGCTGCCTGAAAACCACGGCCCCGCGCTCGCCCAACTCACCGCCGGAAAACCGGCGCTGATCTGGCGCAAGCTGATCGTCGATACCGAAACGCCGGTCGGTGCCGCGCTCAAGCTGATGGAGAGCGGGCGCGGCGATTTCCTGCTGGAATCGGTGCAGGGCGGCGAAGTGCGCGGGCGCTACAGCCTGCTGGGGATCGACCCGGACCTCGTCTTCCGCGCCACCGGTTCGTCAGCGGAAATCAACCGCATCTGGCGGCATGACAAGGCCGCCTTCGCGCCGCTGCCCGGCGATGCCCTCGCCGAACTGCGCGCGCTCGTCACCGCCTGCCGGATCGACGTTCCCGCCGCCCTGCCGCCCGCGCTCGCCTGCTTGGTCGGCTACTTCGGCTACGAGACCATCGGCCTTGTCGAAAAGCTGCCCCGGCCCGGGCAGAGCGATCTCGTCCTGCCCGACATGCTGTTCACCCGCCCGACCGTGGTGCTGGTGTTCGACCGCCTGTCCGACGAACTCTTCGCCATCGCGCCGGTCTGGGCCGAAGGCGGCGCGCCTGCCCGCCTGCTTGAAGCCGCCGCCGAACGCATCGACAGCGCCATCCGCAAGCTGGCCGACGCCGTCCCCGCCGATCCGCGCCTGTCCGAAGCCGTCGACGTCACTCCGCAGCCGATCATGCCCGCGTCAAACTACGCGCAGATGGTCACGCGCGCGAAGGACTACATCGAGGCGGGCGACATCTTCCAGGTCGTCCTCGCCCAGCGCTTCACCGCGCCCTTCCCGCTTCCACCGATTGCGCTCTACCGCGCGCTGCGCCGCATCAACCCCTCGCCCTTCCTCTATTTCCTCGACATGCCGGGCTTCGCGCTCACCGGCTCCAGCCCGGAAATCCTCGTCCGCATCCGCGATG
>JAZKBJ010000259.1:13002-15322 GCA_040388685.1 Pseudomonadota bacterium
TCGCCCGAGGAAGACCGCGCGAACGAACGCAGCCTGCTCGATGATCCCAAGGAACGCGCCGAACACCTGATGCTGCTCGACCTCGGCCGCAACGATGTCGGCCGCGTGGCCAAGGCAGGCACGGTCAAGGTCACCGAAAGCTACAACGTCGAGCGCTACAGCCACGTCATGCACATCGTCTCGAACGTGGTCGGCCAGCTCGACACGACCCGCGCAGACAGCGTCGACGCCCTCTTCGCCGGTTTCCCCGCAGGCACCGTCAGCGGCGCGCCCAAGGTCCGCGCCTGCGAGATCATCGCCGAACTCGAACCCGAAACACGCGGCGCCTACGCAGGCGGCGTCGGCTACTTCGCCCCCGATGGCTCGGTCGACAGCTGCATCGTCCTGCGCACCGGCGTGATCAAGGACGGCGTCCTCCACGCCCAGGCAGGCGCAGGCATCGTCGCCGACAGCAATCCCGAATACGAACAGCGCGAATGCGAGCTTAAGTCGGGCGCGCTCTTTGCGGCTGCGCGGGAAGCCGTCCGCGTTGCCACCGAACCCGGATTTGGCCAATGATCCTCGTCATCGACAACTACGACAGCTTCACCTGGAACCTCGTCCACTACCTGATGGAGATGGGAGCGGAGGTCGAAGTCGTGCGCAACGATGCGCTCACCGCCGCGCAGGCCATCGCCACCGGCGCACAAGGCTTCCTGCTCTCGCCCGGCCCCTGCACACCCAATGAGGCAGGCATCAGCCTCGATCTCGTCGGAGCCGCCGCTGACGCGAAACTGCCGCTGCTCGGCGTGTGCCTTGGCCACCAGTCGATCGGGCAATATTTCGGCGGCAAGGTCGTGCGCGGCGGGCTGATGCACGGCAAGACCTCGCCCGTCACCCACGATGGCACCGGTGTGTTCGAAGGCCTGCCCAGCCCGTTCATCGCCACGCGCTATCACTCGCTGATCGTCACCGAGATCCCCACCTGTCTCGCGGTCAACGCGCAGTCCGATGACACCCACGTCATGGGCTTCCGCCACACATCGCTGCCCATCCACGGCGTGCAGTTCCACCCGGAAAGCATCGCCACCGAGCATGGCCACGCGATGATCGGCAATTTCCTCAAGATCTGCGGCATCAACACGCGCCCCGTTCCGGCATGACCCTGCCCGATCCAGCGCATCCGCTCGAAGAAGCCGAAGCCGAACAGGCCTTCGCCGCGATCCTCGACGGCACCGTGCCCGATGAGGCCATCGCAGGGTTCCTCGTCGGCCTGTCGGACCGGGGCGAGACGGCGTATGAAATCGCAGGCGCCGCCCGCGCCATGCGCGCCCGCATGATCCCCATTGCCGCCCCCGCCAACGCCATCGACGTCTGCGGCACCGGCGGTGACGGCCACCACACGCTCAACGTCTCCACCGCCGTCAGCCTCGTCGTGGCGAGCTGCGGCGTGCCCGTCGCCAAGCACGGCAACCGCGCCGCCAGCAGCAAAGCAGGCGCGGCCGACACGCTCGAAGCGCTCGGCCTCAATCTCGATCGTGCCGCCGACACCGCCGAGGAAACGCTGGCCGACCTCGGCATTTGCTTCCTCTTCGCCGCGCGCCACCACCCGTCGATGGGCCGCATCATGCCCATCCGCAAGGCGCTCGGCCGCCGCACCATCTTCAACCTGATGGGCCCGCTCGCCAACCCCGCAGGCGTCCGCCGCCAGCTCGTCGGCATTGCGCGCCCCGCCTATGTGCCGATCTACGCCGAAGCCCTCCTGCGCCTCGGCACCGATCACAGCTTCGTCATTTCGGGCGACGAGGGCCTCGACGAACTGAGCCTCGCAGGCGGCAACGAACTGGCGGAAGTCAAAGACGACGAACTCGCCATGCGCCGCATAACCCCCGCCGACGCAGGCCTGCCCACCGCCCCGGTCGACGCCATTCGCGGCGGCGATGCGCAGCACAACGCCGCCGCCCTGCGCGCGCTCCTCCAGGGCGAACCCGGCCCCTACCGCAACGCCATCCTGTTCAACGCCGCCGCCGCCCTGATCGTGGCAGGCGAAGCGCACGACTGGCATGAAGGCGTCGAGGAAGCCGCCGAAGCCATCGACAAGGGTTTGGCCAACGCCCTCCTCAACTGCTGGATTTCGGCGCTGAAGTAAGCGCGCCAGCCCACCCCCAACCCCTCCCGCAAGCGGGAGGGGAGAACGAAAGCCACGCAACCAACTGCCCTCCCGCCTGCGGGAGGGCCGCGAGACTTGCGCTTCTGCAAGAAGCGTTAGTCGCAGCGGGGTGGGCCTCAACCTCAACCCAACCCACAAACCCCGTTCGTGTCGAGCGAAGTCGAAACACAC
>JAZKBJ010000260.1:0-7055 GCA_040388685.1 Pseudomonadota bacterium
ATGAAGTCTGTTCTGATTCTAGCGGCAACGGCGGTTGTTACGCCCATTCTCACGGTGGCCGTTTGCGTGCTGTGCCACTGGATGATGACTGGACTGTGGGCGGTCGGAGATGGCGGAGAAATAATGATAGCGCTGTCGGCTGGACTCACGACCATCGCAGCATGCACAGCAACACAGATCCTCACCGACTAACCGTTGACTTTGTTCGCAACGTGTGAGAGGATTGGCGCATGGAAATCCCAATGCCAGACACGACGGCGCTCGGACAAGTCATCATCGACCGTCAAGCGCTCATGCCCATCGGCCGTTCACTTCATGCACGGTTTCACGAACTGACCAAGGAAGAGTGGGACGCGGTCAAACCTCCCTTCAGTTACATGAAGGTGAAGAATGACATGTGGGGCAAGGTCCACCGCGTCGGCAATCCGGTGCGACCCGAAGTGCTGGTCCTGCGCGGAGAGCCGTTCCCGGAGTTCACCGAGGACAGCCTGTTTCGCGTGCTGGTGACCGGCGGCAGCCAAGGCGCATCGGTCCTGTCAGAAGTCGTTCCCGATGGCCTTGCGATGCTCCCGCCAGCCTTGCGCCACCGCTTGCAGGTGACCCAGCAGTGCCGTCCGGAAGACCTTGAGGCTGTGCGCGCCCGCTATGCCGCGCACGAGATTCCGGCGGAACTCGGCACCTATTTCGAGGATATGCAGTCGCGCCTCGCTGGCACGCACCTGTTCATCGGCCGTGCGGGGGCATCGACCATCGCGGAACTGACCGCCGTGGGCAGGCCTGCCATCCTGATCCCGCTGCCGATTGCCACAGACGACCATCAGGCGGCGAACACCCGCGAGATCGTGGCCGCAGGTGGCGCGCGCGCGATCCGCCAGACCGGCTTCACCCCCAAGGAACTCGCCAAGCAGATCCAGACCATGGCCCAGCATCCTCATACACTTGCGAATGCCGCCCATGCCGCATGGAACTGCGGGTTGCCCAATGCCGTCAGCGATCTTGCCGACCTTGTCGAAAGCTTTGGCGCTGAGCCGATCATGGACGTGATCCGCGTGGATACTCGCGCGACCACTCCGTCCGCTCAGGGACAACTCGCATGAAGGGCGTCGGCACCGAGATCGGGACGATCCACTTCGTCGGCATCGGCGGCATCGGCATGTCCGGCATTGCCGAGGTAATGCACAACATGGGGTATGCGGTGCAGGGTTCTGACATGGCGGAAGGCTATGTCGTCGATGGGCTGCGCCAGCGCGGCATCAAGGTGATGATCGGCCAGAAGACCGAAAACGTCGATGGCGTCGCGGTCGTCGTCACTTCCACCGCCGTTAAGCGGGATAATCCCGAAGTCGTCGCAGCGCTCGAAAACCGCATCCCCGTCGTCCGCCGTGCCGAAATGCTGGCCGAGCTGATGCGGCTGAAGAATACCGTGGCCGTTGCTGGCACGCACGGCAAGACCACGACGACGTCGATGATCGCCTGCCTGCTCGACGCAGGCGGGGTGGACCCGACGGTCATCAACGGCGGCATCATCAACTCCTACGGTTCCAACGCGCGTCTCGGCGACAGCGACTGGATGGTGGTCGAGGCCGACGAGAGCGACGGTTCGTTCCTGCGGCTCGACGGCACGCTGGCGGTCGTCACCAATATCGATCCCGAACATCTCGATCACTATGGTTCGTTCGACAAGGTGAAGTCGGCCTTCGTCGAATTCATCGAGAATGTGCCGTTCTATGGCGCGGCGATGCTGTGCATCGATCATCCCGAAGTTCAGGCGATCATCCCCAAGGTCCGCGACCGCCGTGTGGTGACCTATGGGTTCTCCGCTCAGGCCGATGTTCGGGGCGAGGCCGTCACGCCGGTGCCCGGGGGCAACCGCTTTACTGCCGTGCTCCGCCAGCGCGATGGCTCGTTCCGCCGGATCGAAGGCATCGAACTGCCGATGCCTGGCCGTCACAACGTCCAGAACGCGCTCGCCGCTGTGGCGGTGGCTGTGGAGATGGGCGTTTCGGATGACCTGATCTGCACCGGCTTTGCCAAGTTCGGCGGGGTCAAGCGCCGCTTCACCAAGGTGGGTGAAGTAGGCGGTGTCACGGTCATCGATGATTACGGCCATCATCCGGTCGAAATTCGCGCCGTGCTTGCCGCCGCGCGCGAAGGGGTGATGGGCCGCGTGATCGCGGTCGCCCAGCCGCACCGTTTCACGCGGCTGCGCGATCACATGGAAGAGTTTCAGGGAGCGTTCAACGACGCCGACGTGGTCTATGCCGCGCCAGTCTATGCCGCTGGCGAACAGCCCATCGAGGGCGTGGACAGCGCGGCCATGGTCGAAGGCATCAAAGCGCGCGGCCATCGCAGCGCGCATTTGATCGATGGGCCGGATGCGCTGGCTAAGGAACTGGCAGGCGTCGCGCAAGCTGGCGACATGGTCGTTTGCCTTGGCGCGGGCGATATCACCAAGTGGGCGGCGGGGCTGGCTGATGCGATTGCGCGCGAGAGGGCGGCAGGGTGACAACACTTTCGCTGCCATCGGTAAGGGGAAAGCTGACCCCCAACGCGCCACTCGCGCCGCTGGTCTGGTTCAAGTCCGGCGGGACAGCCGATTGGCTTTTCGAACCCAAGGACGTGGCCGACCTGCAGGATTTTCTGGCCGGTCTCGCGCCTGACGTGCCGGTCATGGCGCTGGGCCTTGGCTCCAATCTGATCGTGCGCGATGGCGGCGTTCCGGGCGTGGTGATCCGCCTCGGCAAGGCTTTCGCCAAGGTCGAGAAAGTGGACGAGGTCACGCTCAATTGCGGCGGCGGGGCCAGCGGGATTCTCGTGTCCTCGACCGCGCGCGACAATGGGATAGCAGGCCTCGAATTCCTGCGCTCGATCCCCGGCACGGTCGGCGGTTTCGTGCGCATGAACGGCGGAGCTTATGGCCGCGAGGTCAAGGACGTCATGATCGATTGCGACGTGGTTATCCGCTCGGGCGAGATTGCCACGTTGCCGCTTTCCGAACTCGGATACACCTATCGCCACTCGGACCTGACGGACGGCTGCATCGTTGTCGCCGCGCGGTTCCGTGGTCAACCCGGCGATCCTGACGACATCCAGACCGAAATGGACCGCATCAGCGCTGCGCGCGAAGCGTCGCAACCGTTGCGTTCGAAGACCGGTGGCTCCACCTTCAAGAACCCGGATAGCGGGAAGGCGTGGGAACTGGTCGATAGGGCCGGGTGCCGGGGGCTGACCTTGGGCGGTGCGCAAGTCAGCGAAAAACACACCAACTTTCTGATCAACACCGGTACTGCCACCAGCGCCGAGATCGAGGGATTGGGCGAGGAAGTCCGCCGCCGCGTGAAGGATCACGCGGGCGTGGACCTCGAATGGGAAATCAAAAGGATCGGCCGCAAGTGACTCTGCCCAAACTTCATGTCGCCGTGCTGATGGGCGGCTGGTCGAGCGAACGCCCGGTCAGCCTGATGTCGGGCGAGGGCGTGGCCAAGGCGCTTGAATCGAAGGGCCACCGGGTCACGCGGATCGACATGGACCGCGATGTCGCGCTGCGCCTGTCGGAAGCAAAGCCGGATGTGGTGTTCAATGCGCTGCACGGCACGCCTGGTGAGGACGGCTCGATCCAGGGCCTGATGGACATCATGGGTCTGACCTACACCCATTCAGGTCTTGCCACCTCGGTCATCGCGATCGACAAGGAACTGACCAAGCAGGCGCTGGTGCCGCAAGGTATTCCTATGCCCGGTGGGCGCATCGTCCAGACTGAAGAGCTTTATCGCGCCGATCCGCTGCCACGCCCCTATGTACTCAAGCCAGTCAATGAAGGTTCGTCGGTGGGCGTCGCCATCGTTACGGCGGATGGCAACTACGGCAATCCGATCAGCCCCGACAGCAAGGGCCCGTGGCAGGAGTTCGACCATCTTCTGGCTGAACCCTTCATTCGTGGCCGCGAACTGACCACAGCGGTGATCGGCGACCGCGCCTTGCTGGTCACCGAACTGCGGCCCAAATCGGGCTTCTACGATTTCGACGCCAAGTATACCGACGGTATGACCGAGCACGTCTGCCCGGCCGAAATCCCTGACGAGATCACCGAGGCCTGCAGGCAGATCGCCTTGCGCGCGCACCAGTTGCTCGGCTGCAAGGGCACGAGCCGCTCGGATTTCCGCTGGGATGACGAGCAGGGCGTGGAAGGGCTGTTCCTACTGGAGGTCAACACCCAGCCGGGCATGACTCCGCTCAGCCTCGTGCCTGAACAGGCCAAGGCGCTAGGCATGGACTATCCCGAACTCGTCGAGGCGATCATTGCCGAAGCGCTCCACGATTCCGGAAAGGGCTGATCCACATGGCGCAGACGATCAAACGGGGCAGCAAGGGCGTTCGCCGCGCAGCCGCAGCGCGCACCACGCAGCGCAAGGTCCAGACCGCGCGCCAGCAGACCGGCTCGATGCTCGACAGCGTGATGCGCTGGCTTCCGTTCAGCGAAGAGACGCTGCACCGCATCGCGATGACGCTGATCCTTGCGGTCGCCGCCGCGATCGTGTGGACCGCCGTGGTCATGGCGGGAATTCCCGCGCTGGTTTCGGAACAGGCGGCCATCATCGCGTCCGACGCCGGATTCAAGGTCAGCCATCTTGAGGTGCGCGGCGTCAACCGCATGAACGAACTCAAGATCTATGAGCGCATTCTCGGCCAGAATGACCGGGCGATGACCACGCTCGATCTTGCCGCGCTGCGCGATGAACTGAACGAACTGCCATGGGTCAAGGATGCCCGCGTCTCGCGCAAGCTGCCCGATACGCTGGTGATCGATATTGTGGAGCGCACGCCCCACGCGGTGCTGCGCAAGCCCGATCGCCTGGTGTTGATCGATGAAACCGGGGCCGAACTGGAGCCAGTTCGTCCTAATCGTGCCAAGGGCATGCTGGTTCTCGCGGGCCTGGGTGTCGGGCAGCGGGTGCAGGATCTCGGGCACCTGCTCGAAGCCGCGCCCGCGCTCAAGCCGCAAGTGTCCGAGGCCGAATGGGTCGGCAATCGCCGCTGGAACCTGACATTCAAGACCGGACAGGTGCTGGCGCTGCCCGAAGGCGACGAAAAGGCGGCCGGCGCACTGCTCAGCTTTGCGCGCATGGACGGGGTCAATCGCCTGCTTGGCGGCAAGGTAGCTGCGTTCGATATGCGCGCGCCAGACCGCATCTACATGCGCGTCCCCGGCCACGCCGACGAGGTCGCCGCTGAAAAGCGTGCGGCCGATCAGGCCAAGGCTGAAGCGAAGCGCGCAGCGACCGCCGCAAAGTCCGCGCCCAAGTCCGAAGAGGGCTGAGGACCGGATGGCAACGCCCCGTATCTCGAAGGTTTTTGCAGCCGTGAACATCGGCTCGTTCCGCGTCTCCGCGATGATTGCGGGGCTGTCGGAAACGGGCGAAATGGTCGTGCTCGGATCGGGCCACCGCGCCGCGCAAGGGATCAAGCGCGGCTATGTGACCGATATGCAGGCCGCGACCCATTCGGTACGCGATGCGATAGAGCGCGCCGAGAAGATGGCCAACATTGGCATCCAGAAAGTGTGGATCGGCTGTTCGGGGGCCGGTCTTGCCAGCACGACCGCGCGGGTCGAGGTGGAAGTTGGCGGGCGGCGTATCGAACAGGACGATATCGAGCATCTGCTGGTTGCCGGGCGCGAGATGATCGAGCCTGATGGCCGCACTGTTCTGCACGCCCAGCCCGCGCATTACACCCTCGATGGCGCGCACGGCGTGCCCAATCCCAAGGGGCTTCATGCCGAGCGCCTCGCGGTCGACATTCATGTTATGCTGGCTGACGGCGCGCCGATCCGCAACCTGACCGAGGCGGTGCAGAACGCGCATCTCGATGTTGAGGCCGTCGTCGGCTCGCCGGTCGCGGCTGGTCATGCCTGCCTGACGCCCGAAGAGCGCGAACTTGGCGTTGCGTTGGTGGAGTTCGGTGCCGAAGTGACCACCGTTTCGGTCTATGCAGCAGGCATGCTGCTCGGAATGCAGATGATCCAGTACGGATCGGGCGATATCACCGATGCCATCGCCTCTGCTTTCGGCATCCGCCGCTATCAGGCGGAGCGGCTCAAATGCATGTCCGGTTCGGCCATCGCCAGCCCCGCCGATCACCGAGAGATGATACCGGTCAACGCGCCGGGCGATCCCGAAGGCGGGCCGGTGGCGCGCCATGCCGACGACAAGAACCGCATTCCGCGCGCAGAACTGATCTCGGTCATCACGCAGCAACTTGGCTTCTTCACCGAGGAGGTGTCCAAGGCGCTGAAGTCCATGGGTTTTGTCGGCCAGACCGGACAGCAGGTCGTACTGACCGGCGGGGGTGCGCAATTGCCGGGCCTTGCCGATTATGCGCAGTCGGCGCTGGGTCGTCCGGTTCGGATCGGCTCTCCGCCGACGATGCTCGGCCTGCCTCCGGGCCATGCCACGCCCAGTTCGTCGACGCTCGTCGGTCTCGTGCTGTTTGCGGCTGCCGACCCGGTCGATATTCGCGCCATCGGACCTGCCTATACCCCCACTGGTTCGTACAAGGGGACGAAGCTGCTGAGTCGGCTGGTGCGGGCGGTCAGGGACTATTTCTGAAGGTGTTATCCACAGGGCACGTCGAAAATGGCGCAAATACAGACCGTCTTCGTGCTGCAACCTGTGGAAAAGGTTAATCCGGCTTTGATTCGCGCCGCCGCTATGTGCAACAGGTTAAGACAGACTTTTTCAATGCCTTTATTGGCGACTGACTGACCCGCTTGGGAGACCGACAATGAGCATCAACATCGGACCGCCGGCCATCGACGAACTTCGTCCCCGGATCACGGTGATCGGCGTTGGCGGCGCGGGCGGCAATGCCATCGCCAACATGATCAACGCCAAGATCGAAGGTGTCGACTTCATCGTCGTCAACACCGATGCCCAGGCGCTGAACAATTCCATCGTCGAGAACCGCATTCAGCTCGGCCCTGACATCACGCAAGGCCTTGGTGCGGGCGCGCGACCCGAAGTCGGCCGTGCGGCTGCCGAGGAAACGCTAGAGGATCT
>JAZKBJ010000260.1:7065-7846 GCA_040388685.1 Pseudomonadota bacterium
AGCGCGCGCTTGAAGGCGTGCACATGGTGTTCATCGCGGCAGGCATGGGTGGCGGCACCGGCACCGGCGCTGCTCCGGTGATCGCAGAAGCCGCGCGCCGCAAGGGTGTGCTGACAGTGGGCGTGGTGACCAAGCCGTTCCTGTTCGAAGGCACGCGCCGCATGCGCGCAGCCGAATCCGGCATCGATGAACTGCAGAAGCACGTTGATACGCTGATCGTCATCCCGAACCAGAACCTGTTCCTGGTGGCCAAGGCGGAAACGACTTTCAAGGAAGCGTTCCAGCTTGCCGATGAAGTGCTGCAGCAGGGCGTGCGCTCGATCACCGACCTCATGGTCATGCCGGGCCTCATCAACCTCGACTTTGCCGACGTTCGCTCGGTCATGGGCGAGATGGGCAAGGCGATGATGGGCACCGGCGAAGGCCATGGCCCGAACCGCGCACTTGAAGCTGCCGAACGCGCTATTGCCAACCCGCTGCTTGATGGCGTGTCGATGCAGGGCGCGAAGGGCGTGATCATCTCGATCATCGGTGGCGACGACATGAAGCTGCTCGAAGTCGACGAAGCGGCAAACCATATCCGCGAACTCGTCGATCCCAACGCGAACATCATCTGGGGGTCGGCGTTCAATCCCGATCTTGATGGCAAAATCCGTGTGTCGGTGGTCGCCACCGGCATCGAGCAGAGCGCCGAACAGGCCGAAGTCGCCTCGCGTCCGGTCTCGATCCCGTCGACATCGCGTGGCCCTGCGGTTCCGTCGGCTGCGCCCGCCGCGCCGTC
>JAZKBJ010000260.1:7856-8192 GCA_040388685.1 Pseudomonadota bacterium
GTCGTTCGCGCCGCCGCCAGTTGCCGAGCCTGCGCCGCAGCCAAGCTGGACGCCTGCTGCCGAGCAGGTCCAGCCCGCACAGGCCGCTGTGGAAGCAGAGCCTGAAGCGCTCGATCTTACCCTCGATCTGTCCGAAGCGCAGGAAGCCCCCGCCGAAGCTGGCAGTGGCGAACTCTCGCTGGGCGGGCTCGAAGCCCCTGAAGAGCCGGCCGCTGCGGCCGAGCCTGCGATGCCGCGCCTTGGTCGTGCGCCCGAAGCGGCGCCCGCCAAACCTGCAGGTGGCAGCACGCTGTTTGAACGTATGGCCAACCTCTCGCGCGGCAACCGCGACGAGGA
>JAZKBJ010000260.1:8202-10316 GCA_040388685.1 Pseudomonadota bacterium
GGACGACGCCGACGAAGGCAGCGCGCTGAATATCCCGCGCTTCCTCGGCCGTCAGAACAATCAGTAAAACCCTGTAGAAGCGGCGGCGCGTTGCCGCCGCTTCATGTTGCCCTTGGTAAGAGCGCGGCTGGATGACGATTCGTTTCACCTTCGCGCATGGCCCTGTCGCTACCGGGCTGACGTTTTCGCTTGGGCTCTTGCTGGCCGCTGCTGCGCCTAGCGCCTTTGCCCAGGTTGATGACGACCCGGACGGACCGGCCACCGTGTCGCGGCCCGTCGTCCAGTCGGTGGCGCCCAGTCCCAGCCGCGAACTCAACGCCGCGCTTGCGCGCCTCGCGGCTGATCCGCGCAATGTCGTGGCGCTTTATGACGCGGCGTCGGCTGCATTGCGGCTGGGCGACAGCGATGCGGCGATCGGCTTTCTCAGCCGCGCAAACGATATCCAGCCGGGTGATCCGCGGTCCAAAATCCTGATCGGCAAGGCCTATCTCCTGGCCGAAAACCCGGTCGACGCCGTCCGCGCCTTTGACGATGCAGAGCGTGCCGGTGGCGACACATATGCTATGGCGTCCGATCGCGCGCTTGCTTACGATCTGGTCGGTGACAATGGCCGGGCGCAGCGCTGGTATCAGGTCGCGCTCAGCCGGGGCAGCGACGATGAGCTGACCCGTCGTTATGCCTTGAGCCTTGCCATCGCCGGTGACCGCCGGGGGGCTGAAGCGCTGCTCGCGCCGCTGATTGCCAAGCAGGACCGCGCCACCTGGCGTACGCGCACATTCGTGATGGCGGTGACTGGCGGACCGGACGAAGCCGTCGCGGTAGCCTATGCCTCGATGCCGCAGGATCTTGCTGCGGGGATCGCGCCCTACTTGCGCTACATGCCGCGACTGACGCCTGCACAACAGGCCGCTGCCGCCAATTTCGGGCGTTTTCCGCGCGCAGCCGACATTGGCCGCGATGATCCGCGCGTCGCGCAATATGCCGCGCTCAATCCGCGCGCCACGCGCTTTGCCGATGCGGGACTGATCCCCGCAGGCGCGCCGCTCGGCTCATCCTCTGACAAGCCCAGCCGCGAGAAGCGTCGCCGCCCCGGCAAGGATGAGCGAACGCCAGCGCCAACCGGCCGGGTTCAGGCTTTGGGCACCACCCCGCTTTCGCCGCCACAGCCATTGCCGCAGTCGGCGCCAGTGGCTCGCCCCGGATTTACTGACACGGCGATTGCCAGCGCTGCGCCTGCGGTGCGCACGCCAGTGGCACCCGTCATGCCGCCTCCGGTTGCGGCGAAGCCCAAAGTGCTGTCCGTGCTTGATCTGCCGCCCGGAACAGCGCGACCCTATGTCGCTCCGATCCGGCAGTCTGCGCCAGTGGCCGCAGTTGCACCTCAGCCGATCCAATCGCCGCCGGTCCCGGCTACGGCAGCGCCTGTTCGCACGGTGTCTGCGGAATTGCCGCCAGTCGTGGCCTCCGCACCAGTCCCGCAACCGGTTGCTGCGGCGCCTGCGCCTACCCCGGTTGCCAGACCCGCGTCGTCAATTGGCGGGTTCGACCTTGCAAGGGTTGGCGGTTCTACGGCCGCGCCGGTAGCCACGCCTTCACGGCAAGCGCTGCCCGCTGTGCCGGTGAGCACAGCGCCGGTAGCACCCAGCGCGACGCCGCCAGCGCCGGTTTCGCCGCAAAGCGTGCCTGTCGTTCCGGCCCAGCAGTCGCCGCAGCCTGCCCAGACAGCCTCTGTTTCCGCGCCGACCCCGGTCACGACCGAAGCGCCGCCTCGCCCGGTCGATCTGGCAACCTTGTTCAAGAGCTTCGCACCGCCTGAAGAAGAACGGGCCGCTGCGGTCGCCGCCGTGGACATCACCCGCCTGCCGGCAAAGCCCGTGCCCAAGGCGGTCAAGGCCGATCCGCGCGGGGAGCGGCCTGATGGCCCTACCGACGTTTCGCGCACCACCGCGAAGGACCCGGAGAAGGTCACTGCCAAGGACCCCAAGGCGCTCGCCAAGGATGCCAAGGCAGCCAAGGCCGCGCAGGATGCCAAGGACGCAAAGGCAAAGAAGGCAGCGCCAAGCCACCCCAGCCGAATCTGGGTTCAGGTGTTGACCGGCGCGAACAAGGACATG
>JAZKBJ010000260.1:10326-10648 GCA_040388685.1 Pseudomonadota bacterium
CAACGAGTGGCGCCGCCTCGTCAAGGAGGCGCCCGAGGCCTTGCGTGCGCGCAAGCCTTACGTTTCACCGTGGCGGAGTAACTTCCGCTTGCTCACCGGCCCGTTCGAGAGCGAGGCGGCGGCGCAGGAGTTCATCACCAAGCTGCGCAAGGGCGGCGTCTCGAGCTATCAGTGGACCAGTCCGGCAGGGCAGGCCGTGGACACGCTCGCGCTGAAATAGGGCGGGGACGTAGCGGCGAGGGCACTTGCGCCCCGGCTGTTCACCCCTTGTCCACAGCTTTCCCACAAGCTTGTCGAGTTTTGCCCAACCGCCTGTTAACCG
>JAZKBJ010000260.1:10658-10893 GCA_040388685.1 Pseudomonadota bacterium
CGCTGATTGTAGGCGAGGGGGTCCAGCCTTCATGGACAGGGCAACGGCAGGTCGGGCACAACGCCTTGCCGGTGGCCGACCATCAGGGGAGGCTCACCACTGTGTTCAGGGGACGTACCATGCGCACCGGCCATGACGACAATGAGCGCGACGACGCAGCCCCCGTCGACATGATCGCCTCGCTGTTCGAGGCGCGCGGGTGGCCTTGCGAATTCGTCTCGGACGATGAAGTGAC
>JAZKBJ010000261.1:0-6515 GCA_040388685.1 Pseudomonadota bacterium
ATGTCGACCGCTTCATCGATGGGGATCGCAACGCCCAAATGCGGCTGCAGAAAGCGCCGTGGACCGCTGGGAAGATTGGCAAACGCCTGCTGAAGTGGGGCATCTACCTTGGCATCAGCTTTGCCACGGGCGGCGCGTGGATTTTCTATTTTGCCGATGCACCGACGCTCCAGCACGATTTCTGGACGGGCAATGCCGCGCCCGTCGCCTATGCCACCACCTTCGCACTGACGATGACGACGTTCATTTTCGGCGGCTTCATGCGCGAGCAGGTGTGCGTCTACATGTGCCCTTGGCCGCGCATCCAGACCGCGATGCTCGACGAGAAAAGCCTGATCGTCACCTACAAGGACTGGCGCGGGGAGCCGCGCGGTTCGGTCAAGGCGGCGGTAAAAGCGGCCACACCGCTGGGCGATTGCATCGACTGCATGCAGTGCGTGGCGGTGTGCCCGACTGGCATCGACATTCGGGAAGGCCCGCAGATCGGTTGCATCACGTGTGCTTTGTGCATCGACGCCTGCGACAAGGCGATGGCCGACGTTGGCCGTCCGCGCGGGCTGATCGACTACTGCACGCTGGACGATGCCGAGCGCGAGAAGCGGGGGGAAGCCTCGGTGCCGATCCTCAGGACGATTCTCCGCCCGCGCACGCTGGTCTATCTCGGCGTGTGGTCGGCGATCGGTTTCGCGCTGCTATTCATGCTTGGACAGCGTGCCCGGCTGGACCTGTCGGTCGCCAAGGACCGCAACCCCGAATACGTCACGCTGTCTGACGGCGCGGTGCGCAATGCCTACACGCTCAAGCTGCGCAACATGGAAGAGCGGCCGCGCACTTTCCGGGTGGCGCTTGATGGCTTGCCCGGCGGCGCTGTGTTTACCGACGAGATGGATGCGGCTGAGGCTGCCCGCGTCCTGACCGTCGAAGTTCCGGCGGACACCACCCGCCGCCTGCGCGTCTATGCGCTTTCTCCGCGCGGGAGCCAGCCCGCCGACATCGCCTTCGTGTTGACCGCCACCGATCAGGAAGGCGGTTCCGACACCAGCAACACGACCTTCACCACCGCACAAGGAAACGGCCAGTGACCCAGCAGCGCCAAATCCGTCCGTTCACCGGCAAGCACATGGCGGCGATCTTCGTCGCGTTCTTCGGCGTGGTGATCGCCGTCAACGTGACGATGGCGCGGCTCGCGACATCCACGTTCGGCGGGCTGATCGTCGATGATTCCTACCTTGCCGGGCAGCATTTCAACGCATGGCTGGCCGAAGCGAAAGTCGAGCAGACGCTGGGCTGGCAGGGCGCGCTGGTGCGCGATGGTGCAGGCGGCGTTGCGATCAGCGTGATCGGCGGTGACGGCAAGCCGCTGCGCGCGGCGAATGTCACTGCCATTGCCGAGCATCCGCTGGGCCAGCGACCGCTGACCAACCTGACGCTCCACGAGACCGCGCCCGGCACATATGCCGCGCCGCTGATGGCGGGGCGCTGGCGGGTGCGGGTAACGGTTCAATCCGGGGGCAAGGCATGGCGCACGGTTGGGGAAGTGCTGTGAGCGCGCTGGCACGACTTGGGCCCGAACCACCAGCGAACGCTGTGCACACGATCCTCGCCGTGCCGGGGATGCATTGTGCGGGCTGCATGGGCAAGGTCGAGCGTTCGCTCTCCGCTGTCGCAGGCGTGACTTCGGCACGCACGAACCTGACCGCCCGCACGGTGGAGATCGTCCACGAGGCGCAAGTGGAGCTTCCTGCCTTGGTGGCGGCGCTCGCCGCGACCGGCTTCGACGCGCAAGTGCGCGAGCCTGAGGCTGAAACGGCTTCGGCGGTAAAGCCCTTGCTGGCGCCACTGGGCGTGGCCGCGTTTGCCTGCATGAACGTGATGCTGATGTCGGTCAGCGTCTGGTCGGGCGCGGATGGCACGACGCGGTCCCTGTTCCACTGGGTTTCGGCAATGATCGGGGTGCCGGCCATCGTCTATGCGGGCCGCCCGTTCTTTGCCTCGGCGTGGAAAGTCCTGCGCCACGGCAGGACCAACATGGACGTGCCGATCTCGATCGGCGTGACCATCGCCACCGGCCTTTCGTTCTATGAGACGCTGACCGGCGGGGCCGAAGCCTGGTTCGACGGCGTGCTGATGCTGCTGATGTTCCTGCTGGCGGGCCGCGTGCTCGATGCGATGATGCGTGACCGCGCGCGTTCTGGCGTGGATGCGCTGCTGCGACAGGCCGCCAGCGGCGCGATGGTCGTCGAAGCAGGAGGCGCGACCCGCTGGACCGACGCCAAGGCCTTGCGCCCCGGCATGCTGATGCGCGTGGCAGCGGGCGAGCGACTTGCTGCCGACGGCGAGGTTCTCAGAGGCACAAGCCGCTTCGACCAGTCGCTGCTGACGGGCGAAAGCGCGCCGGCAAACGCCTTGCCCGGCACGCTGGTCCATGCGGGTACGCTGAATGTGGACGTGCCAGTGGACGTTCGCGTGACGGCTATCGGGCAGGACACGGCCTTGGCGGAAATTGCGCGGCTCATGGAAGTGGCAGGGCAATCGCGCTCGAAATACGTGCGTATCGCAGACCGCGCTTCGCGGCTCTATGCGCCTGCCGTGCACACGCTGGCGGCGCTGACATTCGCGGGCTGGATGATCGCCGGGGCGGGGGTGTATCAGTCGCTGGTGATCGCCATCGCGGTGCTGATCATCACCTGCCCATGCGCTTTGGGGCTGGCGGTGCCGGTGGCACAAGTCGTGGCGGCGGGTGCGCTGATGAAGCGCGGCGTGCTGGTCAAGGACGGATCGGCGCTGGAACGCATGGCCGAGGTCGACCGGCTGCTGCTCGACAAGACCGGCACGTTGACCTTGGGCCGTCCGGTGCCCGATGAAGTGGCGCTTGGGGCGCTGCCCGATGCGGAAGCGTCGGTCGCTTTGGCGCTGGCCAGCCACTCGCGTCATCCCCTGTCGCAAGGGCTGGCCGAAGCGCTGAGCGCGCGCGGCGTGCGCGCAGCGGCGCTTGAGGATGTGTATGAAGAAGCAGGGCAGGGCGTAACTGCGCGGTGGAACGGCATTGCCGTCGCGCTGGGTCGTCCCGCATCGGCGCTGGGCATGGCGAGTGCGCTGCGGATCGAGGGCGGGCCGGTGCGCGTGATCGCCTTTGCCGACCGGCTGCGCCCTGATGTCGAAGCCGCGCTCGCACAGCTTGCCGCGATGAAGGTTGAGGCCTCGATCCTTTCGGGCGATTCCGTTCCGGCGGTGGCCATGGTCGCCCGCGCGACTGGCCTGACCGCGCAAGCCGACGCACTTTCGTCGCTTCCCGAGATTACGGCGAAAGCCGCCGCGCTCCCGGCTCAAAAGCAGGAGGCCATCGAGCGCCTGCAGCGCGCGGGCCGCAATGTGCTGATGGCGGGCGACGGGTTGAACGATGGCCCTGCGCTTGCCGCCGCCAATGCCTCGATTGCGCCCGGCACGGCGAGCGATGTCGGACGTCAGGCCGCCGATATGGTGTTCACGGGAGAGTCCCTGCTGGCGATCCCGCGGGCGGTGCGGGTTTCCCGCGCGACGATGCGCGTGGTGCGCCAGAACTTCGCGCTCGCCATCGGCTATAACATCCTGGCTGTGCCACTGGCGATTGCAGGGTTCGTCACGCCGCTGGTCGCTGCGGTGGCGATGTCGACCAGTTCGCTGATCGTCGTCGCCAATTCGCTGCGTCTGGCCGGAGAAGCGAAATGAACGGGATTGCTTTCATGCTGCCGATTGCGCTCGGCATGGGGCTGTTTGGCCTCGCCTCGTTCTTCTGGGCGCTGAAACGCGGGCAGTTCAGCGATCTCGACGGCGCCGCCGCGCGCATCCTGATCGAAGAGGACGATCTGCCGTGAGCCGTCTCATGACGCTGCTGGCGCCGCTCGCGGTGCTGCAGATGGCCAGCCCGGCGCCTGCACAGGCTTCGTTCGTGATGGTCCCATCATGCGGCGGCGCGGGCGGAATGGTCCCGTTGCGCCTGCCGGGCAAAAGCGACGGGAGTGCGCTACCGTGCTGCAAAATTTGCCATATCTCAATGCGCAAGCGTCTGGCCGCCGATAGCTGTTGCGGCGAGGAGGACGACACAGATGTCGCCTGAAGTGATGGCCCGCAGCGAGACGTTCGCCGACTGGACCTATTATCCGGAACTGCTCGAAAGGCCCGTTCCGCGCTACACCAGCTATCCGACGGCGGCAGAATTCGTCGAGGAAAGCTTCGAAGCGCGCCAGATTGCCGCGCTTCAGGCCTTGCGCGGGCCGGTGTCGCTCTATCTGCATATCCCCTACTGCCACGAAATCTGCTGGTACTGCGGCTGCAATACCGGCGCGGCCAACAAGACCCAGCGCCTTGCCGCCTATCTTGAAGCGCTGCACCATGAGATCGAAATGGTGGCGCGCAACCTGCATTCGTCGGTGCGCATTTCGCGCATCGCCTTTGGCGGTGGCAGCCCGAACGCGATCAAGCCGACCGACTTCGTGCGACTGGTCGACCGGCTGACGGTAAACTTCCGGCTGGCGCGCCCGGTGCTGTCGATCGAACTCGATCCGCGCAGTCTCGACAAGGACTGGCTGCTGGCGATCCGGGGCATCGGCGTGATCAAGGCGAGCCTGGGCGTGCAGACGCTTGATGCCAGGGTGCAGGCCGCGATTGGCCGGGTGCAGCCGCAAGAGCATATCGAGCGGGCGGTGGAAGGCCTGCGCAAGGCGGGCGTGGATTCGATCAATTTCGACCTGATGTACGGACTGCCGTTTCAGGACGACGCGGTGCTGGCCGATACGCTGGACCAGTCCGTGGCGATGGGTGCGGACCGGATCGCGCTGTTCGGTTATGCCCACGTGCCGCACATGATCCCGCGCCAGCAGCGCATCGACGCGAGCCAGTTGCCGGATCAGCGCGCCCGTTTCCGGATGGCTGCTGAAGGGTATGCCCGGCTGGTGAGCGCTGGCTACAAGGCGGTCGGCTTCGATCATTTCGCGCTGCCTGACGACGACCTTGCCCTTGCCGTGGCGGGGGGCACGCTGCGGCGCAATTTCCAGGGCTTTACCGATGACCAGGCGAGCGCACTGATCGGCCTTGGTGCGTCCTCGATCAGCGAGTTTCCGGACGTCTACGTGCAGAACGAGAAGAACGCCGGGCGCTACCGCATGTTGCTTGGCGCGGATCAACTGACCGGGCGCAAGGGCGTTGATCGGACCGCCGACGACCGGCGCCGCGGCGCGATCATCGGCGACCTGCTGTGCCATAATCGGGCGATGATCGACGGCGACCTGCTCGCAGAAACCCGCGACAGGCTGGACCCGTTCATTGCGCGGGGGCTTGCCCGGCTTGACGGCAACAGGCTGGAATTGCTTGCGGGCAGCGAGCCCTATGCCCGCTCTGTCGCATCCGTCTTCGATGCCTATCGCGGCGGGGCAAAGCAGTTCAGTTCGGCGGTATAGCGCAAGAATAGCTATGCACCCCGCCTTAGCAGGTGCACAATAGGTCTGACTCGCGTTAAGCCACGCTTCCACAACGGAACGCGTGACTAGCTATGCGCGAGGGAGACGCCATGAAGCCGATTGAAACCATCATGCGCACCGCGCCGGTCATTCCGGTTCTGGTCGTCGAGAATGTCGATCACGCGCTTCCCATCGCGCGCGCGCTGGTAAAAGGCGGTCTGCGCGTTCTTGAAGTGACCTTGCGCACCGCAGCCGCGCTTGACGTGATCCATGCGATGAAAGCGGTCGAGGGCGCGATTGTCGGCGCGGGCACGGTGACCAATCCCGATGAACTGAAAGCCGCGATCGATGCTGGCGCCGAATTCATCGTCTCGCCCGGTTTGACCGACAATCTCGGCAAGGCAGCGGTGGCTTCTGGCATCCCGTTCCTGCCCGGCACCGCATCTGCGGCCGATATCATGCGCGGGCTGGATCTGGGCCTTACCCATTTCAAGTTCTTCCCTGCTGCCACGTCGGGCGGGCTGCCCGCGCTGAAGGCGCTGGCCGGACCGTTCCACCAGTGCCGCTTCTGCCCGACCGGCGGGATTTCCGTCGCCACCGCGCCGGAATGGCTGGGCTTCGATCCGGTGCTCTGCGTCGGCGGAAGCTGGGTTGTGGGCAAGGGCGAGCCGGACGAGGCGGCGATCGAAGCAGCTGCGCGCGAAGCTTTCGCACTGAGATAACAAGCACTTCAGGGGAAATCAACGGACATGAAGACGGTCGCCAAGCTCAGGGCCAGGTTGCAGAAACTCCATGAGCGGACGGCCGAAACGCCGCTGTTCAACCCCGTCTTCCAGTTGAGCCATGATCTGTCGCGCCAGCTTGAGGGCGGCGGCATGGACCTGAATGACATGGACGCGCTGGTCGCCGAACTGGAGTGCGAAGCGCTGCAGAGCCGCGCGGTGCGCCTGCGGAAGCTGGTCGCGCCGACGGCGGCGGACGCGAACCTCTCGCGCATTGCTTCGCTCAATCCCGAAGAAGCCGGGTTCTCGGAGTTTCGTGCGCGCTGGGAAAAACCGCTGCTCCATGCGGTGTTCACCG
>JAZKBJ010000262.1:0-2693 GCA_040388685.1 Pseudomonadota bacterium
CGACGCAGGCCTCTATGCCGCTTACTTGCGCCGCCATGCCGAAGCACGCGGGGTTGTGCGCCACGAAGGCCTGATCCGTTCGGTCGAGCGCGACGGCGAGGGCGGCGACATCGCCGCGCTGATTCTGGATGGCGAGCGCCGCATCGATGGTGATTTCTTCATCGACTGCACCGGCTTTCGTGGCCTCCTGATCGAAGGCGCTCTCGCAACCAGGTTCGACGACTGGACGCATTATCTGCCCTGTGACCGCGCCCTGGCAGTGCCATGCGCAGGCGGCGGCGATTTCACGCCCTATACCCGTTCTACCGCACGCGCCTGCGGCTGGCAGTGGCGGATCCCGTTGCAGCACCGCATCGGCAACGGTCACGTCTATTCCAGCGCAATGATCTCCGACGACGAGGCGGCGGCGACATTGCTCGCCAATCTCGATGGCGAACCGCTCGCCGATCCGCGTGCCTTGCGCTTCACCACCGGCATGCGGCGCAAGCAATGGAACCGCAACTGCCTCGCCATCGGCCTTTCCGCAGGGTTCATGGAACCGCTGGAATCGACCAGTATCCATCTGGTCCAAAGCGCGATCAGCCGCTTCCTGTCGATGCTTCCGGCGGGCAAATCCGATCCGGCGATGGTCGATCATTTCAACGCGCAATCCACGTTTGAATGGACCCGCATCCGCGATTTCATCGTTCTGCACTACTGGGCCAACCAGCGTGTCGGCGAGCCTTTCTGGGATACGATGCGCGCCATGGAATTGCCCGAGACGCTCACCGCCAAGCTGGCGCAGTGGCAGGCCTCGGGCTTCATCCACCGCGAGCACGAGGAACTGTTCACAGAAGTGGGCTGGTTCCAGGTGCTGGCGGGGCAGGGCGTCGAAGCACGCGGCTACAATCCGATTGCCGACGCGTTGCCCGAGGAGGCCTTGCGCGAACTGCTTGGCCGCACCGAGGCGGAACTGGTCGAGGAAGTGCGCCAGATGCCGCGCCATATCGAAGTGGTCGAACAGATAGTGCGGGGGGCGTCGGCATGAAACGGATCGCACTGACCCTTTGCGCCGCGCTGCTCGGTGCCGTCCCGGTAACCGCTCAGCCTGCGCCCGATTACCGCAGCCGCGCGGCATCGGACGAGGTGATCTACTTCGTCCTGCCCGACCGCTTCGAGAACGCCGACCCGAAGAACGACAGGGGCGGCCTGAAAGGCGACCGCCTCGCCACCGGCTTCGATCCATCCGACAAGGGCTTCTACCATGGCGGCGATCTCAAGGGGCTGAAGGCCCGTCTGCCCTATCTCCAAAAGCTCGGCATTACTGCCATCTGGGTGGCACCGATCTTCAGGAACAAGCCGGTGCAGGGGCCTGCGGGCCAGGAAAGCGCAGGCTATCACGGTTACTGGGTGACCGACTTCACCCGGCCCGATCCCCACCTTGGCACCGAGGCCGACTTCGCCAGCCTTGTCACCGCCGCACATGCGCTGGGGATGAAGGTCTATATGGACATCATCACCAATCACACCGCCGACGTCATCCGCTACCGTGAAGGTGATGCCGCCAAAAACGCATACCGCTCGCGCGCCGATTATCCCTATTCGCGCAAGGGCGGGGTGGACGGCGCGCCGATCAATCCGGGCTTTGCCGGGGATCAGGACAGCAGCGCCGCGAACTTCGCCAAGCTGACCGATCCATCGTCCGCCTACACGCCCTATGTCCCGCAGGCCGAGCGCGCCGCCAAGACCCCGGCATGGCTCAACGACCCGACCTTCTACCACAATCGCGGCGATTCCACCTTCACCGGCGAAGACGCGCGCTTCGGCGATTTCTCCGGGCTGGACGACCTGTTCACCGAGCATCCTCGCGTGCGCGCAGGCATGATCGAAATCTACAAGCACTGGATCGACCGCTACAGGATCGACGGCTACCGGATCGATACCGCGCGCCATGTCGATCCCGGTTTCTGGCAGGCGTTCGTGCCTGCGATCAGGCAAGCGGCCAACGCGCAAGGCCTGCCAAATTTCGCCTTGTTTGCAGAAGTTTACCGCAGTTCTCCTGATAGCGGCTACATCGCGCAGTATACCCGGCGCGATGCCTTGCCTGCGGTGCTCGACTTCTCGTTTCAGGCGGCCATGCGCGAGGTTCTGGGCAAGGGCAAAGGCACTGTCCTGCTCGCTGAATTGTTCGATGGCGACGTGCTCTACGAAGGCGGCGAGGACGCGGCGCGCTCGCTCCCTACGTTCCTCGGCAATCACGACATGGGCCGGTTCTCTACACTGGTGAAGGAAGACCGTCCCGGCATCGGGTCGGACGAACTCCTCGCCCGCGTCACGCTCGGTCACGCCATGCTGCTCACCCTTCGCGGCGCGCCGGTGATCTATTCCGGAGACGAGCAAGGCTTTGTTGGCGACGGCGGCGATCAGGCTTCGCGCGAGGATATGTTCCCCTCGAAAGTCGCGTCCTACGACGACAACACCCTGATCGGCACCAGCGCCACCACGGCGGCAAGCAACTTTGACGAGAACCACCCGCTGTTCCGCACGATTGCGGGTCTTTCCGCCATCCGCCGCGCCCATCCCGCGCTCGCCTCCGGGCGGCAGGTCGTGCGCGATTACGCGCAAGCGCCGGGCCTGTTTTCGGTCTCCCGCTTCGATCCCGCCAGCGGCACCGAATACTTCATCGCCTTCAATACCGCCGACCATCCGATCGA
>JAZKBJ010000262.1:2703-3978 GCA_040388685.1 Pseudomonadota bacterium
TTCCCAGATCATGTCGGAATTGAAATATTCGTGCGAGAGCACCATCGGCACCGCCGCAGACAGGCTCGAAAGCCTGTCCGGCCAGTGCCCCGCGGCCGTAATTGCACCGGGCAGCGTGCGCGTCACGCTCCCCGCATTCGGCTGGATGGTCTGCCGTGCCAACGAAAGCCTCAAGCCATGACTACCCAGACCACGCTCGCCCCGCTGAGCGCTACCTCGCAGCATCCGTGGTGGCGCGGCGCGGTGATCTACCAGATCTATCCGCGCAGTTTCATGGATGCGAATGGCGACGGCATCGGCGATCTTCCCGGCATCACCCAGCGCCTCGATCATGTCGCACGGCTCGGTGCCGATGCCATCTGGATCTCGCCGTTCTTTACTTCGCCGATGAAGGACTTCGGCTACGACGTTGCCGACTATTGCGACGTCGATCCGATTTTCGGCACGCTCACCGATTTCGATGAGCTCGTCGCCCGCGCCCATTCGCTGGGTTTGCGCGTGCTGATCGATCAGGTCTACTCGCATACCTCGGACGAACACCCGTGGTTCGTCGAAAGCCGCGCCTCGCGCGATAACGCCAAGGCGGACTGGTATGTCTGGGCCGATCCCAAGCCCGATGGCTCGCCCCCGTCGAACTGGCAGTCGGTGTTCGGTGGTCCGGCATGGCGCTGGGATGCGCGACGCCGGCAATATTATCTGCACAATTTCCTGGACAGCCAGCCGCAACTCAATTGCCATAACCCGGCAGTGCAGGACGCGCTGCTGGGTGTCGCGGAATTCTGGCTCGAGCGCGGCGTTGACGGCTTCCGGATCGACGCGCTGAACTTCGCCATGCACGATCCCATGCTGCGTAACAATCCACCCGCGCCAGCAACCGATCAGATGCGTACGCGTCCGTTCGATTTCCAATTGAAGCTGCACAACCAGTCTCATGCCGACATCCCGCTGTTCATCGAACGCATCCGCGCGCTGACGGATGAATACGACGCGACGTTCACTGTGGCCGAAGTGGGCGGGGACGATGCCGAGCGCGAGATGAAACTGTTCACGGCGGGCGAAACGCGGCTCAACTCCGCCTACGGTTTCGACTTCCTGTATGCCGACCGCCTGACGCCCGGGCTTGTCCGCGCGGCGCTGGCCGCATGGCCCGCTACGCCGGGCATCGGCTGGCCGAGTTGGGCCTTCGAAAACCACGACGCGCCGCGCGCGATATCACGCTGGACCGAGCCGCAGCATCGCGGCGCATTTGCCCGGATGAAGGCACTGCTGCTGATG
>JAZKBJ010000263.1:0-2475 GCA_040388685.1 Pseudomonadota bacterium
GCCACTGGTCGGCCTCTTCTTCGGTCTCGGCGTACTGGCCCTTGAACACGTCCGGGATGTAATCGAACATGAATCGCTTGCCCTCGGAGTTCTTCAGCACTCCACCGTCGCCGCGGACGCCCTCCGTAACCAGGATGCCCTTTACCGACAGCGGCCAGACCATGCCGGTCGGGTGGAACTGGATGAACTCCATGTTGATCAGGCCCGAGCCCGCCCGCAGTGCCAAGGCGTGGCCGTCGCCGGTGTACTCCCACGAGTTCGACGACACCTTGAACGACTTGCCGATGCCGCCCGTGGCGAGCACCACGGCGGGGGCGTCGAACAGAACGAAGTTGCCGGTCTCGCGCCAGTATCCAAAGGCACCCGCGATCTTGCCGCCGTCTTTGATCAGGTCGGTGATCGAGCACTCGTGGAAGACCTTGATCCGGGCAAGCAGGGCAAGCTTTCGTCGGGTCGCAAGTTCCTTGGCATCATCCCGTTCGGCAACAGCCTGAAGCGCTATTTCGATGGCTACACATCGGCGCAGGGCCACATCAAGGCGATCCTCGACCGGCTGGCATCGGGCAAGGACGAGCTGCTGATGGATAATGCCGCGATCGACGTGGAGCGGCAGAAGCTGTGGGAGGCGATGGGCAATCTGGAGCAGATGATCCACATCTCCAAGACATTGGACGCCAAGCTGGAAGACGCGGCGGCGGACCTCGATCTTACCGATCCGGCCAAATCCAAGGCGATCCGCGAGACCGCGCTGTTCTATACCCGGCAGCGCACGCAGGATCTGCTGACGCAGATGGCGGTGACGGTGCAGGGCTATCTCGCGCTCGATCTGGTCAAGAAGAACAATGTCGAACTGGTCAAGGGCGTGGACCGCGCCAGCACGACCACAGTGGCGGCGCTGCGCACGGCGGTGACCGTGGCGCAGGCGATGACCAACCAGCGGCTGGTGCTGCAGCAGATCACCGCACTCAACACGACGACCGCCAACATGATCGACAGCACCGGCAAGCTGCTGCGCGAACAGACCGGAAAGATCCATGAATTGGCAGCGGCCAGCACGATCCCGCTCGAAACGCTGCAGCGCGCGTTCCAGAACATCTACGACACGATGGACACCATCGACACGTTCAAGCTCAAGGCGCTTGATTCGATGAAGCAGACGGTGACCACGCTTTCGGGCGAGGTCGAGAAATCGAAGGGCTATATCGCGCGGGCCGAGGGCGCGGCGCAGTCGAAGCTGGCAGGGCCCTAAAGCTCGCCACTGCTGAGCCTGGAAGGTTAAGGCGCCGATGGTGGGCAGTCCCGCGCAGGAAAGCGACCGTATCCTGTCGGACGCGCGCTCGTCGCTGGTCCGTCAGCAGGCGGGCGGGCGGCGGAGCATCGGGCAGCGGTCTGCCGACCTCAAGCGCAAGCATCTCGGCAAGAAAGTCGCGCGGATGGCGATGGCCGTGGGCGTGGTGCTGGTCGGTGCGATGGCGGCGGGGCTGGTGCTGGACGGCATCGGGATCACCGGCGTGATGCTTCTGGCCCTGGCGGTCGTCGGAACGATGTGGTTCTTCGCTACTTTCCCGAAAATGAAAGTGCCCGATCTGGCGGGGCTTAATTCGGGCGACGTGCGCACGATGGTCGGGCGGACCGAGCTGTGGCTTGAAGCGCAGCGGCCCGCGCTGCCCGCGCCTGCGGTGCGGCTGGTCGATCAGATCGGGGTGCAGCTGGATGGGCTGGGCCTGCAACTTGAGGGCATCGACGCCAGCGAACCTGCGGTGGGTGAAGTGCGGCGCTTGGTGGGCGAACATCTGCCCGGCATGGTCGAAAGCTGGCGCAAGATACCGCCGCATTTGCGCAAGGAAGAGCGCGGCGGGCGCAATGCGGATGAGCAACTGGGCGAGGGCCTTGCCAAGATCAGCAAGGAAATCGACGAAATCACGCGCCAGCTCGCGGCGGGCGACCTGGATGCGCTGGCTGTGCGCGGGCGCTATCTGGACTATCGTTACGGGGAAGGGCTAGAGGCAGCGCCTCAGTTGCAAGCCCCCAAGGAAACCTGATGCGCATTGCCATTCCCCATTCGCTGGACCGTGACGAGGCGCGTCGCCGCTTGCGCGAAAAGACATCGCAGGCGGCCTTGAAGGCCGATGGCATGGCGACGGTAACGACCGAATTCGTCGATGAGGATCACCTCAAGATGGCGGTCGGCGCGATGGGGTACACCGTAGATTGCGCGGTCGAGATCACCGACAGCGAACTGGTGGTGGACGTCGATATTCCTGCCAGCCTCGGCTTTGCCAAGCGCATGATCGAAGGCGTGATCCGCGAGAGGAGCACCAAGTTCCTGACCTGAGCCGTCAAATATCCCGCTCAAGCTCCAGCAGTTCCTGTGGCAGGCGCAAGGAGCTGGCGGCGATGCGGGTTTCCAGCAGCAGGTAAACCAGCGCGATCATCAGCAGCGCGATGGCGACAAAGAAGGTGATGCCGGTGAGG
>JAZKBJ010000263.1:2485-8090 GCA_040388685.1 Pseudomonadota bacterium
CGCAACTCGCGGCCGACCATTTCACCCACGAACAGCGAGCCGACCGTCACTCCAATGGCGAGGCCCGACAGCACCAGCAGCAGCAGCGCGCGCCCGATCAGGTGGATGCGCCGGTCGACATAGCGGATTTCGACCACGACCACGTCATGCGCCGGACCGACAGTTTCCCCGTGCAGCTTCTGCAGCGTGCGCGAGCGATCGACGATGCGGCCAAGGCGGGTGGTGAGGATGTTCATGATGTTGCCGATGGCGACCAGCACGAAGACCGGGGCCAGGGCGAGCTGGATGGTCTGGGCGATCACGCCGGTATGGGCAGCATTCATGGGACAGGCCTTCGCGCTGGATGATCCGCCCAAGTGGCACGCGGGCCGCCATGCGGGCAAGCGGGATACGTCTGCATGCCAAAGGGCAAGTGCAGGTCGATGAGCCTCAACAAAGGTGGGAAATGGGGCCGCAAGGCGCTTGAGGCAGGTGGATGGGCAGTCCAATGTCACTGCCATGGACGCCACCGCTCAGACCAACCGCTCGCTCGTCGACATCGACCGGGACCACCTGATTCATTCGGTCACATCGTTCCGGGGGCATGAGCAGCACGGCGCGACCGTGCTCGAATCGGGCGACGGCATGTGGCTGACCGATTCCGACGGCAACCGGCTGCTCGATGCTTTCGCCGGACTGTGGTGCGTAAACGTCGGATACGGGCAGAATTCGATTGTCGAGGCTGCCGCCGCGCAGATGCGCAAGCTGCCCTATGCCACCGGCTATTTTCATTTTGCCAGCGAACCGGTGATCCGGCTGGCAGGCGAATTGACCGCCGCCGCGCCCGAAGGGCTGGATCATGTGTTCTTCACCCAGGGCGGGTCCGATGCGATCGACAGCGCGATCCGCTATATCGTCCATTACTGGAATGCGCTGGGGCAGCCGGACAAGAAACACTTCATCGCGCTCGAATGGGGCTACCATGGGTCGAGCAGCCTTGGCGCCGGGCTGACCGCGCTGGGCAACTTCCACCGTAATTTCGACCTGCCCCGTCCTTGGCAGCACCATATCGCCTCGCCCTATCCCTATCGCCACCCCGAAGGCACCAACGACGCGGCAGTCATTGCTTCGACCGTCGCAGCACTGGAAGCCAAAGTGGCGGAACTGGGCGCGGACAAGGTGGCCGCGTTCTGCTGCGAACCGATCCAGGGGTCGGGCGGGGTGATCGTGCCGCCGCGCGGCTGGCTGAAGGCCCTGCGGGAGGCATGCAGCCGGCTCGGCATCCTGATGCTGGTGGACGAAGTCATTACCGGTTTTGGCCGCACCGGGCCGCTGTTCGCCTGCGAGGACGAAGGCGTCTCGCCCGATTTCATGACCATGGCCAAGGGGCTGACCGCTGGTTATATCCCGATGGGCGCGCTGTTCATGGCCGACCATGTCTACCAGACCATCGCCGATGCAGCGCCCGCTGCCTTGCCAATTGGCCACGGCCAGACTTACTCCGGCCACCCCGTCGCCGCCGCCGTGGCGCTTGAGGTCCTGCGGCTCTACCGCGAGGGCGGGCTGCTCGAGAACGGGCGCAGGACCGGCGTCCGGTTTGGCGAGCGGATGGAGGCGATCAGGGCGCACCCTCTGGTGGGCGACGTGCGCTGGCGCGGGATGCTGGGGGCCATCGAGTTGACGCCCGACAAAGCCGCGAAAGCGATCTTCGACCCCGCGCTCGACATTGGGGGTCGCCTGTCAAGGTTGACGTATGACAATGGCGTGATCGTGCGCTGCTTTGCCAACGCCGTGCTCGGCTTTGCGCCGGCGCTGTGCTGCACGGTTGCGGAAATGGACATGATCTTCGACCGTGTCGAGCGGGCGCTCGACCAGTTGATGGATCAGCCGGAAATCATGGCTGTCCTTGCCTGACGCGGACTGCGCCGGACCGTCACCCGAGGATTAGAACCACGCCCGGATGCCGATCACCGCGCTGACCGCAGACGGCATGTCCCCGCTCGCCCGCGCGAGTTGCGCGGTTTCGCCCAGTTTGCGCTCCCAGTGAACGCCGACATAAGGGGCGAACTCGCGCACGAATTCGTAGCGCAGGCGCGCGCCCAGTTCGATTTTCTCGAAGCCAGCGCCGATGCCGAGTTCGGGCACGTCCTGCGCGGCGAGGTCGATCTCGGCTGAAGGTTGCAGGATCAGGCGCTGGGTGAGGCGCATGTCGTGCTCGGCTTCGAGCCGGAAATGCACGTCGCCCTTGTTCGAGACGAAGGCATGAGCGCCGACTTCGAACCAGTAGGGGGCGAGCCCTTCGAGTCCGGCGACGGCATATGTGCGGTCGGGGCCGGGGTTGAAGTCTTGCCGCGCGCCGAGTTCGAGATTCCACCATGGATCAAGCGCATGGCGCCATGCCGCGCGCACTTCCGCGGTTTCGACGCTGCCGCCGAACGCGCCTTCGCCTTCTGTTTCGAAGGACAGGCGGTCGATGTCTCCGCCGATCCAGCCCAGCGCCTGCCAGGCATAGCCGTCGCGCCCCTTGACTGCGCGATACTCCATGCGGTCGGCGATCAGGGCGTTGCCAGTGAAGCGGTCTTCGTCAGCCAATGCCTCGCGCGCCTTGGCCATGCGGGCCGTGTCCCAGAACGCATCGGCGGGGTGATCGGTGGGGACAGAGGGAGGGGGCGCGGTGCCCACTTCGTCTGTGACAGCGGGGGCAGCGCTGTGACCGGCATGGGCCGAATGGTCCATCGGCGCAGGTTCGGGCGCGGGTTGCGGCTGATGGGTGGAATGGTCCATGCCTTCCATGGGCTCCATCGCCGGCATGTCATGGCCGGAATGGTCCATCCCTTCCATGCCCTGCATCTGGCTCATGTCGTGCCCGGAGTGCGGGTCTTGCGCGTCCTGCGCAAAGGCAGGCATGGCGATGATGGCTGCGCCGACGAACAGCGCATTGCGAAGCCGGTTCATGCCGCGCCCGCCTTGTCCGCGCGGACCGTGACGACCCGCATCATTCCGGCGTGCATGTGGAGGAGCATGTGGCAGTGGAACGCCCAGTCGCCCGGCGCATCGGCGGTCAGGTCGAAACTCACCTTGCCGCCGGGCAGGACGTTGACCGTGTGCTTGCGCGGGCGGTTGCCGGGTTCGCCGGTCACCAGTTCGAAGAAATGGCCGTGCAGGTGGATCGGGTGCGGCATCATCGTGTGATTGATGAGGTTCACGCGGACGCGCTCGCCAGTGCGGAACGGGATGGGCGCGGCCCCGTCTGAAATCGTTTCGCCATCGATGGACCACATATAGCGCTCCATGTTGGCGGTGAGATTCACGTTGATCTGGCGCGTCGGCGTTCGCGGATCGGGATTGGCATCGTGTGCGCGCAATTCGGCATAGGTAAGGACGCGGTGGTCCTCCGCCTCCAGTCCGGTCCCTCGGTCGGCCAGACGGTCCGCAGGCATGGGCGCGATCGTGGCGACGCCCGGACCCTTTTTCACGCCGGGCGCGGCAGAGAAATCGCGCATCGCCATGGAATGGCCTCCCATGTCCATGCCTTCCATGTCGGACATATCCATGCCCATGTCGCGGATGGTCAGGACCGGACGTTTGCGCAGCGGCGGCACCGGACCGCTCATGCTGATTTGCGGCGCCAGCGTGGCGCGGACAAGGCCCGACCGGTCAATCGCCTCGGCCACGATGCCGAATGCGGCGGGCTCGGCAGGTTGCACGATCACGTCATAGGTTTCGGCAATCGCGATCTGGATTTCGTCGGTCTCGACCGGCTGGACGTTACAGCCATCGGCCGCGACGACGGTCATCGGCAGGCCGGGGATGCGCAAGTTGAAGTTGGTCATGGCAGACGCGTTGATGATGCGCAGCCTGATCCGCTCGCCTGGCGCGAACAGCGCGGTCCAGTTGGCCTCGGTATCGTGGCCGTTGATCAGGTAGGAATATGTCGCGCCGGTGACGTCCGAAATGTCGGTCGGGTCCATGCGCATCTTCGCCCATGCGAGCCGGTCCTTGAGGCTCTGGTCCTTGCCCGCGATCAGTCCGCCGACGGTCTGGCGCTGCCAGTTGAAGTAGCCGCCCATGGTCTTGAGCTTCCTGAGCTGGACATGGGGATGGACCGGGCTCCAGTCCGCCAGCATCAGTACATATTCGCGGTCACAGGGCGCGGAATCAGGCGAGGCCGGGTCGATCACGATGGGGCCGTAGAGGCCGGTCGCTTCCTGCATGCCCGAATGCGAGTGATACCAGTAGGTGCCCGACTGTTTCACCGGGAAGTCGTAAGTGAATGTCTCGCCCGGATCGATGCCGGGAAACGACAGGCCGGGCACGCCATCCATCTGGAAGGGCACCAGCAGCCCGTGCCAGTGGACCGAGGACTGTTCCTTGAGATGGTTGGTGACCGCGATCCGCGCGGTCTGCCCTTCGCGCAGCCGGATCAGCGGGGCAGGGATCGTGCCATTGACCGCCACAGCCGCGGCCGAGCGCTTGCCCACGGCATAGCGCGCTTCGCCGATGGCCAGCGCGATTGTCTCGCCCGAAAGCGTGCCCCCGGTGTTGCGCCCGGCCATAGTCCCTGAGTGCTCGGAGTGCCCACTATGCGCGGACTGCGCCCACGCCGGGAACAGCGGAGTCATCGCCAGCGCGCCACTGCCAAGCAGCATGCGGCGACGATTGATCAGGATGTCGTTGGTCATTGCCGCGCAATATCAGCTTGCGGGCGATATCTATCAAGGATTGCAGCATCTTTTTCACACAGCCAACGCTGCCGCTTGGTCACGAGGCTCACGCGGCAGAAAGGACGGTCCGGGCGGTGCTGCAACAAAGATTTCCCGTAACCGCGCTTGACCGCGTGGGCGTTTGCCTAGCACATCGCAAACCGCAACCTATTCAGGGGAGAGTGCGCAGTGTTCAGCCATGTCATGGTCGGCAGCGACGATATCGCCGCGTCGAAAAAGTTCTACGACGCCACGTTCAAGGCCTTTGGCGGGCCGGAATCGATCACCGATCCCAACGGACGCCTGATCTATCAGCACAACGGCGGCCTGTTCATCGTGACCCAGCCGATCAATGGCGAACCGGCATGCGGCGCGAACGGCGGCACCATCGGCTTCCGCATGACTCCGGCACAGGCAGACGCCTGGCATGAAGCGGGCGTCGCCAATGGCGGCACGACCTGCGAAGACCCGCCGGGCCCACGCGCAGGCTCGCCCTATTACCTCGCCTATCTGCGTGATCCTGCCGGCAACAAGCTGTGTGCGCTGGACGTGATCGCCTGATGAGCATCGAGACCGTTTCCACCTCGAAGGCGCACGGCGGAACGCTGGGCGTCTACAAGCACGATTCGGCTTCCACGGGGACGGGAATGACCTTTTCGGTCTTCCTGCCCCCACAGGCGGCAGAAGGCGGCAGGCTGCCGGTGCTGATCTACCTGTCCGGGCTGACCTGCACTCACGCCAACGTGACGGACAAGGGCGAGTATCGCCGGATCTGCGCCGAACTCGGTATCGTGTTCGTCGCGCCCGATACCTCGCCGCGCGGCGAAGGCGTGGCGGATGATGCGGACGCGGCATACGACTTCGGCCTTGGCGCGGGGTTCTATGTGAACGCCACACAGGAACCATTCGCGCGGCACTACCGC
>JAZKBJ010000263.1:8100-12672 GCA_040388685.1 Pseudomonadota bacterium
TCAAGTATCAAAGCGGTGCGACCGAAGTGACCACGACCGCCAGCGCCGCGCTGCCGTGCTCCCGGACGTCCTCGGTGGTCATCGCGCGGCGACCGTCACGAACTCGTTGTAGGTGAACACCTTGCCCGTGAAGCGCGGCAGCGGGAACGAGTACTGCTTCTCGACGCGCAGACCCAGGTCGCGGGCGATGCCGCCGAGACGGGTCTGGTCGGTGAACACGGTGTGGGTGGGGTCGGAGGCGAAGCCGCGCTCCTGCGGGCAGATGAGCACGATCTTCGCGTCGGGCGGGAGACTCAGCGGCAGATCCTCCCCGCGCGAGTTCAGATGCCACATGCGCGCCACCTCGCCCCGCTCGGCAACCGGGCGCGCGGCATAGCAGATCGTTTGGCACTCGATCGTCGCGCCGGGGCAGGTGCCGTGGGGCCACAAGGCGCTGGGCGGTTATCTGGGCGATGACAGGGCAGTATGGCGTGCCCATGACGCGGTTGCATTGATCGAGGATGGCAAGCGGCCTGCGGGCGCGATCCTGGTCGATCAGGGCGAGGCCGATGGCTTTCTGGTGGAGCAACTGCGCCCCGAACTTCTGGACGCGGCATGCAAGGAGGCAGGCGTCGACCTGACGCTGCGGCTGCAGCCGGGCTACGACCATAGCTACAACTTCATTTCCACGTTCATGGAAGACCACATCCGCTGGCATGCCGAGCGGCTTTAGGCTGAGGTAGCAAGCCCACCCCCAACCCCTCCCGCAAGCGGGAGGGGAGAAACAAGGACGCCCCTCCCGCTTGCGGGAGGGGAGTGAGACTTGCGCTTGCGAAGCAAGCGTTAGGCGCAGCGGGGTGGGCTGCCCCGCCGCTGGTTAAATTCAGCGAACGGCCTTGGCCACGGCATCGAGAATGCCGTTGACGAATTTCGCCTCGCGCTCGTCGAAGAAGGCGTGGGCGACGTCGACATATTCGCTGATCACGGTGCCGACGTTGATGTCGTTCCTCGCCATCAGTTCATAGGTGCCGGCGCGCAGGATCTGCAGCATGGTCTTGTCGAGCCGAGGCAACGCCCAGCCCTGCGCCAGCTTTTCCGAAAGCAGCGCGTCGATCTCGTCACGCCGGGAATAAACGCCCTGCACGACGTCGTCGAAAAAGCGGACGTCGGCCTTGGCGTATTCGACGTCCTCGATTTCCGCGCCCAGACGGTGCTGGTGGAACTCGTCGAGCAGAATGTGCAGCTCGGTATGCTCCATGTCGCGCTGATAGAGCGCTTGGACGGCGGCGAGGCGCGAGGCGGCGCGGGCTTGTCCTGAAACGCGGCTCATATGCCAAGCCTCAATTCGATGGACCGCGCGTGGGCGGCAAGGCCCTCCGCGTCGGCAAGGGCGATGGCGGCAGGGCCGACTGCGGCAAGACTTGCCTCAGTGGCCGCGATAAAGCTGGTGCGTTTCATGAAATCCAGAACGGAAAGGCCCGAGGAAAAGCGCGCGCGGCGCCCGGTGGGCAGGACATTGTTGGGACCGGCGACATAATCGCCGACCGCTTCGGGGGTCATCCGGCCAAGGAACACGGAACCCGCGTGACGGATCCGGTCAAACAGGGCCTCAGGGTTGTCGGTGGCGATTTCGACGTGTTCGGCGGCCAGTGCATTGGCGAGCGCGGGGGCCTCGGCCAACGAATCCACCACGATGATCACGCCGTGATGGTCCCAGCTGGCCTTGGCGACCCTGGCCGTGGGCAGCATCGCGATCTCGACGCCGATCATGTCGGCCACCTGATCGGCAAAGGCGGCGTCATCGGTAATCAGGATCGATTGCGCAACCGGATCATGCTCTGCCTGGCTGAGCAGGTCGGCGGCGATCCACTGCGGATCGTTGTCGCCATCGGCGATCACAAGGATCTCCGAAGGCCCCGCGACCATGTCGATGCCGACCACGCCGAACAACTGGCGCTTGGCCTCGGCGACCCATGCATTGCCGGGACCGGTGATGACGTCGACCGGCTTGATCCGCGCGGTGCCATAGGCCAGCGCGGCCACCGCCTGCGCTCCGCCGACGCACCAGACTTCGTCCGCACCTGCAAGATGCGCTGCCGCGAGAACCAGCGGATTGGCCTGCCCCTTGGGTGTCGGCGTGACCACCACCAGCCGCTCGACGCCCGCCACCTTTGCGGGAATGGCGTTCATCAGCAGCGACGAGGGATAGGCCGCGCGCCCGCCCGGCACATATAGCCCTGCGCCGTCGACGGCGCGCCAGCGTGCGCCAAGGCGCATGCCGGTGGCATCGGTATAGTCGCGGTCTTCGGGCAACTGTGCCTGATGGTAATCGCGGATGCGCTGGGCAGCGAGTTCGAGCGCGGCGCGCAGGTCCGGCTGCAGCGCGTCAAACGCGTCACGGCAGGCCTCGGGGGAAATCCGCCAGCTATCGTCCTCCGGAAGGTGCCCGTCGAACTTCTCGGTATATTCGGCCAGCGCTTCGTCACCGCGCAGGCGCACATCCTCGATGATCGTGTGCACGTCGCGCGCCACGTTCTCGTCGCTCTCGCGCCGATCCTTGACGAGGCGGGCGAACGCGCGGGCGAAGCCGGGGTCGCTGGACTTGAGCCGCTGCATCAGGCCGCCTTCCTTGCCGAAACCATCGCGCGGAAGGCATCGACCAGCTCGCCCATGCGCGCGCTGTTGGTTTTCAGCGCGGTGCGGTTGACGATCAGGCGGGCCGAAACCGGCATGATCCGGCTTGTTTCGACCAGACCATTGTCCTTGAGCGTGCGTCCGGTGGAAACCAGATCGACGATCCGGCTGGCAAGGCCCAGCGAGGGCGCCAGCTCCATCGCACCGTTCAGCTTCACGACTTCGGCCTGCACGCCCAGCTTCTCGAAGTGGCGGCGGGTGAGGTTGGGGTATTTGGTGGCGACGCGGGCGTGGCTCTCGCGCGCATTGGCGCCGCTTTCGACCGCGCTGACCGGTTCCGCCACCGAGAGGCGGCAGTGGCCGATGTCGAGATCGACCGGTGCGTAGAGGTCGGCATAGTCGAATTCGTCGATCACGTCGGACCCGACCACGCCCGCATGCGCGGCGCCATGGGCAACGAACGTCGCCACATCGAAGGCGCGGACGCGGATGATCTTCACGTCGGCCCGGTTGGTTGCGAACGAGAGCGCGCGCGAGCCCTTGTCGAAGAACTCGGCCTCGGGCACGATCCCGGCTTTCTCGAGCAGGGGCAAGGCCTCGTCGAGGATGCGGCCCTTGGGCAGGGCGAATACGAGTGGTGCGGCGGTGGTCATAACCCGCCGCCCATATGGCAGGGCTGCGCAAAGGGCAACCGAATGAACCCGATCATGGAGATCGAAGAGGCCGCAAAAGCCATCGAATGGCAGGCTGACCACGCCACGAACAACGGCGCGCCCTGCACAGGGCAGGTCGTGCGCGGGCAGCTCGCCCTGCTCGACCGCGTAACGGCGGTGGGGAGGCGAATCGCCTCTTGGCCCGGCAGGCCGCTCGAGGATGCGCTGCCGCTGCGGCTGGCGGGCGGGCATCACAACCTCGTTCTGACGGGCAAGGACTTGCGCCTTGCTCCGGTCTATCGCGGCGAGGTGACCGATCAGGCAGCCGTGGACGCGCTGGTTCTGGCGGTCACGCGCGACCATGACGAGGCGCTGCTGCCGTGGCTCGATGGACCGCCGCAGACCAACGAGGCGGGCCGCTCGGCCTCGATCATGGCGGCGCTGCTGTGGCTGTCCGGGCGCGTCGGGCCTCGCTTCGAACTCAATGAACTGGGCGCCAGTGCGGGCGTCAACACGATGATGGAGCGGTTCTTCTTCGATCTGGCGGGCACCACCGCCGGATCACCCGCTTCACCGATGCGGATCGTGCCGGAATGGCGCGGGCCGCCGCCGCCGCAGGCTGAGGTAGAGATTACCACCATTCAAGGCTGTGACCGCGCGCCTGTCAACCTTGCCGACAAGGGCGAAGCGCTCAGGCTCAAATCCTATGTCTGGGCCGAGGTGACAGAGCGGATTGCGCGAATCGACGCGGCCATTGCACTGGCAGCGCAGAAGGTGCCCGATGTGGCGCAGATGGACGCGGCAGACTGGGTGGGCCAGCGCCTTTTGGCAGCGCAAGAAGGCGATACCACGCGCGTAGTCTTCCATTCGATCGTCTGGCAATACCTGCCGCCCGAAACGCGTGCGCGGATCGAACGGGCTATGGCAGAGGCTGGCGCATTGGCCACGGCGGATCGGCGGCTGGCATGGGTCATGCTCGAAACCAACCGCCAGACCTTTCGCCATGAATTGACCGTGCGATACTGGCCAGGCGGCGAAGAGCCGGTCCTTCTGGGCACTGCGCATGCCCATGGTGCGTGGGTGGAGTGGTTTGGCGTCTGAAGCGTTTCAGGCCTCGCGCTTGCCTGCCGTTCCGAATCGGTCCTGCCATCCGCCGTGGAACGAGACCCATTCCCATAGCGCGACGATGGCCAGAATCGCGACCGTCAGCCCCACGAAGGCCAGCGTGGCTGGCGGTGTAACCCATCTCCAGCCAGCAAGCGCCACCACCATCAGCACCCCGGCGCCATGGCTGATCGGAAAGTTG
>JAZKBJ010000263.1:12682-16946 GCA_040388685.1 Pseudomonadota bacterium
GCCCAGGCCGACAAGATAGACCAGCAGACCGACCGACTGGAATAGCATCAGCCGCACCGGCGTCGGCCCCTGCGGCGCTTGCAGGACCAGCGCGTCGGCCACGGCGGTGATGACGACGCCCGCCACGATCGGCATGTGCAGGTACGTGAAGGCGTTGCGCGCTATGCGGCCCGGTTCGGCATGATGTTCGATATGATCGGCCCCGCGCGCCGCGCCGCGGTCAAAATAGATCCACCACATCAGCACCGAGCCGAGAAACGCAAGCAGGAACGCAACGATCCGTTCCGGCTGCATCGGCAGCGCCGCGAAGCTTGCGCCGGTAACGATGATTCCTTCGCCCAGCGCGATGATCATGAACAGAGCGCAACGCTCCGCCATGTGCGCCCCTGATATGCGCCATTCGGAAGGGTCAGACCGGCCAAGCCGGGGGACGCGGTAGCCTACCGACGGACCAAGATATTCGATCGCCAGTGCGGCGAACCACAACCCGATGCGCTGGCCGATGTCATGGTTCAGCGCGCCTGCAAGCCATAGACAGGCCGAGACGACGAACCAGCACAGTATGCGGGCCATGTTGATTCCGGCGGCGCGATCATCCCTGCCCATGGCCCAGACCATGAACGCCGTGCGCAGGATCTGCAGGCCGCTGTAGCTCACCGCGAACACCAGCCCCATATCGCCCGCGCCATGGACGAAGGCCTTGGGCATGGCCACAGCCATGATCATGCTGGCGAACATGACCATCAGCAGCACGAAGCGCACCGGCACGCGTTCCGGGTTGGCCCAATTTGCGACCCAGGTGGTGTAGACCCACGCCCACCACACAGCCAGGAACAGGATCACACCCTCGATCAGCCCGGACCAGCCCGGATGCATCAGCAGGAAGTGCGAGACTTGCGTGATCGCGAAGACGTAGACGAGGTCGAAGAACAGTTCGAGATAACTGACCGGCGCGTGCCCGCCGCCGTGGTTGCGCAGCAGTGAAGCCGAGGCCGCTTCAGGCATCAAGGAACGCGTCCAGCGCTGCATTGACTTCTGCGGGGGCTTCCCACGGTACGAAATGGCCGCAGTCGTGCACTTCGGTGAGGGTGAGGTTGGTCACCAGCTTGTCCATTCCGGCAAGATTGCAGGGCGGCAGGGCCTTGTCGTCCATGGCCCAGATCACCAGCGTCGGGATGGCAAGCGGCGGCAGCGGCGCGTCCGTGTAGTTTTCGGGCAGGACGAAGGGCGCATCCATCGGCGGCACCATGATGGAGCTTGCGCGATACCAGTTAAGCATGGCGATGGCGGTGTCGGGGTTTGACCAGTCCTGCATCAGGGCCGCGCGTTCTTCGGCCTCCATCGCTGGCGAGCGTTCCCAATTGAGCGCCTTCATCAGTAGCGCGCCAAGGCCGTGTTCGCGCACCAGCCCATCGTTTCCGGTGTCGCGGAAGGCACGCATGTACTGGCTGGCGGCGCGCTGTTCCGGGTCGGTCCAGAGCAGGCGCGGGAAGATCAGCGGGTGTGGTGCATTGGCGATGACCGCGCGGGTAACGCGCGTACCCTGGCCGAGAAGTGCGACACCCCACGCGATGGCACCGCCCCAGTCGTGCCCGAGGATGGTGAACTGCCCCACGCCGAGCGCGTCGGCCAGCCCGAACACGTCGCCGATCAGCTTGTCCGGAGTGTAGTTCTCTACGCCTTCCGGAGCGGACGAGCCGCGATAGCCGCGCTGGTCGGGCGCGATGCAGCGGAAACGGTCGGAAAGGTGCGCGATCTGGTGCCGCCACGTGCGATGGCTTTCGGGAAAGCCGTGGAGGAAGATCAGAACCGGCGCATCGCGCGGTCCCACATCGACCGTATCCAACTCGATCCCGCTGGCGAGTTTCACTCTCGTCTGTTCCATGGCGTCGCTCCCGCTCATTGTTTTATGGATAGCTGACCGTCGTGGCGATGCGCGGCAAGGGGATATGCTCCTTGTCGTCGCCCGGCACTTTGGGGAAAAGGCCACCTTCCCAGTCCAGCTTGGCCTGATTGATCCGGTCGCGGCTGGAACTGACGAAATTCCACCAGACGTGGCGCGGCGTAGTGAAGGCTTCGCCGCCGAGCAGCATCACGCGCCCGCCAGCTTCTGAGGACAAGCGCATCGCCATGCCGGGGGCCAGCACGGTGAGTTCATACAGGCCGAGCGCCACGCCCGCGATGCTCGCCTCGCCGCCCACCAGCATCACCGCACGCTCGTCGGCCTCGGCATCGACCGGTATGGACCCGCCCGGAGCCAGCAGGATTTCCGCATAGATCGTGGCGGCGTGCTGGGTGGTCGGCGCGGTCTTGCCCCATAGCGTGCCCATGATCACGCGCGCGCTGACGCAGTTGTCTTCGATCAGCGGCAGATCGGTGCACTGCTCGAACGCCGGGTCGATCTCCTCGCGGCCATCGGGCAGGGCGAGCCATGTCTGCATGCCGTAGAGGTGCGGGCCGCCGGGGCGTTCGGCGGGCGGGGTGCGTTCTGAATGGACGATTCCGCGCCCTGCGGTCATCAGGTTGACTTGGCCCGGACGAATCGTGGCGAAGGAGCCGAGGCTGTCGCGGTGATCGATGGCGCCTTCGAAAAGCCATGTCACCGTGGCGAGGTTGATGTGCGGATGGGGGCGCACGTCCATCGCCGTGCCCTCCGGCAAATGCGCCGGGCCGAACTGGTCGACGAAGATGAACGGGCCTACCATGGTGCGCTGGCGCGACGGAATGGCGCGGCGGACCTCGAACGCGCCGAGATCGTGAGTAACGGGCGTGATGGTCTGGATGACAGGATTGGTCATTCTTCTGACTCCAGTTCGAGCAGTTCGAGGATATTCACCGGAAACACGGGTTCATGCCATCCTGCCAGTTCTGCGCGGGTGAACCAGCGGAATTCACCGATAAGCTCTTGCTCTATCTCGGTATGACCGCGTGTGTCCGGCGTGAACGAGGGTGTTCGCACACGAAAGAAGCGCTCGTCCGAGGTGATCGGTTCCCCCACAAGCGTAAGGTAGTCGTCGCTGCGCCGGGCGATCTCCGGGCCGCAATCGGGGACGATCAGTCCGGTTTCCTCGAACAGTTCCCGCGTGGCCGCGTCAGCGAAGTCTTCGCCCGGATCGCACTCGCCGCCAACCCCACACCAGAATGCGCCCCGGTCCGGCGGGGTGAAACGGATCAGCAGCAGCCGGTCATGCTCGTCCAGCAAAAGGATGCGCGCCGCGCGGCGGATGCGGCGCGCCTGTTCATTCACCGGGAGCGCGCGCCTTGATCGCAAGGGCGTGGACGCGCTCGCCGGGCATGTCGCCTAGCGCCTTGTTGACCATGCGCTGCCGGTTCAGGCGCGATTCGCCCGCGAAGGCGGCGCTTTCGATTTCAACCGTGAAATGCGATTCGCCCGAGCCATCGTGGCCGGAATGGCCTGCGTGGCTGGCGCTGTCGTTGATCACGGCAAGGCGGGTGGGGGCAAAGGCCTGCGTGAGCAGACGTTCGATTTCCAGTGCAATTGGTCCTGTCATGGCTTCCCTTCTAGCCGCTCCGTCGCCATGTGGAAGCCGCATGCGAAATGACAAGTTCCACGGCCGCGTCCAAAGTGACGGACGCATCTGCAATGCCCCCGGTTGCGACGAGCCGGGCGAGTTTCGCGCGCCCGGCCTGCGCACCTCGGGCTTCGATGGACCGGGCGATTATCGCTGGTTCTGCCTCGACCACGTGCGCCAGTTCAATGCGGGCTATGATTTCTTTGCCGGAATGACGCCCGAGGAGATTCTCAAGGCGCAATCGCCGCTGTCCGGTTGGGAGCGCGAGACGCGCGCCTTCCGGCCCGATGCGGGGATCGACGCCGCCCCGCGCTGGGCGGATTTCGCCGATCCGCTGGAGGCCATTTCGTCGCGGGCGAGGGCACGGCGCGAGGATCATCTGCGGGCAGCCGAAGCCGCGCGCCGAGGCATCAGCCCGGACGAGCGCAAGGCTTATGATGTGCTGAAGCTGGATTACGAGGCGGACCGCCGTGCCTTGCGCAGCCGCTATTCCGAACTGGTGCGCAAGTTCCATCCTGACCGCAACGGCGGCGACCGCAGCCATGAAGGCCGCTTGCAGGAGGTGGTCGAAGCCTACAACCTGCTCAAGGCCAGCGCCACTTTCGCCTGAACTCAAGCGAATGGAGACTGTATGGTTTGTAAACGGGGTCGCAGCACACCCTCCCCGCTGCGACTAACTTCGCCTGAAGGCTCCGCAAGTCTCGCTCTCCTCCCTTGAGGGAGGGGCTGGG
>JAZKBJ010000263.1:16956-21170 GCA_040388685.1 Pseudomonadota bacterium
GTATCCGACGACATAAGCGCTAGAACGAAACGAGGCCCCGCGAAGGGGCCTCGAAACGTGTTGGTTCTGTTGTTAACGGATCAGGCCGCGACAGGCGCCGCGTCGCGGACCGACTGGTCGACGTGCTCGGCAAATTGCTGGAAGTTGTCGACGAACTTGCGGACCAGTTCCTGCGCCGTCTTGTCGTATTCCTCGCCATCGGCCCAGGCGCCGCGCGGATCGAGCAGGCGGGTGTCGACGCCGGCGACTTCGACCGGAACTTCGAAGCCGAAGTTCGGATCCTTCTTGAAGGTCGCGTTGTTCAGGCTGCCGTCGAGCGCGGCGTTGAGCAGGGCGCGGGTGGCCTTGATCGGCATGCGCTTGATGCCTTCCTGCGTGGCCTTGCCGCCCGACCAGCCGGTGTTGACCAGCCAGCACTTCACGCCGCCCTTGGCAATGCGCTCCTTGAGAAGGTTGCCGTAGATCGACGGGTGACGCGGCATGAACGGCGCGCCGAAGCAGGTGCTGAACGTGGCTTCCGGTTCGGTCACGCCGATTTCGGTGCCGGCAACGCGCGCGGTGTAGCCCGAAAGGAAGTGATACATCGCCTGATCGGGCGTGAGGCGCGCGATCGGAGGCAGCACGCCATAGGCGTCAGCCGTGAGGAAGATCAGGTTGGCGGGGACCGGGCCGAGGTTCTTCTCCGAGCAGTTCGGGATGAAGTCGATCGGATAGGAACCGCGGCTGTTTTCGGCGAGACGGTTGTCGTCGAGATCGATCGTGCGGGTCACGGGGTCGATCACGACGTTTTCGAGCACGGTGCCGAAGCGCTTGGTCGTCGCGAAGATTTCCGGCTCGGCCTCTGCCGAAAGGCGGATGACCTTGGCGTAGCAGCCGCCTTCGAAGTTGAACACGGCGGTGTCGGACCAGCCATGCTCGTCGTCACCGATGAGGGTGCGCGAAGCGTCGGCCGAAAGCGTGGTCTTGCCGGTGCCGGAAAGGCCGAAGAACACAGCGGTGTCGCCGTTCGGGCCGATGTTGGCCGAGCAGTGCATCGGCATGACGCCCTTGACCGGCAGCAGGTAGTTGAGGATGCCGAAGACCGACTTCTTCATTTCGCCCGCATAGGCGGTGCCGCCGATCAGGATCAGCTTCTCGGTGAAGTTGACCGCAACCACGGTTTCGCTGCGGCAGCCATGACGCTCGGGATCGGCGCGGAAGCTGGGCAGGTCGATGATCGTGTATTCAGGCGCGAACGATGCCAGCTCGTCCGTGGTCGGACGCACCAGCAACGTACGGATGAACAGGTTGTGCCATGCGAATTCGTTGATGACGCGCACGTTGACGCGGTTTTCGGGCTGCGAGCCGCCGAACAGGTCAGCCACATAGAGCCGGTCCTTTTCGCCCAGTGCCTTGATGAAATCGGCCTTGAGCGTGGCGAAGTGTTCGGGCGTCATCGCCACGTTGGTCTTGCCCCACCACACGGTATTCTCGGTCTCGGCGTCGCGGACGATGAACTTGTCCTTGGCCGAGCGGCCGGTGTGCTTTCCGGTTTCGACGACCAGCGGGCCATCGACCGAGAGCAGGCCTTCGCCATTGCGGACGGCATGTTCAACCAGCGGCGCGGTGCCGAGATTGGCGAAAAGTTCGGCCGGCTCGGGGAATCCCTGGCTGGCGAGGGATACGTTCAGGCGGGTAACGGACACTTCAAGCCTCCCGGTGGCGGCGCCGCATCAGGGAAAAGCCCCTGTCCGGCGCGTAATTGCGAATACGAATGCGCTGATTCTCCGATGGCGCATAGTGTCTGGGCTTTGCTGCGTCAAATGGCACAGGACAACGAAGTTTTTTGCGCAGCAAGTTGCGCGACATGCAACTTGGGTTTTCGAAGGGTTTTCCGGCATAAAGTTGCACGAAGCGGCACGTGCCGGTAACGGTCGGGGATGGTCACCACCCCACCTGCAACCGCAGTCGAACGGACCGGACTTTCCGACCTTCCCCGGACTATCGCGCTGGTGGACGATGACCGCAATATCCTGACCACGGTTTCGATTGCGCTGCAGACCGAAGGCTTCGCCACGCGGCTCTACAATGACGGTGACACGGCGTTGAAAGCCATGCTCGACAATCCGCCTGATCTGGCGGTTTGCGATATCAAGATGCCGCGCATGGATGGCCTCGAACTGCTGCGCCGCCTGCGCGAAAAAAGCGACTTGCCGCTCATTTTCCTGACCAGCAAGGACGATGAACTCGACGAGGCGCTGGGCCTGTCGATGGGGGCGGACGACTATATCGCCAAGCCGTTCAGCCAGCGCCTGCTGGTGGCGCGGATCAAGGCGATCCTGCGCAGGAGCGATATTGTCAGGCGCGAGGCGGAGGAGCAGGAAGCGACCGGCGAGCCGCTGCCCGACCCGATCCGGCGCGGGCGGCTGGTGATCGACCCGGCCCGCCACGCGGTGACCTGGGACGACCGGCCTGTCTCGCTGACGGTCACCGAATTCCTGATCCTTGAGGCGCTGGCGATGCGGCCGGGCGTGGTCAAGACGCGCAACCAGTTGATGGACGCAGCCTACCACGACGACGTTTTCGTCGACGACCGCACCATCGACAGCCACATCAAGCGTTTGCGACGCAAGTTCCGCGCCGCCGATCCACAGTTCGGGGCGATCGAGACGCTTTATGGCGCGGGCTACAGCTTTGCCGAGGACTGACGGCGGCATGCCAGCGCCGCCCCGCGTGCGCCTGCGCCGTCTGCCGCGCATTCGCGGGGTGTCACTGACCACGCGCATCCTGTTCGTCAACGTGATCGCGCTGGCCCTGCTGGCAGGCGGCTTCTTCTACCTCGACAGCTACCGCGCGCAATTGATCGAAGAGCGCTTCAAGCTTGCGCGGGCCGAAGCCGATATCGCCGCCGATGCGCTCGACGGCGCCCCCATCGAACAGCGGCGCATCCTGCTCGCCCGGATCGGCACCGAACAGACCTTGCGCCTCAGGCTCTATGATGGGCAGGGCAGGCTGCTGGCCGACAGTTTTGCTCTGGCGCGCCCGTCGTTTGCGCTGATCGATCCCGAAACCGAGCCATGGTATCAGAAGGCCGCGCGGCTGCTTGACCGCGGCGTGGATTTCATCGTCAACGCTCCCACCATCGAACCGTACAGCGATACCGCCGAGCAGCCCGCCGGAAGCTGGCCCGAGATCAAGGCCGCACGTGCCTCGGGCCGGACCGAAGTGTTCCTGCGCTATGCCCCGGACCGCACTCCGGTGATCACGGCGGCAGCGCCCGTCGGCAGCAAAGGCGACGTCCTGCTGACCTTGCGCAATGCGCTCGACATCACGCAGTCGGTTCGTGATGCCCGCCAGACGCTGGTCATCATCATCGGCATCGCCCTGCTGCTGTCGATCCAGCTTTCGCTGTTTCTGGCGCGAACCATCGTTCAGCCGCTGCGGGCGCTCGTCCGCGCGGCGGTGCGGGTACGGCTGGGGCGCGAGCGCGAGGTGGTCGTGCCCCGGTTGCCTGATCGCGGGGACGAGATCGGGCTGCTCGCCCGCGCCGTGTCCGACATGACCACCGCCTTGCGCCAGCGCATCGATGCCGTGGAAATGTTTGCAGCAGACGTCGCGCACGAACTCAAGAACCCGCTGGCGTCGTTGTCGAGCGCCTTGGAAACGATGGAGCGCGTCGACGATCCGGCGCTGCGCCGCCAACTGGCCGATATCGCCGCGCATGACGTGCAGCGCCTAGACCGCCTGATTACCGAGATTGCCGACGCCAGCCGGATCGATGCCGAACTCAGCCGCGCCACGTTTGTGCCGCTAGATCTGGCGGCGCTCGCTTGCCAGGTGGTGGGCGCGCGCGATGTCCGCGCCAAGGTTTCTGTGCCTATCCGGTTCGAGAACCGCGGCGGCGACACAGTGGTCCCCGGTGATGCCGCGCGGCTGGAACGCGTGCTCGAAAACCTGCTCGACAATGCGGTGTCGTTCTCCCCGCCCGGCGGCACTGTCGATGTCGCGGTTTGGGGAGACGGGGATGCCGCGCATCTCACCGTGACTGACCAAGGCCCCGGTATCCCGGCATCCGAACGCGAAAAGGTGTTCGAGCGCTTCCACTCGGTCCGCCCGACCGAGGAAGCGTTCGGCGCGCACAGCGGCCTCGGTCTTGCCATCGCCCGCACCATCGCCGAAGCGCACGACGGCAGCCTGACCGTGGACGAACGCCCGGACGGAATGACCGGAGCGCA
>JAZKBJ010000264.1:0-300 GCA_040388685.1 Pseudomonadota bacterium
ATGAAGCGCGACCAGACGCTGATCCCGGTGACGATGGATCAGGAAGAAGTGGCGCTACGCTTCCAGAAATACGCGCTGATTTCAGCCGCCGTGGTGGACGAGAGCGGGCGGCTGGTCGGGCAGATCACCGTCGACGATATCGTCCACATCATTCAGGAAGAGGCGAGCGAGGACATCCTGCGCCTGTCGGGCGCGGGCGATGGCGACATCAACGAGCCGATCCTGCTGACGGTGCGCACGCGCCTGACCTGGCTGATCGTGAACCTTGGCACCGCACTGGTGGCGGCATCGGTGGTCGGG
>JAZKBJ010000264.1:310-1300 GCA_040388685.1 Pseudomonadota bacterium
TCAGGGCGCGATTGCGCGGTTTGCGCTGCTGGCGGTGCTGATGCCGATCGTCTCGGGCATGGGCGGCAATGCCGGGACGCAGACGCTGGCGGTGGTGGTGCGCGCGATTGCGACCAACCAGCTGACCAGTTCGAACACCGTGAGGATGATCCTGCGCGAATTCAGGATCGCGGCGACCAATGGCGCGACGCTGGGCCTGCTGATCGGTGCGGGCACGGCGCTGCTGTTCTCGAACCCGCTGCTGGGCGCGGTGATCGGGGCGGCGATGGTCATCAACAATCTGGTGGCGGGCCTTGCCGGAATCCTCGTGCCGGTGACGCTCGACCGGCTGAAAGTGGACCCGGCTGTCTCTTCTGCCGTATTCGTGACGATGGCGACCGATGTCATGGGGTTCTTCTCGTTCCTCGGGCTGGCCGTGCTGAGCGGGCTGGCAGGGTGACGAGGCAGAGCAATGCCGCTGCACATGACCAAGGTTGCCTATGGCGCGCAGTCGCTGACCGAAATCCACGCGTGGTTTTCGAGCGGCGGGCGGCGCGGTGACGCCACGGAAGCGCGGCTGACAACCAAGAACCGACCGAAGCGTGCGGCTGAGATGATCGGCAGTTCGCTGTTCTGGATTCACAAGCACCAACTGGTCGCGCGCTCGGAAATCCTCGGGTTCGAGGAAGCCGAGGGCGGTCGCACGAACATCGTGATCTCGACGAAGCTGATCGACGTCCACCCCAGCCCGAAACGCGCCCATCAGGGCTGGCGCTATCTCGAAGACGCCGACGCGCCGCGCGATCTGGCCGATGGCGAAGCAGGCGAAGTGCTGCCCGCTCAGATCGCGGCGGATCTGGCGAAGCTGGGGCTGGTGTAGCAACAATCCTGCAATTTCCTGCTTGCGCAGCGCCGGACTGGTCGAAAGCATATTCAATTTGGCCCAATACGGTCAAATTCTGCTGAATGCCTTTGCTTTACGTGTAAAACTGAGTTTTACTTACCCGGCAG